>JALFXH010000080.1 GCA_022786965.1 Clostridiales bacterium
AGGCGGAGGTGGTGACCATCACCGATCTGCCGGAGTACGCTGAGAAAAAGGGTTCCATTTCGAAGTGGATTTCTAATTCCCGCAGAGAGTTGGAAGTCCTACAGGCGGATTCCAACGCGGCAGCCAGCGACCTGCGGCGGCGGATTTCTGAGGTCAAGGCGGAGATCGCCCGGGCCAGCGAAATTGCCGGAAAGCGGAGCGCATACCAGTACGCCCAGAGCCGCATTGTGCAGCTCCGTGAGGATGCTCAGGCGGCGGCGGACAATCTGGGCCAGCTGGACAGGATGCTGTATCTGATGGAGCAGTTCAGCCGGTACAAGGCGTCTTTCGTGGAGAACGGAATCAACGACAGGTTCCGTCTGGCGAATTTCCGGCTGTTTCGGGAGCAGGCCAACGGCGGTGTTGAAGACCGCTGCGACGTTACCTATGACGGCGTGCCCTACATGGGGCTGAACAACGGCATGAAGATCAATGTGGGCATTGACATCATCAATACGCTGAGCAGGGCCTACGGCGTGACGGTGCCGCTGTTCGTGGACAACGCCGAGAGCGTGACCAAACTGGAAGAATGCGGCTGTCAGGTGGTGCGCCTGGTGGTCAGCGAAAAGGATAAGGAGTTGAGAATCGAGCATGAAAATTAAGGACAGAGCAAAGGCGGCGCTTCCGCCGGTGCCTGCAGGACAGTATCTGGCGGTGTGCGTCGGTGTATTTGATATTGGAGATCAATACTCTGAGAAGTACAAGAACTATTCTCCGAGGCTGATGATTACATTCGACATTCCCTCCGTAACCATCGAGGTGGACGGGAAGCAGGAACCCCGGCAGCTGAGCCGTGAGTTTACCATTTCCAGCAAGAACAACAGCAATCTCCGGGCGTTCATTTCCAGCTGGAATGGCGTGCAGTATTCCGATGAAGCTTTCAGCGAATTTAACCCGATGACGCAGATCGGAAAGCCAGCCATGATTAACGTATTGCTGAATGAAACCGGCGAATACGCAAAAATCGACACCATTATGCCGCTGTTCCCCGGACTTCCTGCTCCTACCACTGCAACGAAAATGCAAACGTGGGAAATCGGAACCTGGGACGAAAAGGCCTTTGCGGAGCTTCCCGGCTGGGTGCAGGAGAAGATCAAGAAGTCCAGCCAGTATCAGAAGGAGCACGCACCGGACACGACAATTGCCGTCACGTCCCCTGCGGATGCTGCGCCTGCCCAGAATCCTTTTTCCGGTCTGATTGCACAGGCACAGGCAAACACGGCTGCAAATCCGCCGCAGAGCGCTCAGGAGGTATGCCCCATATGATGTTTACGGCACTGGCGTCCTCTTCCCACGGGAACGCGTATATCGTCAGCGACAAGGAAACCCGCATTCTGCTGGAGTGCGGGGTCTCCCACAAGAAGCTGAAAGAATTATCCGGATTTTCTCTTTCTCAGTTCGCCGCCTGTCTTGTGAGCCATGAGCACAAAGACCACGCCAAGGCGGTTCATGAACTGATCAAGGACGGCATGACCATCTACATGAGCGAGGGCACGGCGGACGCGCTGGAAACGGACTGCGTAAGCATCATAGCCGACATGGAGCAGTTTAACGTTGGGAGCTTTGATATTGTACCATTTTCAACTTTTCACGACGCTGCGGAGCCGCTGGGATTTCTCATCAAGTCCAGGGCGGACGGTGATGTGCTGGCCTTTGCCACGGACACCGTGAACCTGCGCTACAAATTCCCTGGGCTTAACATCCTGGCCATCGAGTCCAATTACGACAAAGATATTTTGGAACGCTGCGAAAAGATTCCGGAGAAACGGAAAGAGCGGATTGCGAACACGCACATGGAGATTGGTACCCTGTGCGATTACCTGCGCACGCTGGATTTGAGCGCCTGCCGGGAGATTCATCTGCTACACCTTTCCGACGCCAACAGCCATGAAGGGCACTTCATCAACAAGGTTTCCCGCTGCGTTCCGGCTGGGATTCAAGTAACTGCAGCGTGCAGGGGTAAGTGAGGTGATTGGGCATGGGTAGCGAAAAACGCGACAGTGTGATTCTCCATCTGGAGGACTTTGAGGACTTGGACGAGCTGACGAATGCGGAAGCAGGGAAGCTGATAAAAGCTATCCTTGCCTACGTCTCCACCGGCGTATTGCCGGAGAACCTCGGCGTTCAGGCAAAGACCATGTTCCGCTACATCCGGAGGCACATCGACCGCGACAAGGCAAGCTATGACGAAACCTGCCGGAAGCGGGCGGCTGCCGGGAAGCTTGGCGGAAGGCCGAAAAAAGACGCTGACGAAAAGCAAAATAAAGCAAAAAAAGCAAATGGTTTTTCTGAAAAGCAAAAAAACCCTGATCATGAACCTGAACCTGATCCTGATCCTGATCCTGAACCTGAACCTGATCCTGAACCTGAACCTGTGGCGCCGTCTGCCGACGGGCCGGGGGACGGCGTGGCTTCTGGTCTCGGGGATGAGGAGCGGATTCAATTCTTACGAACAATGCTTCGGCTGTTTGATGCCGGTGCACTGACGGACGCGGAGGACAAGGACAGGTATGCGGAAGAACTGAGGGAGCTGGAAGGGGGAATCTGACGTGGCAACTGTCTGGTATGACCACTACGCCAAGTGCCCCTACTACCGGCACTCGGACTGCAAGCATGAAGTGGTTTGTGATGGCATGATTGAGAAAAGCAGACAGATTCACAGATTCGACTATACAGAGGATCTGCTGATTCAGGTGAAAACCTTTTGCTGTGACAAGTACAAGAACTGTGAGGTCTATGGGATGTTAAAACAGATTTATGAGGATGATGACAATGGATGAATACAAGCCGGCACCGGACAGCCAGTTCAGACTGCGGCCCTGCAAATGCGGTTCGGAGGATGTTGTGTATCAGTCTTTCCAAGGAATGGCTGGAACGGCTCACCGGGTGAAGTGCCGGAGCTGCGGAATTCGGACGTTTTGGAGGCTGTGCCGGCATGATGTACAGGTGGTGTGGAATCAGGAGGTTTCTCAGTGAGAAAGACAGCGGATATCGGAATCGGATACCGGGCAACTGCGGAGGTCAGGCGGCTTTTCCCAAAGAAGAAACACGCCATTATCGCCATCGGCTGCGGGAAGAACGTGCTGTATGAATGGAGCTGCGGTATTGCTCCTTCGGCTATCTATCTGCAAAGGCTGCATGAGCTTGGCGCGGATGTGATCTGGATTCTGACGGGGAAGAGGGGCTAGATATGGACAAGCTGATTTCATCTGAGAAACTGATCCACGATCTGAGCGGAATCCGGGACACGCTGCCGGACATTTTCCTCAAGAACGTTATGAGCGCGGCGATCTCCTGCGTGGAGAAGCAGCCTAATGCTCTGTGTGACTATGACCTGGAAAACATGAAGCCTGGGGAATGGATTGACGCTCATTCGAAATTCCCACAATTCAGGATGGGAACAATGCGTATCTGCCCGAGGTGCGATGCAATGATACCGATTCCGCTGGAACTCCCAAGATTTTCCTATTGCCCGAATTGCGGGAAACGGATGTACAGGAGGGATGACGATGGCTGAGTACATAGAGAAGGAAGCGGCTACTAGAGCATTTACACTGCATGACTGTGACAGTGCAAGACTGAAGATGTCGATATGTGACTTGCCTGCCGCAGATGTTGCCCCGATTCGGCATGGGAAGTGGGTAAAAGTCGGCTATGCTTGTGGCGAAACGGAGTGGCAATGCACAGCCTGCAAAGAAACAGAATGGAGAACCAGTTCTGACAGGCTTAAATATTGTCCGCTCTGCGGCGCCATGATGGATTTGGAGGTGTAACATGACCAGAGAAGAAGCGGAAAAGGCGCTGAAAGGCGGTGAAGAGGGATGACAGATATTGAGATTTTAGAGCGTGCGAATGACTACGTTGGAATCCATTATGTCAACGGAGTTGAAGATGCATATATCAGCCCATGCCTCCTGAAAGCTATTAAGAATGGAATAGCCGCCCTCCGGGAGCAGGAGGAACGGGAGAATCAGAATCCGTTGACGTTGGAAGAGCTGAAACTGCATTTGTCCAAAAGGCACCCGCACGAAATCGAGCCATTGTACATCGTTTTTGACCCGCCAATGCCGGTAGATTATGCGCCAAGATGGCGTGATGCTTACAATCTATCGAGTCTTGTCGCTCATGATGCAGAGAATTACGGTAAACGGTGGAAGGCCTATCGGAGCAAGCCGAAGGAGGGTTCCTGATGGCTTTACGAAAAATCGCCATCATGCACCGCATTTTCGGAGCATCCGATGGACACGTCTGTCGGGAGTGCAGCAACTTTGTCAATGGCAAATACCATGACCGCACGCTTTGCAAATGCAAGGTATACGGCATGACCCACAGTGAGGCATCGGACTGGGCCGGGCGTTGGCAGGCCTGCGGGGCCTTCAACCGGACGATCAGTAGGGGGCCTGTTATCAGGGAAGTGGTTCCGGACAGGATGCGGAAGGAAACGGAGAATGCACCGCTGGACGGGCAGTTACGGATGGAGTTTTGACAATGTCAAAGGCAAAACTGTATGGCATTCCCCGGAGGGGGATTCCAAATAACCGGTGCTTTGATAAGCGCTGGAAAAACAAAAAGGAAAGGAACACCAAGTATGACGCAAGAAAACAGAACAAGTATCCTGCAAATGGCGCGGGGCGCGATTCAGGAGCGTGTGGACTATGAGGTCACCAAGGCCGTGGACAATATCCTCGACCTGAACACCGACCCCACCGCTAAGCGGAAGATCACCCTGACCATCGAAATGAAGCCGGACGAGAACCGGCAGTACATCAAGATATCCGCCAGCGCCAAGAGCGCCCTGGCTCCCGTGCTGCCAGTGGGCACCACCCTGGGTATTGCCGCCAATCCGGACACCGGGGAAATGCTGCTGGTGGAGAGCACGCCCCAGGTGCCCGGACAGGTGGCAATTGACGGAAGCGTTCAGGAAGGTCCCAAGCTGCTGAAAGTAGCGGCTATGAAATAACAGGAGGTAAAAAACTATGCTGAAAGAAATGATTGAGAAGATCGAGAAGATGGCAGGCCCCAAGGTGTACGATATCGCGGGTGAGCATTACGCCTCTGCCAACCTCGTTCGCATTGACCCGAAGAAGGACTTCCCCAAGTCCATCACCCTGACCGGCCTTGACAGCGTGTGCAAGATGGTCACCAATGAGGCCGCTGACCTGTTCGCCGGGGATCAGATTCTGATTCAGGTGGTGGACTATCGGACGGTGCGGGTATTTACCACGCTGGACGGGGAGATGGACCGGTGCTGGCTGTATGAGTGCCAGGCGGACACGCCCAAGATTCGGGTCAACAGCTACATGACCCATGAGGAAGCCGTTGTGCAGCTGCGAAGCCTGTACATTCCCGGCCCGGACACGGAGTATCTGCTCCAGCTGCTGTCCTCCATCAGCAAGGAAAGCAAGGTCACGTCCAGCGACAACGGCGTGACCCAGACCGTGGAGGCACGGAATGGTATCGCGCTGACCAGTGCGGTGACGGTGAAGCCCCGGGTGATGCTGCGGCCCTTCCGCACCTTCCTTGAGGTTGACCAGCCGGAAAGCGAGTTCCTGCTGCGGCTGGATAACGGCGGCAATGTGGGGCTTTATGAGGCGGACGGCGGCGTGTGGAAGCTGGAGGCCACCCGGAATATCGCCGGGTACTTTGAGAACAAGCTGAAGTGGCTGATCGAGGCCGGGCGCGTCGTGGTGCTGAGATGATGCGGTATTGATACAGATTAGAGGGGGCTTCGGCTCCCTCTTTTTTGCACGGAAAAAGCCAACGCCTTATTTGACGTTGGCTTCTCTCTCTTTTCTGGCGGCGATTGCTTCCCTGAGAAGTTCCCGGGCGATGGATCCACGATTCCCGCTGGATCCCACGAACAATTCGTAAAGGTCTGGGTCTGCGTTCCTGCTGATGGTGATATTCACGGCGACTGTGTTCTCGGCCTTCCAGCGTGTCTGTGACGGCGGCGTTTTGACTGCCATTGCGGCACCCCCTTTATGTATCATAGGATACCATGCTGGAGGTGGTATGTCAACGTCTGAGGCATTGCCAGGTATCACCGATTGCTACGATTTTCATGTCGTGGGCAATGGCTGTATCAACCGCTTCCCGGAGGGTGAACAGCTTGCCAGGGAAACAATGGTCGTAGCCGGTGCTGTCACGCTTCATGATCTGATACCAGGTGCCGCTGCTGTAGGTTCGCTCAATCAGGCAGACTTCCATGATTTTTCCTTTCTCCCCGTGTGCCCGGTAGGTCAGGCGTTTTGTTATTGATTAACAGGTTTATAGTAGATGACCATTTCATCTTTGCTGACTTCAAAACTGGATACGGTACAATTCCCACCGCAAATAACGGTTTGATGTTTCCAGGCCAAAAGCACACCAGGATCACTGATGTCTGTTTTCATTCTCACCGGCAGGGAAGATGAACAGTTCATTTTTGCAATCAATTCTTTTACTTTCATTTTGATCACTCCTTATGTGAGAACCGCGAATGGATTCTTTCCAATGTATTCCAATCGTCCTGTAGCCGCGCATTAACAGCACACCTGATATGAATGTTCTGGACTGCTTTCATATCCTCACAGGTTTCCATATATATCCTGTAAAGGTTACAAAACAGCATCCTGTCGTCTTCCGGATTTTGTTCACACCAACGCTGGTAACTAACACCGAATTCCCTTTCCAATAATGTTTGCTTCGCTGCGTAATGACTAGTTGCTCCCATTTTGATTTCCTCCAATTTCCGGGCAATGCCCTGTTTTTCTGGTTTCTTTTGCTTTCTAAGTATATCCTAGCATATATCCTAGGATATGTCAAGTGGGTATTTGTGGGTTTAGAAATCGGTTTTTAGATTTGCTACCATGGCCCGTAGAAAGGGGGCGGCAGGCATTGTGGTGGATTGGGACGCTATGCGAACGGAATACATTCAGGGCGGCGTGTCTTACCGGGAGCTTGCCGCAAAATATGGGGTTCCGTTTCCTACGCTGGCTGACAGAGCAAAGGCAGAAAAGTGGGTGGAGCTTCGCAAACAGGCCCACGACAAGGCCATTACAAAAACCGTGGAGAAGGTTGCAAGGCAGAATGCCAAGGTGGATGACCGGATTAACAGGTTAGCGAATCGGCTGATTGACAAGCTGGAGAAGGCTGTGGACGAGCTGGACATGGAGACTGTCGTCAAGAAGAAGACAACCAAGAATGGTTCTGAGAAGGTTACCACGGAGCAGAAGGTGGTTTGCAGAGACAGGGAGGGGCCGGTGGATAAGGGCGGGCTGCAGCAGCTGACCAATACCCTGCGTGACCTGAAATCTATTCTGGATGTGCGGTCTGACCTCGACAGGCAGGAGCAGGAGGCGCGGATTGCCAACCTGAGACGGCAGGCGGAAGCGGACAAGAATCCGGAGGGCGCAAAGCTTGTTGTGGAAGGAATGCCGGAGGAATTCATGGTATGAGCGTGATCGATCTGAGCATGATGAGCAGGCCGCAATATGAGTTCCTCTGCGACAATCACAGGCACGTTGGCTACGGCGGCGCCCGTGGCGGCGGGAAAAGCTGGGCGGTTCGGACAAAAGCAAAGATGCTGGCGTGTGCCTATAACGGCATCAAGATTCTGATTGTGCGCCGCACATTTCCGGAGCTTCTGAACAACCACATCAACCAGCTTCGGGAGGAACTGAACGGACTGGCTGTGTTCAATAAATCCGAGAAGGTGTTCACCTTTCCAAACGGCAGCACAATCAAATTCGGCTACTGCGCCACGGATTCCGACCTTGACCAGTACCAGGGCGCGGAATATGACGTGATCTTCCTTGACGAGGCAACCCAGCTTCAGGAGGCATGGATCAAGAAAATCAATGCCTGCGTCCGTGGCGTCAACAGCTTCCCGAAACGGACGTATTACACCTGCAATCCGGGTGGTGTTGGACACGGCTACATCAAGCGGCTGTTCATAGACCGCAAATATGAAAAAGGAGAGAAGCCGGAGAACTACAGCTTTATTCAGGCAAAGGTAACGGACAACAAGGCCCTGATGGCCAGCCAGCCGGAGTATATCGACGATCTGAACTCCCTGCCGCCAAAGCTGCGGGCGGCTTGGCTGGATGGCAAGTGGGACGTGTACGAGGGGCAGTTCTTTGAGGAATTCGCGGACAGGCCTGAGCACTACGAAGACCGGCAGAATACCCACGTCATTGAGCCGTTTGAGATCCCGGACGGGTGGAAGATATACCGATCCTTCGACTGGGGCTACAACAAGCCCTTCTCCTGCGGCTGGTGGGCCGTGGACTATGACGGTGTTGTGTACCGCATTCTGGAATTTTACGGATGCCGGGAGACACCAAACGAGGGCCTAAAGTGGACGCCAACACAGGTGTTCTCGGAGATACACAGAATCGAAACGGAACACCGATGGCTGGCAGGGAAGAACATACAGGGCATCGCTGACCCGGCTATCTGGGACGCGGAGACTGGCGAGAGCATTGCACAGACGGCGGCAAAGTACCGGGTCTACTTCACGCCGGGTGATCACAAGCGGATTCCCGGGTGGATGCAGATGCACTACCGGATGGCCTTTGATGAAAACGGCTATCCCATGATGTATGTGTTCAAAAACTGCAAGGCGTTTATCCGGACGATACCGCTGCTGCAATATGACGATAACAGGGTGGAAGACCTGGACACGGACGGCGAAGACCATGTGGCGGACGAGACGCGGTACTTCCTCATGTCACGGCCAATCTCCCCGAGGAAGGCGTTGCCTCGTGATCCATATGAGGAAAGCCCGGCAAAGCTGTTCCTCGACATTGACAAGAAGGACATTATCAGCAGACCGCACAAGCGGATTGAGATCATAGAGGAGTGAGAAACATGGACATGACCGCATTGCAGGGGCAGGCGGCTTCTGCCGGACTGGAAACCAGCCAGAGTACAGGAGTGCAGAGCGGAAGCCTGATTCCCGGCAATACCGGCTTCACCATCCAGAAGGGCGGGCCGATTGGAACGGAGCAGGTGAACAAGGCCAGGCAGATTCTCAACGACTACAAGGAAGGCAAGAAGAATCTGGAGCAGAAGGTCATTGACGCGGAGCAGTGGTACAAGCTGCGCAACTGGGAGTGTATGCGCAAGGACAGCAAGGTGGAAAACCAGGTGGAACCTGTATCCGGCTGGCTGTTCAACGCCATTTCCAATAAGCACGCATCCGCCATGGACAACTACCCTTCCCCCAATATCCTGCCACGGGAGGAAGGGGACAAGCAGGAGGCGAAGAGCCTATCCTCCATTGTCCCGGTACTGCTGGAAAAGTGCGACTTCGAGCAGACCTACAACGACGAGGTGTACGACAAGCTCATCGGCGGTACCGGCATCTTCGGCGTGTTCTGGGACGGCAGTAAGCTGGGTGGCCTGGGGGACGTTGCCATCGAGCGGGTGGACGTACTGAGCCTGTTCTGGCAGCCTGGTGTCAATGACATTCAGCAGAGCCGGAACCTGTTCCATGTTGTGCTGCGGGACAATGAAAGCCTGATTGACGAGTACCCGGAGCTGGAAGGGAAGCTTGGCAAAAGCTCCATTGACCTGGGCAAATACCAGTATGACGATCAGGTGGACACTACGGACAGCTCTGCCGTGGTGGACTGGTACTACCGCAAGCGGAACACGGAAGGCAAGGTGGTGCTGCACTACTGCAAGTTCATCAATGACACGGTGATATTTGCCACGGAGAATGACCCCAACTACGCCGAGCGCGGATGGTATGACCATGGGATGTACCCGTTTGTGTTTGATCCGCTGTTCCCAATGAAGGGTACGCCCTGTGGCTTTGGGTTCGTGGATGTGGCGAAAAGCCCGCAGGAGTACATTGACAGGGGGAATCAGGCGATCTTAGAGAATATGCTGGCAAATTCCAGACCCCGGTATTTCATCCGCAGTGACGGCAGTGTCAATGAGGAAGAGTTCGCGGACACAACAAAGCCATTCGTCCATACCGACGGCGGTCTGGCACAGGACAGTATCCTGCCGATTCAGGGAAAGACGCTGTCCGGTATCTATGTGACTGTTCTGCAAAACAAAATCGACGAGCTGAAGGAGACCACCGGCAACCGGGATATCAGCAACGGCGGCAGCCAGAGCGGTGTTACGGCGGCTTCCGCAATTGCCGCCATGCAGGAGGCCGGCAGCAAGATTGATCGGGATTCCAGCAAGGCGACCTACCGGGCATTCCGCAAGGTCTGCGTGATGGTCATTGAGCTGATCCGGCAGTTCTACGATATGCCCCGGCAGTTCCGCATCGTGGGAGAGAACGGCATGAACGAGTATGTGAGCTACTCCAATGCCGGAATCCAGCCCCAGGATCAGGGCAGTGTGATGGGTGTGGATATGGGATACCGGGTTCCGGAGTTTGACATTACCGTATCCGCCGAGAAGCGCAGTCCCTACTCCAAGCTGAGCCAGAACGAGCTGGCACTGCAATTCTATGGGGCCGGGTTCTTCCAGCCGGAGAACTACCAGCAGGCGCTTATGTGCCTGGACATGATGGACTTTGACCGGAAAGAGATCCTCATGAACAAGATTGCCCAGAACGGGGCTATGTACGCCCAGCAGATGGCCATGATGGGGATGATGGGCGGAATGCCTGTATCCGGAATGCCCGGTGCTGCGTCGGTCACGCCCATGCAGACCCAGCAGGAGCCGCAGACGGCCAGCGCCGGGGAATCCAGCGTCACAAAGGACGCAAGACAGCGGGTGGCGGATTCCTCCGTGCCGACATAAGGAGAGATAGCTATGATCAAGATTCGATTTTACGCAAAGCCTGACCGGGGAACTCTGCACATGACCATCCGTGGCCACGCCGGGGCAGGGAAGAAGGGGGAAGACCTGGTATGCGCCGGGGCGACCATGCTTGCTTATACGCTGGGACAGGCCGTGGAGTTCCTGTTCCTGGACGGGAAGCTCAGGCGCAAGCCGAAGCTGAAAATCCGGGAGGGGAACTGTGAAATCATCTGCTGCCCCAACGAAGACAGCTATGGACAGGCTCTGATGGCCTATTGGGTGCAGCAGTGCGGCGCACAGACGCTGGCAAAGAATTTCCCTGAGAATGTACATCTGGATCTGATCCGGGTTACAGATAACGATTCGCCGGCGTAACCGGCAGAGAGGAGAACAGCATGAAATTCTTTAGCATGATTCGGGGCATGAACCTGCAGCTTTTCGCGGAGGGCGCGGGGGACGGCTCCGGGACGGGCGAAAATGCTCCCGCCGCCGGGGAGACTGCCAAGGGCGCTAAAAACCCCCTTGCCAACGTGGTATACGGAAAGCAGGAGGGTGCTCCCGCCGCCGGGGAGCAGGCAGCACAGCCGGAAGGCAACGCCGCCGATGGTTCCGCGGAGACCTTTGATTCCCTGATCAAGGGCAAGTATAAGGCGGATTTTGACAAACAGGTGCAGGACATCGTTCAGAAGCGGCTGAAAGGCAGCAAGGAGATGGAGACGGCCCTGAACGGCAAAATCAGCCAGATGCAGACTGTTCTGGATGAACTGGCCCAGAAGTACGGCGTTGACGGGACGAACCTCGAGGCGCTCACCAATGCCATGCACGCTGACGACAAGTTCTACGAACAGGAAGCCAATGACCGCGGGATGTCCGTACAGCAGCTCCGGCAGATCAAGAATATGGAGCGGGAGAACGAGAGCCTGCGGCGGCAGATGCGGGAGCGGGCAGACCGGGACCAGGCGGAGGCCATATACAGCAAGTGGATGCAGGACGCGGAGAGCGTCAAGCAGCAGTTTCCTGACTTTGACCTCCAGAAGGAGCTGGAAAACCCCCAGTTCGCCAGCCTCCTGCGGGCCAACGTGGATGTGGCAACCGCTTTTCAGGTCATTCACAAGGACGAGCTGATCCCCGCTGCCATGCAGTACACGGCCAGAGAGGTGCAGAACAAAATGGCCAGCAGCGTGGCTGCGAACAACGCCCGTCCAAAGGAAAACGGAATCGGAAACGGCGCCTCTGCCATCGTCAAGACGGATGTTTCCAAGCTCACCAAGGCAGACCGGGCTGAGATTGCCCGGCGGGTTGCCAGGGGAGAACGGATCGTCTTCTAACAAACAAGAATAACTTCAGTGAAAGGAGAAAAAACATGAAACTGTACGCGATTATGATTACGCTTTTGGTCGTCTGTGTTCTGGCGTTCGCCGGGTGCAGTGGCCATAAGGTGGACAGAAGGGCATTTATGCAGCTGTTCGCAAACGAGCTGCAGACCACCGGTCAGGACAGCCTGAGCGCTGAAATGAAGACCTACTATGACATGACGCTCATCGATGAGGCGGAAGCGAACCTTGTCCATGAGCAGTTCGGTCAGAAACGCCCTATCCCGGCAAACGGCGGCAAGAATATTGAATTCAGAAAGTTCGCGTCCCTGCCCAAAGCGCTGACCCCTCTGACCGAAGGTGTTACCCCGGACGGTAAGAGCCTGACGGTCAGCACCGTGACCGCTACCGTCAACCAGTACGGCGACTACATCACCCAGTCCGATGTGCTTGAGCTGACCGCCATCGACAACACCATTGTGGAGGCGACAAAGATCCTCGGCAGACAGGCGGGTGTGACGCTGGACACCGTGGTGCGCAATGTGCTTCAGAGCGGCACCAACGTTACTTACTGCCCCAAGATCGGCGCGGACGGCGCTGAGACAGCCGTTACCTCCCGGGCCAGCCTGGACAATACCTGCCAGCTGACGGTGAAGGTTTTGCAGCAGGTGGTTGCAAAGCTCCGGGCGCAGAACGCGCCCACCATCAACGGCAAGTATGTGGGAATCATCCATCCCTATGCCGCCTATGACCTGATGCGCGACCCGGAGTGGATGGACGCCCACAAGTACACCACCCCGGAGAACATCTTCAACAACGAGATCGGCGAGATTGCCGGCATCCGGTTCGTTGAGTCCAGCGAGGCGAAGATTTATGCCGGCGGTGTGTTCGGCACGCTGGTGATGGGCGACGGCGCCTACGGTGTCACCGAGGTCACCGGCGGCGGCCTTCAGACCATCATCAAGCAGAAGGGAAGCGCCGGTACTGCCGATCCTCTGGATCAGCGTTCCAGCGTTGGCTGGAAGGCCATGCGCACCGCTGAATTGCTGATCCCCCAGTACCTGGTTCGTGTGGAGAGCAAGAGCCCCGCGTTCAGCGACTCCGCTGCCGAGAACTGATAAGCAAAGGGAGGGCGCAAGCCCTCCCAACAGGAAAGGAGAATGAATATGGCAACCAATAAGGATACCGTACAGCCCAACCCCACCACTGAACAGGCCAACCCCACCACCGAACAGCCGTCTGAGAAGATGGTAAAGGTGCGTATCCCCAGAACCAGCAAGAGTCAGGAGGATGTGTTCGTCAGCGTGAACATGAAGACCTACCTCATCAAGCGGGGCGTGGAGGTGGAGGTGCCGGAATCCGTGGCGGAGGTGCTGCGCCACCAGGAGGAAGCGCTGGAAGCCATTATGGAATACGAAAATTCCATCAAGCATTAAGAAGAATTATCCGCACACCTTCCATATACGGTGTGCGGATTCATACTATGAGGTGAAAATATGACAGTCAGACAGGCAATTGAGCGCATCGATTCCATTGTCAGAAACACCTACACGAACGAGGAGAAGGTGTTCTGGCTCAGCAATCTGGACGCGCAGATCGCTACGTTTATCCTGAAAACCATTCCGCCGTACAAAGAGCAGTACGAACAGAACATGGACAGCGGACTGCTGGCGGAACCTCCGTTCGACATGATGTACATTCACTGGCTGGAGGCGCAGATTGCCTATGCAAACGGGGAAATCGAGCGGTACAGCAACGCCATCTCCGTGTACCAGCAGGAATACGACAGCTATGCGAACTATGTTGCCAGGAACACAACGCCGGAAACCGTAACGACCATAAAGTATTTTTGAGGTGGAAGTATGAGATATTCTGCATTGAAGGCACCGAAAAGCACGCGGCAGATTGTCGATGTGTTCCGGGGCTATAATCATAATCTGAAAATTAAGGACGGGGAATTCTGGGATATGATGAACCTGTCCTCTGATGAATACCCGGTTCTGACGCCACGAAAGAGCCGGGGTATCTACGCAAAAACCGCCGCGCCACAGGGCATCGTGTCCAAGGGCGAGCTGTGCTATGTGGACGGGAAAGAATTCGTCATCGGCGAAAATCGCTATGACATGAATCTGTCCGTCACGGAGAAGACCACGCCAAAGGAAATGATCTCCATGGGCGCTTACGTCATCATCCTGCCGGACAGGAAGTACATCAACACCATGAACCCGGAGGATCGCGGAGACATCGAGAACAGGACGCACAGCACAGAAGCCGTATCGTTTCAGATGTGCGACGCCACCGGACAGGGCTATGAGAACGCAATTGTCTCCGATACGGCACCGGAAACACCGGAGGATCTGCAATACTGGATGGACACGTCTTCCTCGCCGCACGCCCTGAAACGGTGGAGCAAGGTGAGCGAGCAGTGGGTCAGCATTGAGACCACCTATGTCAAGATGCACTCTTCCGGAATCGGCAAGGGTTTTTCCAAATTTGACGGGGTGAAGGTGTCCGGCATTACCATTGAGCAGCTTTCCCCCCTGAACGGCAGCCAGATCATTCAGGACTGTGGGGATGACTACATTGTGCTGACGGGTGTTCTGGACAACGCGGTCAGTCAGGAGGACATTGTGCGCATCGAACGCGCAATGCCCGTGATGGACTTTTTGTGCGAGAACGACAACCGGCTCTGGGGCTGCCGGTACGGATTGAACAACGACGGCGAAATGGTGAACGAAATCTACGCCTGCAAGCTGGGCGACTTCCGGAACTGGCAGTGCTATCAGGGCATCAGCACGGACAGCTATGCCGCTTCCTGCGGCACGGACGGCCCCTTTACCGGTGCAATCACCCATCTGGGAAGCCCCCTGTTTTTCAAAGAGAACTGCATTCACAAGGTACTTGGCAATGTGCCCAGTAACTTCCAGATTCAGACCACAGCCTGCCGGGGCGTGCAGAGCGGGTGCGAACACAGTCTGGCCATTGTCAATGAGGTGCTGTACTACAAGTCCAGAAGCGGTATCTGCGCCTTTGACGGGTCTCTGCCTGTTGACGCCGGGTACTGCCTTGGAAAAGAGCCGTATTTTGACGCCAGCGCCGGCGCCCATGGTAGCAAATACTACATCTCCATGCGGGACGCGAATAACGAATGGAGCCTGTTCGTCTACGACACCTCCGTGAAGCTGTGGCACAGGGAGGACAATCTGCGGGCGGTTTCCTTCTGCTCCCATCTTGGGGAAATGTACTGCGTGGATGTGGACACGCTTGAAATCCTGTGTCTGACCGGTGGCGGAACGGCCTATGAGGGCAAGGTGCACTGGATGGCGGAGAGCGGAGAACAGGGTGTCTCCACCCCGGATACCAAGTACATCAGCAGAATCAATATTCGATTGCAGGTGCCTGCCGGGTCTGTGCTCAAGGTCAGCGCCCAGTATGACGCAGATCCTGAGTGGGTGGAGCTGTGCAGCATCCGGGGGACAGACCTGAGAAGTTTCTCCATCCCGGTCAGGCCGGTGCGGTGCGACCACATGAAGCTGCGCTTTGAGGGCGTTGGGCAGGCCCGTATCTACTCCATCGCCAAAACCATTGACGGCGGCAGCGACTACCAGTAAGGAGGATTCCATGATTCGATATCCCAGTATTACCGGCAGAACGACGGATGAAAAGGTTGAGCAGCTCAGGCGGGCACTGTTCCAGATTGTAGACCAGATGAACTATGAGCTGAATGAGATTCGCAGAAAGGAGAATGAGAATGGCGGCAGCAACCACAACCGTGAAAACGGATGAAGAAAAGAAGCAGGAGGAGCAGCTGCAGCAGGCAACCAGAACCGTGCAGAGCGTCATGGGCAACAATGCCTATACGCCAAGCAGCGCGGTTACTCAGGCACAGGAGCAGCTGAAGGCCTATCAGGATCAGAAACCGCCGGAGTATACCAACCGCTGGAAGGACCAGATGGACACCATGCTGAACAATATCCTGAACCGGAAGGATTTTCAGTATGACGTGAAGGCTGACCCCCTGTTTCAGCAGTACCGTGACCAGTATATCCGCAACGGACAGCTGGCCATGCGGGACACCATGGGGCAGGCGGCACAGCTGACCGGGGGTTACGGCAACAGCTACGCCCAGCAGGCGGGACAGCAGGCCTACAACGGCTATATGCAGGGCCTGACTGACAAAATCCCGGAGCTGTATAACCTGGCCATGCAGGCCTACAACAACAAGACCAACGACATGACCAACCGCTACAATCTGATGGGCACCCAGGAGGGCAAGGAGTACAGCCGGTATCAGGACGGCCTGAACGCCTACAACGCGGAGCTGGAACGGCTCCAGAATCTGTACAACACCGAGCGGAGCTATGACTACGGCCAGTACCGGGATTCCATCACGGATGCCCAGCAGCGGTGGGCAAACGCCTGGGCCATGTTCCAGGCGGGGAAGGATACGCCGGAGATTCGTTCCATTCTGGGACTTCCTGCGGCGGCTCCTGCTGCTTCCTCCGGAGGAGGACACGGCGGCGGAGATGATGGCGGTGGAAGCAGCGGAACGAAAAAGAATAGCAGAAAAACTTCTGTTTTTGAAAAAGTTGTATCCAACGTTCAGAGTGGAAATAACGCTGCGGCTACAAAAGCAGTGGCCTCCGCAGGAAAATCTATCACCAAAACCGAAAAGGAGCAGATGCTCAGATACATTCAGGGCAATTCTAGGAGAACATAAACAGTAGTTGCTCATAATCAAATGAGCATCTAATGGAGTAATGAGGTTCAATTGAAATGGATTTTGTAGACTTCCTAAAAGAACGAGAAAAAAAGCAGACAAGTAATGGGAGCCATTCTGGTTCGTCAAATTCGTCCGAAAAAGGTAGAAGTGCGAATACATTTGTTGATTTTGTAAAAGAGTACAATCAAAGAGAGGAGGTAGTACAAAGAAGAAAGGAAGCATCGAATAATGTTCAGAAATGGCTTGGCAACTACAATTCAACGCTGAAAGGCTATCGAGACTACGAAAAGACTGCTTTTGATACGTGGGACACGAACTTCGGCGGGGAATGGTACGAAAAAGTCCTTGGACTGCGGGATGAATACGACAGCATTCGCAATGACGCAAGTCTGATTGGCTCCAACTATCGGGACGCCTATGACTATCTGAATGAACTGGCGGACACTATTCAGAAAAACCGTGAGTATATGTCCCAGTTTGATTCCGATGAAGGATATCAGACCCATAGAAGACAGCAGGAGTGGTATCAGAAGTACCAGAATCTGGACTACAACCGGCTTGAGAAGACTGCCGCTGGGATTGAAGACCCGGAGGAAAAGGAATTCGTCCAGAACATGGCCGGCAATGCCCGGGTGCAGCGGATGCGTAACATGGATATCACCATGGCGCAGACGGATGTTGGGCAGCTGCGGCGGGACAGAGACCGGCTGTATGACCTTGCGCTGGAAAGCGTAGACTGGACGGACAACGCAAGCCGGAATCGCCCGGATGAAGTCAAAAAGAAGTACGACAGTCAGATTGCCAAGCTGGAAGCGGATATCAATGAGGCAAAGCGCTACCAGAAGGAAGCGGAACTGTCCGCGGTTGGTGACCGGTATTCCCAGAACTATGACCCGGAGTTTGCCCAGCGGGCGCAGTTCCGGGGAGACAGCGCCTTAAGCCGGATGATCAACGAGACGGAATCGGAACGGGCGTGGCGAAAGCAGCAGGACGATGTATGGGGCGCTTCTGATTTCAGCCAGAAGGGCTATGACCGGCTGACCCAGGAGGAAAAAGATACCTACAACTACTGGGACAGCTACGACAGGCAGAACGGAACCCAGAAGGCACAGGAATATCTGGATTCCCTGCGGCTGGAATACCGCGTTGGAACCGAAAACTATGAGCAGAGCAAGGATTATAACCGCGCCTTGAAAATGCTTTCCTACGGCGCTGTGGGCATGGAGGGCGCATTGAAGGGCATTGCCAAGGTGCCGGATATGCTGGCCGGAAAAGAGGACTATACCCCAGCCAGCCCAACCCAGATTGCTGCCAATATGCTCTTGCAGGATGACCGGGAGAACGGACATAAGATGGGCGGTCTGGGAAAGTATTCCCCCGGTAACCTGCTTCAGGATGAAGAAGGCGGCAGAACATGGGAGGAGTTCTTTGGACAGGGCGCAATGTCTATCGGCAATATGGTTCCTTCCATGGCTGTAGCTGGGATGATCGGCATGGCGGCTCCTGCGCTTGGTGCTGGGGCAGCGCTGACAAAGGGGTTGTCCAGAGCCGGAAGCCTTGCGGTCATGGGCGCGGGAATCGCTGGCAACACCTATGCCGAGGCGGTCAACCAGGGGTATTCTCCAAAAAACGCCAAGGCATACGCCTATGCCAATGCCGCTTCCGAAATCGGTACGGAACTACTGTTCGGCGGTATCGAGGGCATGACCGGTATCGGCACGGACGCTCTGGGGGAAAAAATTCTGAGCATGACGGACAACGCAATCCTTCGGGCAGGAGCCAGAGGTCTCGTTGACGGCCTTGGTGAGACGGTGGAAGAAGGATTTCAGGCGGTCATTGAGCCGTGGATGAACAACGTGATTCTCCACAAGGACGAGGTGCTGCGGGGGCAGGACGTGGCCTACAATATGCTGGCGGGCTTTGCAACGGGCTTTATGATGTCCGGCCCTTCCATCGCCCTGGACGAATATGGAACCTACCGCACGGGAAAGGACGCTCTGAATCAGAAGATCGATGTGGACGCCCTGCGGGGTGTCGGCGAAAGCTTTGACATCGGCACGGAAGCAAACCGGCTGGCAAAGAAGATCGACAAGAACACCGGGGCCTACACCATCGGCAGGATGCTCAACGAGATCGGGGCCGGGCTGGGGGAGCAGAATGTCCGGGATATTTCCCGGTATCTGCAAAACCACGGGCTTCCCGCGGACGTGGCGGAACGAAACGCCATGGTGCTCAACTACATTGCCATGGGCGGTCAGCTGAGCGAGGAGCAGAAGCTGATGGTCAACGAAAATCAGCTGCTGGCGGATGCGTTCCGGGATATGGTGCTTGACCAGAACAGCAAGGTGATGCAGCGGACGCAGGGCCTCAAGAAGCTGACTCAGGGTGAGCAGGCAGAAAGCGTACCGATTGCTGAGAAAATCGTCAGCCGCCGGAACGAGAACGGGGACGCTGCGCTGAATAACCCCAACCGGGCGGTGCTGGCGGTAACCAGCCGGGAGGGGGACACCATGCAGCTGCGGCTGAAAAACGGCGATACTGTGGATTCGACCGACATGACCGCCTATCACGATGAAGCCGAGGCACTGCTGTTCGAGACGGCCCGGAAATACAGCCGGGATGTGGCGGACGCCAACCTGATTGCCAACGGCTTTGAGGGCAGCAACGTATCCATGGAGGAATACTGCAAGGGCGTGGAGGACTGCTACCGCTACGGCCTGTACGGCATGAGCTATTCCGAGGTGAAGCGCGGTTCCATGTCCTCTGCAATCGACGCTGAGGCTGCCAGAAGCGCGTACATGGCGGGAATCCGGGAAGCCAACACCAGAGTTGCCCGGCAGCAGAAAGCGGCTATGGAGGCAAGACAGCCCGGGCAGGAGGCGGCTCTG
The DNA here is from genome assembly GCA_022786965.1 of Clostridiales bacterium. Lineage (GTDB taxonomy): Bacteria > Bacillota > Clostridia > Oscillospirales > Oscillospiraceae > Faecousia. The sequence goes on from JALFXH010000080.1 coordinate 19,713, forward strand.
CACTTTAACCGCAACGGGCGGAAGTTCGACGCCAAGCGGGAGACGTCGATTTCTACCATGGAGCAGCTGAGCAAGGCCCTGGGCGTGGACTTCTGGGTGTTTGAAAGCTATGAGAAGAACGGAAGCCGGGTGTATGCCGACGAGACCGGGGCGGAGCACAAGGCCCCCAACGGCTGGTACGATGAATACGGTATTCACATCGACCTGAACGCCGGCAATGATGGGCGGGGCGTGATGCTGTACACCCTGGCCCATGAGCTGACACACCACATTCGAAAGTACAGCCCGGAGAAATTCAAGGCATTCGCCGACGTGGTGATGAAGGGCTACGGTGACCGTGATATCTCTGCGGAGAATCTGATCCAGAAGCAGATCGCCAAGGCGAAGAAGAACGGACGGGACGTGGACTACGACACCGCCTATGAGGACATGATCGCCGATTCCATGGAGGGCATTCTGGCTGACGGCAAGGTGCTGGAAAAACTGAAAGGCCTTCAGGAGAGCGACCCCAGCCTTTGGGAAACGGTGAAGCAGTGGGCCAAGGACGTTGCCGAGAAAATCCGGGCCATTGTGGATGCCTACAAGGGTGAGCGGATGGATTCTACCGAGGGCAAGATTGTTTCCAACATGAAGGAGATTCTGCCCCAGCTGGAGGAGCTGTACGCGGAAGGTTTGGCGGATACCCGGGGCACAACGGTGACGAACGTGGACGCGGGCGCAAAAAATGCCGCCCAGGATGGCGGCGTGAATTTTTCCATCAGAAATACTTCCAATATGGATTGGAAAACGCAGATTATATCTGCACTTAAACACAATGGTATTGTGCGGCACATGGATACTTTGGTTGTAATGAAAGAAACGCCAGACTTCTGCTTAAAAGATGGCGTTGATAATCTACCAATGGCAATTCCGTTAAGCGTCATCACAAAGGCACAAAAGGGAAAGAATGCTGACCATTCGATTTCTGATAAGAACCTGATTTCCCTGAAATCTGGCATGGAGAATGCAATCGCAGTTATTGATAATCCGGGCCGAAATTCGTTTGCATTTATTACTCCACTTTATGAAAATGGAGGAAAAATTGTTGCATTTTTTGAGAAAAATGTGCTTTTCGATGGTGATATGGTTCACAAGGCGACAAGCATTCACAGTAGAACTGATGTTGGAGGCCTTCTGAATAACATCTCGGAAGATGCAGTTATCTATGTGAAAAACAAAAACGAATTTGACAGTCTTGTGGGGATGTCCGATTCAATCTCGGACGCTTACAAGAATAAGGTCAAATTCGTTTACGACAGTCTACCACATAAGGAATCGGCTGTCAAGCGGAAATTATCCGACCGTGACCCGGATGCGGGAAAAATGAACCGTATCTTGCAGAATCAGAACGCGGAGCTGCGGGACACGGTGGACTATCTCAAGGAGCTGGTGAAGCTGCAAGGGAAGGTTACCGACGGGACGGTGTATACCTGGGGCAGCGTGGAAGCGGCGGCCAGACGGCTGATGAACGGCGCAGGGGCCAAGGGTGATGTGGTGGAACTGCGGAAGATTCTGGAGCGGACATACAAGGCCATGGGCGAAGGCTCCGACAGCATGACCGGTCTGATCGACCAGGCGGCCCAGTGGCTGGTTGACCATAAGCGGGAAGCAAAGCCGAAGCTTGACAGCTACGCCGAGGGCATTCTCAAGGAAATCAAGGGCCGGGGCGTTCGGCTGAACGACAGCCAGAAGGCCGAGGCGGCGGCCCTGATGGGGAAGTACCAGGACTACCGGCGGCGGTTCTTCGGCACCCTGAATATCTCCGACAGCGCGGGGACAAGCCTTGACCAGTTCTGGGCGGAGATGAGCGAAAGCTACCCGGATGTGTTCGGGAAGGACGTTTCCAGCAGTGATATGCCGAGAAAGCTGTATGATGCCATTGACAGTCTGAGGAATATGTACCAGGAATCTGAATTTTCCCCGGAGGAAATGCTGGAATCTGCCCTGAATGAGCAGAGAATGGCGGTATGGGAGAACTTCACAAAGCTGGTGCCAATCAAAACCGTGGCGGACAGGAACAAGGCACAGGTGGAATCCATCAAGCAGAGGTATGACCAGAAGGTGCAGTCCATCCGTCAGACCTACCAGAGCCAGATCGACCAGCTCAAGCAGCAGCGGAAGGCCGATGTGCAGGCTGTCCGGGCCAATATGCAGGAAAAGGCCGACGCGCAGCAGCTGGCGGCGAAGGAACGCTATCAGCAGCAGAAGGCGGACTTGAAGGCAGCCCAGCAGGATACTCAGATCATGGAACGGGAGTTTATCCGCTTTTTGCGGGCCTATGACAAGGTCAGTACGGTTGGGGAAAGCGCACAGGCACAGGCTGACGCACTCAAGAATGCCCTTTCGGAGGAAGTCAAGAAACACAAGCAGGACAATGCCGCATGGGATAAGGAATATAAGCGGCTGCTGCGGGAGTATGACGCTGCCGGGCGGAACATTGACGCGCTGGAAGAAAAGCTGACCAGGACACGGGAATCCGCCAAGGTCAGAGTGGAGAGCCGGAAGCAGACCGCTGTGCGCAATCAGCTGAAAGACCTGCATGGGAAATTTCAGAGGATGATCCTGAACCCCGGAAAGGGCGTGACGGCCCATGCGCCTGCGGCACTGACACAGGCGGTGGCGGATGTGTGCGACCTGTTTGTCTCCAACCTGGAACAGGCTGGTGTGCGTCGGGCAGGGGAGTACGATGCCAGAATCGCGACCATGCAGGGCAAGCTGGCGGAGAACCCGGATCTGAAATACGCTCAGAACGGCGTGGATGCCGCAAACCGGCAGAAGGTGCGCATTGGTGAGCAGTCTATGAAGCTGGCAGAGCTGCGGAAGCAGTATGAAGCGCTTAAGAGCGGGGAAAACGCCATCTACTACGATGAGCACACCAGCAAAATGCTGGAAGACCTGAAAACCATGCTGGACGGCAAGGACATCTACGACATGACCAGCAAGGAGCTGGAAGCGGTGAAGAACACCATGCAGAGCTTCCACCACAGCATTGTGAGTGCCAACAATATCTGGCTGGGGGACTACAACGCATCCCTGACAGACACGGCACGGCAGTGGGGGAAGGAGATCAATGACGTGAATGTGGGCTTCATCCGCAAGTACATGGGACGCTACCTCAACTGGCAGATGAGCCCGGACACCTTCTTCATGGCAACCTCCGGCTTTGCAAAGGATAGCGTTGGCGAGAAGGTCAGCCGGATGTTCGCCAAGGGTACGGAACGGATGATCGGCGTCCAGCAGATTTACTACAGGATGTTCGCTCCCATTCTGGAGAACAAGAACAACCAGAGTGAGCTTCACAATCTTCTGGGCAGACCGGCGGCAAAGAAGAATATGGTGGACTGGGGCCTGAAAAATAAGAACGGGGACAATGTGCAGACCACACGGGGCATGATGCTGATGGCCTACATGCTGCTGGGCCAGAAGGACAGCCGGGCGGCACTGGCAGAAAGCGGATTCAAGGTGCCTGACCAGAAGGTATACTACAAGGACAGGAGCCGGGCCTTCGGCGACAAGGACGTGGGCCAGATGCTGACCCCCGGAATCGCGGAAGACCTGAACGGCATTGGCAAGCAGATCGAGGATATGGAGAATGGGCTGAAACGGGGCGACTTCGGCGGCATGACGGAGGAAGACTTCCGGCAGAAGCTGGATAATCTGCGGAATCAGCGCAATGACCTGATCCTCGGCGAGGAGGGGCGGCTGCTGGGCCTGCGGGACAACATCGAGAAGATGCTGACCCCGATGGAAAAGCAGGTCATCGATGTGGCGAAAGCGTGGTTTGCAAAGTCCGGCGAGCTGATGGCGGATGCCCACGAGGAGGTACACGGCTACCGTCCGAAACTCATTGAGGACTATGTGCCAATTCACAGAAACGGGGCCACGGTGTGGACGGATATCCGGGAATCCAATGGGGCATTCAATCTGGAAAACTCCGGCTTCCTCAAGGAGCGTGTACACAACAATAACGCCATCGTGCTGACAGACCTGTTTGTGGAGCTGGGTTCTCAGCGGGATGCCATTTCAAGGTACTGCGGATTCGTCAAGCCCCAGAAGGACTTTAACAGGATCTGGAAGATTCAGGCCAGAGGCATGAGCACCTCCATCAATGAGATGATCGGCGCAAAGTTCGGCACGGGCAATACACTGCTCGGCGTCAGCGGGGAGCAGTATGTGGAAAACTTCATCAAGGACATTGGCGGCGGACGGAACAGTGGAAAAGGCGTTCTGGATCGATTCTATGGCGCGGCGGCCAGCAAGAGCCTGAGCCTGAACCCGAGAGTGGCAGCCAGCCAGCTGGCCTCTATTCCAACGGCAGCTGCGGAAGTTGGCTGGAAGAACATGAGCGTGGGTTTCGTGAAGGGACTGGGAACGGCGCTGAGCACGAAAAAGAAGAATGCGCTTGCGGAGAAGAACGCCTTTTTCTTCCAGCGGTATCGTGGTGAGGGCGGCATTACTGAGGTTTCCGACCTGATGCAAAAGAACGGACTGTGGGCCAGAGTCAGCGGGAGCAAGGCTGGAAAGCTGCTTTTCAACTGGTGCCAGAACATGGACGTTTTCGCAACCTCTACCATGTACGCCATGGCGGAGGAGGCAGCGGTGAGCCGGGGGTACAAGCGGGGAGAAAGCGGATTTGAGGAAGCGGTGAACGAAATCTACACCCAGATCATCCGTCGGACACAGCCCAACTACACGGTGACGGAACGCAGCGACATTTTGCGGGACAACAGAGGCGGCATGAAAATGCTCACCATGTTCAAGACCCAGAGCAACCAGAACCTGAACATTCTGATGCAGGCCTCCGGTAAGCTGACCAAGACCATCCATGACTACCGCTACAAGCAGAACGGCGTGACAAAGGCAGATGTGACGAACGCCTGCAAGCACTTCGCTAACGCAAGCACTGCGGTGGTTATCGGCGGCAGCGCGGCGTTCGTGATGCTGCGGGCCGGGGTGAATCTGATCTGGGCACAGGTTAAGTCCTACCGGGACGATGAAACCGGGGAAGTGACCTCCGACGAGGTGAAGGCGGCCATGTTTCAGGAGTTCCTATCCTCCATGGCGGGAATGTTCACACTGGGAGATATGGCCTATGAGTTTATCTACAGCGCCATCACCGGGGAAAAATACTATGGCATGACAGATTCCGCTGTGGGTTTGCTGGGTGACGCCCTTGAGAAGATCAATCGTCTCTGGCAGAACCGTGGAAAGTGGGATGAGATGGAGGATAAGGATAAGCGCAAGGAGCTGCGCAGAAGCATCGGCAATATCTTCGGTGCATTCGGCGTGCCTGCTGAGAATGCCATGAAGTTCGTGGATGCCTACGAGCACTGGAAGCTGAATGTGGAAAATGGATCCCTTTTCAACTACAGCGACAAGGACACCACGGACGAACAGTACCGCAATCGTTTCCTGAAAGCCTACCGGGCCGGGGACGAGGAAGGGTGCGACAATCTGCTTGCGATCCTAAGCCTGAACGCGGACGAGCCTAACGAGCGGCGGGCGGCTATCACCATCCGGGGCGGATTCCGGGACAGTCTGAAGGACAAGTTCCTGAAGGAGGAAGTCACGGAGGAGGAAGTGCGGGACATCTTCACAAAGTACCTGGATGCCGACGATGAGGACATCGACCTGATGATCGCCGGATGGAAGGGAAAGAAGGACACCGGCATGACGCTGGACGAAATGCAGGATCAGTACCTGAGGAATCTGGTCAGCACGGAGGCATATGTCAAGTACCTGCAGGACTATCAGGGCAAGGATCAGAAAGAAGCCGAGGAAGCGGAGCTGCGGCTGCGGTGCGAACGGGATACCGGGTACGCCTACGACGAAATCAAGCAGGCGTACATGGACGAGGACATCACCGCTTCGGACGCTGCCCAGTGGCTGGGGGACTACGGCAAGGTGGAAAATCCCGAGAAGAAGCTCAAGGAATACGACTTCGAGGACGAAACCGGGTACAGCTGGGACGATAAGCGGATGTGCTATCTGGACGGCGCTGTTTCCAAGCCTGACTTCAAGCGGTGGCTTATGGACATCGACGGGAAGCGCAGCGCGGATGCGGATTATTACATCGGCAATCTGGACTTCGAAAAGGAGAACGGCTACGCCTACAACGAGAAGCTGGAAAAGTACATCTCCGGCGAGATCAGCCGCCAGCAGCTGAAACAGGCGCTGATGACCAAGGGCGGGATGTTCGAGGCGGAGGCAGACCGGGAGCTGGTGGCCTACGACTACATCAAGAACCACCCGAACACGCAGCTCAGCATCTCCACGGCCTACAGCTACACCCGGAAAATCAACAACTGCGATTACACATTGCAGTCCGCCGGATTTACGGAGGAACAGTTCCTCTCCTTCCGGGAGAAGAAGAACGCCTGCAACGGTACGGACAACGACGGCGACGGATACCGGGACAGCGGGTCTGTGCAGGCACAGGTGCTGCCTATCATCGACGCCATGCCCATCAGCGCAGAGCAGAAGGACACGCTGTGGTTCTTCTGCGGATGGAGCAAGAAGACGCTACCGAAAAAGGCTCCGTGGCATACACGGTAACACAAAACGCCCGGCGGGGAAAACAGGCCTCGCCGGGTTTAGAAAAAGGAGGCAATATCGATTATGATGCAGGGAGACAGCTATCAGTTGGGCGTGAAAATCCTGAACAACGCCGGTTCAATTGTAAGACAGGAAGACGTGATCGATGTGGAAATCACCATCGGGCGGGTATCCAAGACCCTTTCCAAAGGCCAGCTGCGATTTGAGAACAATTCCTGGGTTTATCCGGTAACGCAGAGCGAGAGCATGAAGATACTGCCTGGCGTTGTGCCGGCACAGGTACGCGTGGTCTGGAAAAACGGCGCTGTGGAAGGACAACGAATTGACGGCATTCGGATGCACGAAAGCCTTTCGAAGGAGGTACTGTAAATGGTGGATCTAGGCGAAGGCGGCGGGATGGTGGTTTCGCTTTCCGGCCCATTCTCCGGCGTTGGAAATTTTGTGAATCTGGTACAGATCACGCTGCCGTTTGTAAACTGGAAGGGGGCGAGGAGCCCGTATAGTATGACGGTTGCGGTGGACGGACTGAGCAGGAGAAGCCGCATTGATCTATTCCCATCTGTTTCCAATCTGGAAAGACTTCGCATCATGGGCACAGGACTTTGCACCGAGAACGATGACGGAACTGTTACGGTATACGCCATTGGGAATAAGCCTGATGAAGACATTACGATTCAGGCGTCTATCACGGAGGTTTCGGAATGAGTATCTGGGGAAATGTGATATTGCCGCAGAAGGACGGATTCATCTATGGGGCGAAGAAACCGGGTGTTCCGTGCCTGTGGTTCAATACGGCTGGCGCGGATATTCCGGCTGATCCGGATGTGACCCATGGGATGCTGCTGTACAGGGATTCTGACGATGTGCTGCACCCGCTGTATCCCATGACCACCATGGCGGCGGTGTATGGGCTGAATGATACTCTGAAAAAAATATCAGAGGATTATAAGGCATATGTTGGCACCGCTTCCGTCAACCTCTCCCTCCCCGCATCCGGGTGGGCAGGAGACTCCGCGCCGTATACGCAGACCGTCACAGTGGCGGGTCTGACGGACGGGAAACGGGTCATGGTATACCCGGAATACGGCGACGATTACGACGCCAATGTTTCTATGCAGGAGGCCTGTGCCTGCCTGAGCTACGCCAAGCGGGAAGGGCAGAACGTAACATTCACCTGTCTGGAGGACAAGCCGGAGGTTGACATCAACGTCGTTGCGGAGGTCTATGTATGAGCAGCATGGTTTATATGTACGGGTTTGGGTTCGGCGGTTCTCCCGGAAGAAACGTAACCGTTCATGTGACCTACGGAGGCGCAGCAGGAAGCGGGGCGAACGTGGTCTGCACGAACGGGAAAAAGACGTTCTACGGAATCACGGACGCAGACGGCAACTTCGCATTCAAGCTGACAAAAGGCACATGGACGATTACAGCTAATAAAAACGGTTCTACATCAACTGTGAATGCAGAAGTAACCGGAGATTGCACGGTGGATATCGCCCTGTTTGCGGCAACGATCAACGTCACTTACCCGGCAGGCTCCACCTGTACCGCCACGAACGGCACAACCACACTGACAGCCCCGGATACCAGCGGTACATGGAAATGCGTGGTGCCCAATGCTGGGACGTGGACTATCAAAGCGCCACGCAGCGGCGGAGATTTCAGTGAAACGGTTGTAATTTCTAAAGACGGGGAGACCAAAACTACTTCGCTAAAATTATATTTATTCAATGGCGGTAACTATAAAGTAATAAGTTCTTTTGTTGCTAAAGCAGTACACGCAGCTAACTACACATTATCGACAAAAGCGCCGTCAATCAGTGGAACTTCAACAATAAAAGCAGCACTGGGATCTGGAACATCTGAATATGACGGCACAGTATTTCCAAATACTACTGTAGATCTCAGCGGTGCCAAAACATTAAAAATGAATATTACCGCCATATCCATCCCTAAAAATGCAGGCGGAGGTACAACTTGTATCAATTTCGGCGTAACTAAAAGCAATTCAAATGGATTCACTATTCTTGCATCAAAAAACATGGTAAATGGTCAATCAACCGGAACTATTTCAATCAACGTATCGTCTATATCTGGATCTGTTTATTTGTTCATTCTTCTGCACTCTTGGGGAGCACCAACGTCCATATCGTTCAATAAGATATGGCTTGAATCTTAGTAGGGGGTTGGAATTATGAACATTTACATCGACACAGATTTCAAATGCCACGTCTCCAACCCAGACGACGTATACACTGTCGTGGAAACGGATTTCTTTGACGGCAAGTGCCAAGCTTACATCGAGGGCTACCGTTTTGTTCCCGCAGGGGAAAGCTGGACACGACAGGACGGTGAAGTGTTCCATGGTGAGATGGTTTCCCCGTGGCAGGACTGGCAGGAACTGGCTGAAGCCCAGCGGGTCTATGAGCGGGAGCAATACGACGCCATGGCTGCGGAGCTTGCGGACGCGAAAGCGGCTCTTGAGATGCTGGGGGTGAACGCGGATGAATAAGTGGTCGAATGCCGCAAAGCTGCGGTTGGTGGAAATCCGGGCAGCGGAGGAGGGCGAACAGGATATGCGCGCCATGGCTGCCGCTATCGGTAAGCTGCCACACGGTCAGCTGAAAAAGATTCTGACCGAGGACATCATTGCCATTCTGGCAAAATACGGGGTGGTGATTGAATGAACGTAACAAGCAAAATTACCGTTGACCTGAACAGAGCCAGTACGGGCGCACGGGTCAACGCCGTACAGGGTGACGGCAATACCAGGTTGGTGGAAATTACCATTCTGTCCGGCGGGCAACCATGGACGCCGCCTGATGGGGTGGATGTATCCGTTTGCTACTACCAGCCGGGCGGCACGAAGGGACTGTATAACCTTCTGGCGGACGGATCGCCGGCTATCTCCACAGCAGGAAACGTGGTTACCGTTTCCCTTGTTCCGCAGATGCTGTCCGTTCCAGGAACCGTTCAGGCAATGCTGGTGTTCAACGATACCCAGTTGAACCGGCTGACTACGTTCCCGTTTTCGGTTTCTGTTGCCTCAAACCCCGCGGTTCTGGCACAGAAGGTCGAGGACTACATACGGCTGCAATGGCTGGAGGACAAGCTGGACGAATACCTGCGCAAAGCGGCGGACAGCGGGGCGTTTGATGGGGCGCCCGGCCCTCAGGGGCCGCAGGGAGAAGTCGGCCCGCAGGGGCCGCAAGGGCCGGCTGGGGACAACACC
>JALFXH010000121.1 GCA_022786965.1 Clostridiales bacterium
CACATAGATTTCCAGCGCCGTGGCGATGTACTGTGCCTCCTTTTCCTCCTGCACCCGCAGTAGGTTGTAGAGGTCCTCCAGGATGGGCATATTCTCCGGTCGGGGGTCACCCAGGTAGGTCTGATAGACCAGCCGCACACAGCGGTCAATGATGGTTTTCTGAACCGGCTGCAAGCCCTCTTTGCCGCCCACAATCAGCTCACACAAGCTGAGAATGAAGTCAGACTTGAGGGACAATGGATTGTCCTCGTCCGAGTAGTCCAGATTCAGGTCCATCGGGTTAATGTAATTGCTGCTGGTGGGCGAAATCTTAATGACCTGCCCATGCAGGCGCTCCACCAGGGGCGCATACTCGGCCTCTGGGTCACAGATGATGATGTCATCATTGGTGAGCAGGAAACAGTTGGCGATCTCGCGCTTGGCGCTGAAGGACTTGCCGGAACCAGGGGTGCCGAGAATCAGGCCGTTGGGGTTTTTGAGCAGCTTGCGGTCCACCATGATGAGGTTGTTGGACAGGGCGTTGATCCCGTAGTACAGCGCCTCCTTGCCGTTCTGGAACAGCTCCTGGGTGGTGAACGGAACAAAGATGGCCGTGGAGCTGGTGGTCAGTCCCCGCTGAATCTCGATCTGATTAAGGCCCAGGGGCAGCGCAGACATCAACCCTTCTTCCTGCTGGAAGTCCAGTCGGGTCAGCTGGCAGTTGTACTTCTGTGCGATGGAGCTGGCCTGGAACACATTGTTGCCCAGCTGCCGGGGATTGTCTGCCGTGTTCAGCACCAGGAAGGTCACAAGGAACATTCGCTCGTTACGGCTCTGCAAATCCTGCAAGAGCTTCTTGGCCTCGGCACCGTAGGTGGCAAGGTCGGAGGGAATGATGTCCATGTCATATCCGGCGCGGACGGCCTTTTTCTGTTCCTCGATTTTGGATTTATCCAGGTCGGTGATCTTGCGCTTGACCGTCTTGATGGCCTTGATCTGGTCTACGGACTGGATGTGCAGGCTGACGATCAGCGAGCTTTCCATATCCAGAAAATCCGCCAGCATCCGGTCATTCAGCTCCGGCGCGAGAATCTGCAAAAAAGAAACAGCCCCGTACTTTTTACCCATACGGAACTGTTTGCCGGTGCGAAACTCAAAAGAGCTGGGTGCGATAAAGTCCTTGGTGGACAGCCCGGACGGAGCCAGCCACTCCCATTCAAAGCGGAACGGCAGCTGTTCATCCATGTGGAAAATACCGTGAAGCTGTGCCAGCCGCGCCTTGCCGTCCAGGGTCTCGGCGGCCACACCCAGGCGCTTGAAGTTGTTCAGGATGTCGGTCTCAATGCGCTCCAGACGAGGCTTGGCGGCCTTGAGGCTGTCGGCGTCGATGCCGAAAGTAAGGTACTTGGTCTTGATAAGACCGTTGTTGCCTCTTGCCAGCTGGTTTTGCAGCATGGTGGTGTACTCCACCCGGATGCTGTCAAAATCATCCCCCTGGAGAGGAATGTTGATGGCGTGGGCAAAGGTCTCCTCAGAGGCCGCGAGGTTCAAAAAGGACAGCTGAAACTGAATGGAACTGTCGAAGTAGTTGAGGAAATCGCACCAGCCCTCAAAGATCGCCGTCTTGTCCTCGTTCTGCGAGAGCTGATAGTTGATGTCCTGGAATTGGATGGTCTTTGTGTAGTGGCTGCCTGCCACACGGCAGATACCATCCGGCCACATCCGTTCATAGGGGATGCTGTCCTGAGCCGATTTTTCCTTTTTGTCTGTGCGATTGGCACGGGCAATGGCAGCCTCGATCTGCTTTCTGTCGGCGCGGGACAGCTTTTTCATCTTTTTCTGATTAACCGGCTGCGCGGTCTTTTCGTCTTTTCCGAACAGCCGGTGCAGCCAGCTTTTGATTACCGTGAACAATGTCATACACCTCCTTGTCGAGTTTTTCCTGCCGTTCCAAAACGGCATAGAAGTTGTTGGTCTGATACGGGCGCTCCTTGGGCCGGATGACGGCCACCTTGATGATATTGCCCACGATCTTTTCCAGGGGCTGACCGTGTTTTTCATACATCGCCAGCATGAAGAAGGGCAGCATGACCAGCATCATACACATGGCAGCCACGCTGTTTCCCACAGGCCCCCGGAGCAGGAAGAAAAGCGGTACGCCGATCAGCGCACCGCCGCCGAAGCAGACAAGCTGCCTCTTGGTTAAGTTGAACGCGACCTTGGTTTTGACTTTCGT
>JALFXH010000008.1 GCA_022786965.1 Clostridiales bacterium
CTCTCCGGCACAGCAGAATGTAAGCAGGGAGGTTTCCAGCTCATTGAGATTGCCGCTCAGCTCCCCGGTTTCCAGGTTCACCTCCCGAACCTCCTTCAGATAGAACTGCGCCAGGAGCCGTCCATCGGCGGTAAAATCGCAGGTGGGCACGAAGAATCCCGTCTGCGTGTCTACATCGGCGTAGGTAACCGGGATTTCCTGGCCTTTCCCAGAAGAATCCAGAAACCAGAAGTGGGGCTGGTAGGTACCGTCTTCCATTTTCTGCAGCGTGCTGCAAAACACGCTTCCATCCGGGGACAGGGCAACGGCTCCGACGTTTCCGCTTTCCGTGATTTTTACAGGCAGCGGAAAGGTATCCCATGTATTGCTTTGCGTACCTGCGGTGCAAATCAGGACATTCCCGTCTGCTTTCATGAGGGCGACCCGCAGGCGCCCGGTGGAAAGCATAACCATGTCCATGGCGTAGTCGCTGTCCGGCAGCGTAATGCTCTGCTCCACATACCGCCCTGTGGCATTGGCATTGCCTGGCTGGGAAACCTCCACCGCCGACAGCTCCGGCTCCTTCCCGCAGCCGGAAAGGCAGCCCAGCAGTACAAGCAGGGCCAGCATCATGCTGACGATTCGCTTTTTGTCTATCATGTCTTTTTCCTCCTTATTATTGAAGATGACCACAGTATAAACCCTCAATCTCTAAGAGGCATCTAAGGAATTGGCAATTCCAGGATAAAAGCCGCACCGCCACCCTTGGCGTCCTCCACCCAGAGGTTCCCTTTGTGGAGCTTGACGATTTCCGCCGCGATACACAGCCCCAAACCAAAATGAGAGCGGTGGGAGCGGGCTTCTTCTCCCCGGTGGAAGCGCTCAAAAATTCGGGTTTTCTCGCTGTCCGGCACTCCTGGGCCGGTGTCCGAAACGGTGATCCGGGCGCTGCTCCTTCCCCGAACCAGTCCCAACCGGATATCTCCGGGGGCAGGGGTATAGGCCAGAGCGTTGTCCAGGAGAATGGACAGCACCTGCATAATCCGGTCTTTGTCAAGCTGCATGGCAGGCACATCCCTTTCCGGCAAGGTCAAGGACAGGGTAAGTCCCTTTTCTTTCGCCAAAGGGAAATAGGTCTCATAAACCATAAGCAGGAGCATGTCCAGCTCTGCGGCTTCGGCTCTCACCTCCCAGCTTTGACTGTCGGCGCTGGCAAGGGTCAGCATGTCCCCAATCAGCCGGGACATCCGCTTACCTTCCCGGCGGATGATATCCGAAAACACCGTCTGCCGGGCAGGGGCCGCACACTCTGCCCGCTCCCAGGCGGAGGCCGCGGACAGAATGGCCGTCAGAGGCGTTCGCAGCTCATGGGAGGCAGCGGCAATAAATTGCGCCTGACGCTGCTGGTTCTCCTGAATGGGGCGAAGCATTTTCCCGGTGAAGCACCAGGAAAATGCGCCCAAAAGCGCCACGGCAACCAACGCCGCAATACATACCACCATGCGCTGCCGATGGATGCCATTCTCCATTTCGTTCAGAGGATACAGCAAGATCAGTTCCAGCACAGAGCCGTTTTTCGGAATCAGCGACACCCCGGCGAAATAGCCTGCGCCATCTTCTCCCTGGAGGGAAAAGGCGCAGCTTCCGCCGTTCCGAGCACTTACGGCGCTCAGATCAAACTCCGATACGGCCCGATCCCGTGCCTGCTGAAACTCCGGCGCAAGGTTATTTCGTTCCGCAGACAACCCCATGGAAAACAGGGACGTTCCCCCATCCTGAATGGAAATAGTTAAACGCCCGAAGCTCTCCATCTGCCGCAGCCAGGTGGCAGAAAGCTGGTTCTGTACCCCCAGATAGGAGGACACTGTGCTGAGATTGCCGGAGAAATTCTGAAAGGTTTGGGCCCGGGTATTTCTTTCGGAAATAAACAGACACAGCAGGGTCATGCCCACCAGGATCGCCCCGGTAATGACGGTATTGAACGCCGTCAGCTTCCAACGAAGTCGATTAACCATGGCGGTCCTCCAATCGGTAGCCCACGCCCCGGACAGTAGCCAGCTGTAAGCTGCTTCCTACCTTGCGCAGGCTCCGCCGGAGAAAATAGGTATAGTTGTCCAGATTACCGTCCTCCACATCGCAGTCCATGCCCCAGACCCTCAGGAGGATGGTTTCCCGGGGCAGGGTCTGACCCGGATTGCGCAGAAACAGCTCCAGCAGATCCCCCAGCCGCTTGGACATCACTGTGGACTGTTCCCCCCGGCGCAGGGTCAGGGTTCGGGGTTCATAGGCAATATCCCCAAAGGAAAGGATTTCGTCATTTTGGAGGGAAACGGGACGGCGCAGTACACAGCGAATCCGGGCCAGCAGTTCCTCAAAGGCGAAGGGCTTCACGATATAGTCATCCGCGCCGCTGTTTAGCCCCTGGGTGCGGTCACCCACCTGTCCCAGCGCCGTCAGGAAAATCACCGGGGTGGCAATGCCCTCCCGGCGCATGGTGCGCAGCACCTCCATGCCGTCCAAACCCGGCAGCATCCGGTCCAGCAAAATCAGATCATGGATGCGTTCTCGGATAAACAGCAGCCCTTCTTCCCCATCCCGGCTGACATCCAGGTCAAAGCCCTCCTGGCCCAGCTGGAAAGAGAGGGTTAAGCACAGACTCTCGTCATCCTCGATCAGCAATATCCGCATTTCTTCGCCTCCTTACCGCCCACAGCGTCAGTATTGCGGACGCCGTGGAAGTTCCCATTGATTTTACCATATTCAGCAGCATTTGCAACTGCCCACTCCCCAGAGGGGTGAACAGGATGCGAAGGAAATTCTCCTTTTGCCCTTTCCACC
>JALFXH010000023.1 GCA_022786965.1 Clostridiales bacterium
GCTTTGATGGACTACATTCCCATCGGCACCGATGACAGAATCTACGCCATCGCCCAGCTGATGCGTCTGGGCACCGGCGTGGACGAAATCGCCGACGCCTGTGGAATTGACCGCTTCTTCCTGCGAAAGATTCGGAATATCATACACATGGAATCCTTCCTGAAAGAGCACGTTGGCGACTCCGCCGCATTGTTTGCCGCCAAAAAAATGGGGTTCTCGGATCGTGCCGTTGCCGATATCTGGGGCACAACGGAGAAAAGCATTTTCCTGCTGCGAAAAGAGAAGGGTATCGTTCCCGGCTATCGGATGATCGATTCCTGCGCCGCGGAATTTGACAGCTACATTCCCTATTTCTACTCCACCTACGAGTCCGAGAACGAGTCGGTGGTGTCTGACCGCAAAAAAGTAATCGTCCTTGGTTCCGGCCCCATCCGAATCGGACAGGGTGTGGAATTCGACTACTCCACTGTCCACGCGCTTCAAACCATCCGAAACGCCGGTTATGAGGCAATCATCATCAACAACAATCCAGAAACGGTTTCTACGGACTATACCACCTCGGATAAGCTGTATTTTGAGCCGCTGACGGCGGAAGATGTGATGAACATTATCACGCTGGAGCAGCCTGACGGCGTCATCGCTTCTCTGGGTGGTCAGACAGCCATCAACCTTGCCCAGCCGCTGACAGACCTGGGCGTGAAGATTATCGGCACGGACTGTGCTGCCATTGAAAAGGCCGAAAACCGGGACGCTTTCGAAAAGCTTCTGCTGGAACTGAATATCCCTCAGCCCAAGGGCCGTGCTGTGACCCGCATTGAAGACGGTGTTGCCGCCGCCAAGGAAATCGGATACCCGGTGTTGGTGCGCCCCTCCTTCGTTCTGGGTGGACGGGCCATGCAGATTGTGTCCAACGAAGCGCAGCTGCGCCATTATTTGCAGACGGCTGTGGAAATTGATGCCGACAAGCCGGTTCTGGTTGACAAGTATATCCGCGGCAAGGAAGTGGAAATCGACGCGATCTGCGATGGCGATCAGGTATTTGTTCCCGGTATTATGGAACTGGTTGAACGAACGGGCGTGCATTCCGGCGACTCGATCTCCGTCTATCCCCCCTTCTCCATTTCCAATAAAGTTAAGGGTATCATTTTGCAGTACGCAAAGAAGCTGGGACCTGCCATTGGAATCAAAGGCCTATTCAACATTCAGTTCATCGTTGATCCGGAGGACAACGTCTTCATCATCGAAGTCAATCCCCGCTCCTCCAGAACCGTGCCCTTCCTGAGCAAGGCTACCGGCTATCCTCTGGCGGATATTGCCACCCGGGTTGCCCTGGGTCACAGCCTGCACGATCAGGGCGTGGATGTTCTGTACCCTGACGAGAAAAAACGGTACTATGTGAAGGCGCCCGCTTTCTCCTTCTCCAAGCTTCGGGGATTGGATGCCTACCTCTCACCGGAGATGAAATCCACCGGCGAGGCCATCGGTTATGACAATTCCATGACCAGAGCCCTGTACAAGGCGTTGCAGGCTTCCGGTGTGAAGCTTCTGAACTACGGCACGGTGTTCGTCACCATTTCGGATGAAGACAAGGCGGAGGCGCTTCCTCTGGTTCGCCGCTTCTATCAGCTTGGCTTCAACATTGAAGCAACACCTGGTACGGCACTCTTCCTACGGAAAGACGGCATTAAAACCCGAATCCGGGCAAAGGTTGATGACGGTTCCACCGAAATTCTGGATTCCATTCGTTCCGGCTTTGTTTCCTATGTGATCAACACCATGGATGTGCGCTGTGAGGATGTGCATACCGGTTCCAGTCAGATTCGGCGCTGCGCCGTTGAGAACGGTGTCACCGTGCTGACCTCGCTGGATACGGTGCGGGTTCTGCTGGATGTGTTGGAAGAGATTACGCTGGGAATTGCTACAATTGACGCATAACGAAAAGGCGCTGCCCGGGCTTGACGGGCAGCGCCTTTGCGCGTGACTTATACAATTTCAATTTTCATGGTGTTGGTATTTCCCCGCTGGCCGTTCACGGGACCGCCGGTCAGAACCATATTGTCGCCGGGCTGAAGGTCCAAAGCGTCAATGGCAGCTTTCTTGGCGTAGTAGAACATGACCTCCATGCTGGGGAACTGATCCGCCATCACCGGGGTAACGCCCCAGCTCATGGACAGACGGCGCCAGATTTTCCGGTCGGTGGTCATACCGATGATGTCAATGGGTGTACGGAAGCGGCTGACCAGCATGGCGGTCTTTCCGCTGACGGAGCAGACCACGATGGCCTTAGCGCCCACATCAATCGCCATGGAGCAAACCGCGTGGGAAAGGCAGTCCAGATTGTTCTTTCCGACAAACTCCGTGGAACGGAAGCGCTGCTTATAATCCGTATGCTTCTCGGTATATTCTGCAATGCTTGCCATGGCCTTCACAGCCTCAACTGGATACTTACCGGCGGCAGACTCACCAGACAGCATGACACAGGAGGTGCCATCGTACACCGCGTTGGCAACATCAGAGATTTCCGCCCGGGTGGGACGGGGGTTCTGGATCATGGATTCCAGCATTTCCGTGGCGGTAATGACGCGTTTGCCCAGCAGCCGGCACTTCCGGGTCAGCTTCTTCTGCACCGCGGGAACCTCCACATAGGGAATCTCCACACCCAGATCGCCTCTGGCAATCATGATGCCGCCGCAGGCGGAACAAATCTCGGTGACATTGTCAACGCCGGAGCGGTTCTCGATCTTCGCGATAATTTCAATGTCGCTGCTGCCGTTTTCATCCAGCAGCTTCTGGATATCCAGCACATCCTGCTTGGTAGAAACAAAGGACGCCGCGATAAAATCCACTCCGTGCTCAATGCCGAACAGGATGTCGGATTTGTCCTGCTCACTGAGGTAGGGGCCGGACATGACCTTATTGGGGAAGGACATACTCTTTCGGTTGCTCAGCACACCGCCTACCAGACACTTGCAGTGGATGTCATGGCCGCAGATTTCTTCCACCTCAAACTGGACCATGCCGTTGTTGACCGTGACCACATCTCCCGGTTTCAGATCCTTGTGCAGCGCTTTATAGTTCACGCTGACCCGGGTCTCGTCACCTTCCACTTCATCTGTGGTGAACGTAAACGCGCTTCCATCCGCAATCGTGACTTTCCCATCGGCAAAGGTACGAATCCGATACTCCGGACCTTTTGTGTCCAGCATGATGGCAATGGGCAGCCCCAGCTTCTGGCGAACCTGTTTAATCAGTTCAATTTTCTTCGCGTGCTCCTCATGGGTGCCGTGGGAGAAATTCAGCCGCGCAACGTTCATGCCGGCAAGGCACATCTGAGTCAAGGTTTCCTCGTTTTCGCTGGAAGGACCGATGGTGCATATAATTTTTGTTTTTCGCATAATGCTCCTCCTGTTCGTATAGACATCTGGTTACGCTGCAATTTTATCACGCATCCCGGAATCCGTCAATATTTTCCAAGGATACTTACAGAATATCCACCTGATAATGCCTGAGCCAGAAATTCATTTGCAGGAAATACGCCATAATCTGGGGATTTCGCATGAGCTGCCCGTACCAGGGCCATGGGGATGGGCTTTCCAGAATCTCCGTCAGCTTTTCTTTCCTGACAAGCTCCCATACCGGCGCGTTTTGCTTTTGCAGCTCTTGAAAGCGTTTGGCAATCAGCTGTGTATAACGGGGGTCAAAGGTTTTGGGATAAGGGCTTTTTTTCCGATACAGCACCTCCTCCGGCAGCAGGCCCCTTACCGCCTGGCGCAGAAGGCCCTTTTCCTGCCCGTGGTAATCCTTAAATTCCCAGGGCACACTGTACAGATACTCCGCAATTCGATAGTCGCAGAAGGGCACCCGAACCTCCAGACCGTGATACATACTCATCCTGTCCTTCCGATCAAGCAGTGTCTGCATGAACCACCTAAAATTCAGATTGACCATCTCTTTCATACGTCTGTCCAAAGGGGATGTACCCGGAAGAATGTCGCTTTCCCGGCAGGTTTGATCATAGGCATCCCGGACAAATTCCTCCGCATTCATAGACGAGCGCAGCAAGGAAGCGCGCTGAGGGGTGTTCTGTGCCCAGGGGAAGCCCTCCCGCTGCCGGACTTCCGGATCACGATACCATGGATATCCCCCGAAGATTTCATCGGCGCACTCGCCGGACAGCGCGACACGAACCTCCCGACGGATGTCTCCGCAGAAAGCCAGCAGAGAAAAGTCCACATCCGCCATTCCAGGAAGATCTCTGGCGATTGTAGCCTCTTCCAGCGCTTCACAAAGCGCTTCCGGCGTCAGTACCGTCCAATGGTGCTCCGTATCAAAAGCATTTTCCATGATCCCAATGAACCTGCTGTCGGAATTGGGCTGAAACTTGCTGGCCTGGAAGTACTTGTCGTTGTCCAGATAATCCACTGAGAAGGTTTTCAGATGTTTCCCGTTCTTTTCCTCCTGATTCGCGCAAATCGCGGTAATTATGCTGGAATCCAGTCCACCGGACAGGAAGGTTCCGATGGGAACGTCGGAGACCATCTGACGTTCAATGGAATCGAAAACAAGGTGCCGAACGTGTTCCACAGTATTGGCAAAGTTCTCCCGATGCTCCCTGTCCCGAAGAAGCCAGTATTGGGTTGTTTCCATCTTTCCATCCTGGTAATAGCCATAGTACCCCGGTTCCAGTTCCCGGATCCCCTGAAACACACCGCTTCCCGGCAGTCTTCCAGGCCCCAACAGGATCAGCTGGGCAATGCCGGTTTCGTCCAGCTTTGCTTTTACCGTGGGATATTTCAGAATCGTTTTGATCTCGGATGCAAACAGGAGTCCCTTTTCATGTTCCTTATAGAAAAGGGGCTTTACACCAATTCTGTCCCGGGCCAGAAACAAGCGTCCCCGCTTCTCCTCCCAGACCGCAAAGGCAAAAATCCCGTTCAGCTTATCCAGACACGCCGCGCCGTATTCCGCATAGGCATGGAGAACCACCTCCGTGTCCGAATACCCTTTGAAGTCGTGGCCGCAGGCCGCAAGCTCTTTGCGCAGGGTACCAGTATTGTAGAGCTCGCCATTGTAGCTAAGCACATAATGCTCTCCCGCCCAGTCAAGCTCCATTGGCTGTTTGCCGCCCTCCAGATCAATAATTGCCAGTCTGGCGTGGAGCAGCGTGGCTTCCTCGTGAACATACGTCCCCTGTGCGTCAGGTCCCCGCCGACACATAGTATCCAGCATGGATTTGCGTATGGATTCGTCCGTTTTCAAGCCGATGATTCCGGCAATCGCGCACATACAATCACGTCCCTTCATCTGGGTATTCTATGTATACCCAGCCGCCGGTTGTGCATACTACCATTGGTGATGATCGATGACAAACAGCAAGGAAATCCTGTCCTCCGTACTGAAAACCACACAGATGGGCCAGATCGGTATTCGCAGCGTTTTGGACACCAGTATGCGTCCGGCACTTCGAAAAGCCCTGGAATCCCAGCTTCACGAGTATGATTCCATCGAGACGGAAGCCCATACCATTGCATCTCAGCGAGGATGGGAGCTGCGGGAACTGGATCCGGGAATTCGGATGATGACGGATATGATGACCCGGATGAAGCTTCACGGCAAAAATACCGATTCCAAAATCGCCGGAATGATGATTCAGGGCAACACCCGGGGCATGATCAAAGGGCTGAAAAACATCCACCAGTTCGCCGATCAGGATTCCCAGGTCAAAACCGTCTGCCAGAAGCTGCTGGACTGTGAAACCGCCAACATTCG
>JALFXH010000187.1 GCA_022786965.1 Clostridiales bacterium
TCGTCATACCAGGAACCGGTGAAGGTCACGTCCATGGTCACGCTGGGGCAGACGGACTTGGCGCCCAGATAGAAGGCAGTGTAGCCGGAAACAACCTCGGCGTAGGTGAAAGCGCCGACGTAGCCCATCTTGGCTTCCTCAGCGGTAAACTCACCGGCCTCGATCATCTCGTTCAGCTTCATGCCCGCGGCAACGCCGGCCAGGTAACGGCCCTCGTAGATGGCGGCGAAGGCGTTGTGGTAGTTGCTCAGGCCCTGGGTGTGGGCCTTGGTGCCGGTGGCGTGGCAGAACTGCACCTCGGGGAACTCCATGGCAGCCTGGATCAGGTAATCCTCGTGGCCGAAGGAGTCGGCGAAGATGATGTTGCAGCCGGCATCAGCCAACTCGCAGGCGGCGTCATAGCACTCCTGGCCCTCGGGGATGTTGGTACGGAAGATGTACTGATCCTCGGAAAGGCCCAGAGCGGCGCAGGCTTCCTTGGCGCCGTTCATGAAGTTCAGGTCGTAGGTGGAGTTCTCATCGTGCAGGAAGATGAAGCCCAGCTTCACATCAGCGGCAGCGGCGGGAGCCTCGGCAGCGGGGGTCTCAGCAGCGGCAGCCTCAGTGGCAGCAGGCGCGGCGGCAGCGGTCTCGGCAGGGGCAGCGGTGTTGCCGCCGCAGGCAGCAAGACCCAGAACCATAACCAGAACCAGAGCCAGAGAAAGAATCTTCTTCATGTTCTTATTCCTCCTAAATATTACTGTATGTCCATTGCCGTCGGCAAACGCGGCAATGGGAGTCGTACAGATTGCATGGTAATCCAAAATTCACAATTTGTCAACACAGGCGGACAGCATTCCAACTTTTTTTCGGTTTTTCACAAAAAAGCGCCACATCCGGTAAGATTTTTTGCTGATGATTCAATGTCGAGCGAAAGCGCAAAGCCTCCCCCAAGCTGGGGAAGGCTTCGATGCAATTCTTACAGCTTCAGCATTCGGTAGCCGATGCCGATATGGGTCTGGATATACTGGGTGTCCGGATTCCGTTCCAGCTTTTTCCGCAGGGTCGCCATGTGCACCCGCAGGGAGGCCATGTCGCTTTCCCAGCAGCTGCCCCAGATTTTGTCGGTGAGGTAGGTGTGGGTCAGCACCTTCCCCACATCCTTGGCAAGCAGACACAATAGCTTATACTCCGTAGGCGTCAGCTTCAGGGCGGCTCCGTCCATGTAGGCGCAGCCCGCGCCGTAATCGATGGTCAAACTGCCGTTATGGAATACCGATTCTCCCGTCTTGCTCTCCAGCGCCGTCAGCCGCCGCTGGGTCACCCGCAGCCGGGCCAGCAGCTCCGCCACAGAGAAGGGCTTGGTCAGATAATCGTCCGCCCCGGCGTCCAGGGCGGCGATCTTGTCGGTGTCCTCGCTGCGGGCGCTGATGACGATAATGGGCATCTGGGACCAGCAGCGGATTCGCCTGATAACCTCCACCCCATCGATGTCCGGCAGCCCCAGGTCCAGCAGGACAATGTCCGGCTGCTGATTGGAGGCCGCCGCGATGGCGGATTCCCCGTCCGGGGCCGTCAAATAGCGGTATTCATTGGATTTTAAGGTGGTGGTAATGAGATTTCGGACGGTTCCGTCGTCCTCCACCACCAGAATCAGCGGTTTATTCATGAACCTCCACCTCCCCGGATGGAACTGTAAAGGTAAATACGGTGCCGTTTGGCTGATGGTCGGCAACGGAAATCAGGCCGCCATGGGCGGTAATGATGGACTTGCACAGGCCAAGGCCCAACCCCAGAGACCGGCGGCTGTCCGCGATGGGGTTGCTGCCGGTGTAGAACATCTGGAAAATCCGCTCTTTTTCGTCGTCGGAGATGCCCGGGCCGTCGTCTGCTACGGAAACAATCGCCCGGCCCTCCTCCCCTTTTGTGGTAATTTCAATATGGGAGCCAACGGGGGTATACTTGATGGCGTTGTCCACCAAATTGATGATCACCTGCACAATCAGCCGGGCGTCGCATTTTGCCAGCAGCAGCTCGTCCTGATGGGAAACCGTAATGGTGTGCTCCGAACGCTTGCGGCTGATGTGCTGCAGGGCTTCACAAACCATCTCCTCCACCAGCTGAGGCTGGGTGTTCAGCTTCATGCGGCCTTCCTCAATCCGGGTCACCGCCAGCAGATTCTCCACCAGATTGTAAAGCCACGCCGCGTCATCGTAGATGTCGCTGTACATCTGATTCCGGGTCTCCGGAGACAGGTTCTCGCTGTCGGACAGCAGAATGCCCGCGTTGCCGGAGATGGCGGTCAGCGGCGTGCGCAGGTCGTGGGATATGGAGCGCAGCAGATTGGAGCGGAGCTTTTCATTCTCCGCCAGAAGCTTTGCCTCCTCCTTTTCCCGGGCATTTCGCATATTCTCCAGAGCCAGGGCGCATTCGCCCAGAATGGACAGCAGCACGCTGTTTTCAAAGGCCTCCAGAGACTCCGAGCCCTCCATGACCACGCTTCCGTAGACCTTGGAAGCGGTTTTGATCAGGTAGATGGTGGAATTTCGCTTGCCGCCGGTGGTGATGCCGGGGTGCACCGTCAGCCCCCGGTCCGAAAGCTTATGCAGCTGGGTCTGGGCCGCCTGAAAGATCTCCTCCTCCGTGGCCGCCTTTTGCAGCATCTGGTTGGTTTCAAACAGCAAATTGGTTCGATAGGCCGCCCGAGTGGACTGCTTGACCTGGCTTTTCAGCCGGTCCGTCAGGGTGCCCACAATCAGTG
Source organism: Clostridiales bacterium (assembly GCA_022786965.1). GTDB lineage: Bacteria > Bacillota > Clostridia > Oscillospirales > Oscillospiraceae > Faecousia. Next base: position 2,741 of record JALFXH010000187.1, read on the forward strand.
CTGCTACGATCATAATGAGGAAGGTCATGGGCGCACCGTCTTCGTAAACCCGCAGGGAAAACTGGGGGCTGGTGAAGAAGAAGTTGAACACCACCACGCTGCCCAGGGCGGACAGGATATAGCTGCTGCGGGTTGAGGTGGCCATGGAGGTCAGCAGCACCGCCAGCAGATAGATGGCAATGATGTTCGCTTCCGTAAAGCCAACCCTGGAAAAGGCGTAGCCCAACAATGTGGCAAGGAACAGGATACCCAGGGACACCGCCCAATCCCGCAGCAGGCCACTCGGCTCCCGCTTTGCCTTCTGGGCCCGGTAGGCCCCGTCCACATAGGCGTCCGGGATGATGTGGATGTCCATATTCGGGGCCATGGCGATGAGCTTTTCCGTCAGAGTAGGCTTGCTCCAGAGGTGTTTTCTCGTCGCCGCGCTTCTGCCGATGACAATTTTCGTCACCCCGGACAGCCGGGCGTACTCCGCGATCTGGTAGGACACGTCGTCGCCGAACACCGTCTCCACCGCCGCCCCCAGCGACTGGGCAAGCCTCACATTTGCCCGGAGCCGCTCCCGGTCCGCCTCCGGCATGGCTTCATAGCTGGGGATCTGGACAAACAAGGCCGTAAAGGTGCAGTGAAAAGCCTTCGCCATGGTGGCGGCGGTGCGGATAATCTTGGCGTTGGACGGCGCCGATGACAGGCAGGCCAGAATATGCTCCTTTGGCTGCTCCATGGAAACGCCTCCTTCCCTTTTTCGCCATTATATCACAGCTTACAAGGGATTTCCACCGCTCTTCCGCAGATATCGGAGGAACGCCGCCACGCAATCCGGCTGCACGCCGGTTTTCCAGACAATCCGCTGGACAGACAGCCCTGCCAGTTCGATGGTGCAACCACTCAGGTCACTGTGAGAATCATCCCCTGCCGGTAGAAAACCCAGCGCGGCCCGTCCTTCCCGCACCGCTTCCGGCACCGCCGGGTCGGTATGCAGCACCATTTCAATCTCCGGATTCTCCCGGGAGAAATCCGCCAGCAGCCGGGTCATCCCCTCTGCCATAGCCGGATCCGCAAAGGACAGGGAAAGGATCTCCTTCTCCTCCTGTTCCTCCCGGTTGGCAAAGAAGCTGTCCGCTTTTTTCAAGCTGTACAGCAGATACACCTGTGCCGCCAGAAATGCGATTATCGCCAGAATGGCCCACATAGCTGTCCCCCCTTTCTAATCGGAATCCCAGTCAGATTTTGAAGCATTTTTGCAGATCCTTGTATTTTCCCATGACCATCAGGGTCTTATCCTCGGAAAGCTGGGTATCCGAGGTGATGAAGGAATTCAGCTTCTGGCCGGTTTTCACCGCCAGAATGTTGATGCCGTACTTTTTGCGGATATCCACCTGGCCCACGGTTTTGCCCAGCCAGGCCTTGGGAATGCTGACCTCAAAAATCGCGTGTTCCTTGTCGATTTCAATGTAGTCGAGGATATGGTCGGCGCTGCACCGGATGGCCGTCCACCGGGCCAGCTGCTTTTCCGGATACACCACCTCGTCGGCGCCGTTGCGCAGCAGGAACTTTTCCTGCACGTCGGTAGCCGCCCGGGATACCACCATTTTGGCCCCCAGCTCCTTCAGAAGAGAGGTAGTCTCCAGAGAGCTTTGGAAATCGTCTCCGATGGCCACAATGCACACATCGTAATTGTCCACGCCCAGAGAGCGCAGAAAATCCTCGTTGGTGCTGTCGCCGATCTGAGCGTTGGTGACGTAGGACAGGACCTCCTGCACCCGCTCCTCCTTGTGGTCTACCGCCATGACCTGATGGTTCAGCTCCCGGAGCTTCATGGCGATGTGCTTTCCGAATCGGCCCAGGCCGATGAGCATGATGGATTTCATAAGCGTTCCTTCCTTTTATCCAACCGTAATCTTCTCCAGCGGTAGCTTGGAGAGGGTGTTTTTATTGGCGGGCAGGGTGGCGAAAATCAGGGTCAGCCCGCCCACTCTGCCGAAGAACATCAGGGCAATCAGCACCAGCCGGGAAACCGTGCCGAGGCCCGGGGTAATACCCAGACTCAGGCCCACGGTTCCCGCCGCCGAGGCGCTTTCAAACAGGCAGGTCAGCAGCGGCAGGCCCTCTACCGCGCTGATGACCATGCCTCCCGCTAAGAACAATGTGATGTACATTAAAAACACGGTCACAGCATTCTTGACAATTTCGTCCCCGATGCGGCGGCCGAAGTAATTGGCGCTGGAGCGCTTGCGGAACACCGCCACGGCGCAGGATACCAGCACCGCCAGGGTGGTGGTTTTCATACCGCCTGCCGTAGAGCCGGGGCTGCCGCCAATGAGCATCAAAAGGCACACAACCATCTGCCCCACCTCGCTGAGCCGGGTCAGATCCAGGGTGTTGAAGCCCGCCGTTCTGGGCGTTACCGCCTGAAACAGGGAACCCCAGAACCGCTGGGCAAAGGGCAGCTCGTTAAATTCCAGAAAGTAAAAATACAGGGCCGGCAGCGCGATCAGAATGCCCGTTACCGACAGAACCACCTTGCTCTGCATCCGGTAACGCTGAAAACGCAGGCCGTTGCGCCGGATATCCTGCCAGGTCAGAAAGCCGATGCCGCCAATGATAATCAGCAGCATCACCGTGATATTCACCACCGGGTTCCGGTCATATGCCGTCAGGGAGGAAAAGGGCGTCCGGGTGCCCATCAAGTCGAAGCCCGCGTTGCAGAAGGCGGAGACGGAGTGAAACACCGCCAGCCAGATTCCCCGCAGGCCTTGCTCCGGTACAAACACCGTCATCAGCGCCAGCGCGCCCAGCAGCTCAAAGAGGAAGATGCCTTTTAAGATAAACCCGGTGAACCGGACGATGCCTCCCACCTGGGGCGCGGAAATGGCATCCTGCATGGTGCTGCGCTGCATCAGGGAAATCCGTTTGCCGGAAGCCATGGTAATGGCAACAGCTACCGTGACAACACCCATGCCGCCTATTTGAATCAGCAGAAGAATCACCGCCTGACCAAATGCCGACCAGTGGGTAGCCGTGTCGTATACGATCAGGCCGGTGACACAGACCGCGGAGGTGGAGGTGAACAGGCAGTCAAGAAATGGGGTGGCTTCCCCTGCCGCCGCGGAAACCGGCAGCGTCAGCAGCAGCGCTCCAACCAGAATCACCGCCAGAAAGCCAAAGAGAATGATCTGCGAGGAGGATAATTTCTGTTTCTGTAGAGCCGCCCACATGGCGCAGCCTCCCTTACCTTTGTGATTGACAATATCATAGAGGATTCGACATAAAAAGGGTGTTAAGGACAGGGCGGCAGGTGTTAAGGTTGTGTAAAGATGGCGGCCAGTGGCCGCTGACAATGCGGGCCGCAGGGCGGCCAGCCAATGCGTTATGGACGCTGGGCAATTGTCGTACATCCTTTGGGCCCCTCGAAGGGAACTGCTCAGGAATGTTGTGCTTTAGCGGAGTCATGCCTTCCCCTTTGGGGAAGGTGGCCGAGCGTCAGCGAGGTCGGAAGAGGCTCCTGCGAATTCGCCGAAACGCTGAAGAAGGGTTTATCTGTTACCGCTCTCTTCCGCCCCCTGCGGGGGCACCTTCCCCAAAGGGGAAGGCATTTTACTCAGATAAGTTCTCCTTTATCTTTCTAAGCACCTATGGTCGAGGGGCCCAAAGGATGTACGATGACCACCCAAAGTTCGTAACGCATTGTCTGCCGGCACTGCCGGCCGCAAAAAAACATCCCGTCCGCAGCAGGACGGGATGTTTTTGTTTGATGGTTGTTATGCCAGCATCTTCATGATGTTCGCCACCAGAATGCCGCAGGGAGTGCCGATGACGTAGCCCAGAAGAGCCATCAGAATGCCAACGGGCACCAGGGAGCCTGCGTAGGAGCCAGCCAGCACGGGTGCGGAGGCGGTGCCGCCGATGTTGGCAAGGGAAGCAACGGCTGCGGTGAACATATCCAGCTTGAACAGCTTGCTGAAAGCCAGCAGCAGCACGGCGTGGATAGCCAGAATGATGAAGCCGGTGAGGATCCATGCGGGGGCATCCGCCAGCTCCAGCAGGCTGGCCCGGGAGGCAAGCAGGGCGATGACGGTGTACAAAAGCAGATTGGAAACCTCGGCGGAACCGGCGACCTTGCCCAGAGGAGACACGGCGGCGACCAGGCCCAGCACGGTGATGAACAGCACGGTCCAGGTGGCCTTATCCAGGAAAGGCAGGGAACCGTTCAGCGCCTTGCCCACGTTCTGGCCCACGGCGGAGACAGTCAGCGCCACGCCGATGAGCAGAATCAAGCTCTGGAAAGAGACGGGCTTGGTGTTCAGCTTGGCATCGTCCGCCAGCTTGGAGGAAACCTCGTCCAGCAGCTTGGTGTCGGCCTTGGTCCACTTGTTGAACCGGGGAGCCAGCTGAATGGCCCACAGCAGGAACATGACCCACAGGGAGTAGTCGATGGAGTCAATGACCAGTGCGTAGCCCATGTCCGCCTCGCTGATGTCGAGAGCCGCCTGCACAGCCACCATGTTGCCGGAGCCGCCCAGCCAGCTGCCGCACAGAGCGCCCAGACCCATCCAGGCATCAGAGCCGATGACGCCCTTCATCAGCAGGAACGCCACAACGAAGCCCACCATAATGGTAATGGCAGCGGTGAAGAAGCCCAGCAGCATCTTGGGTCCCAGCTTGATGATCTTCCGAATGTCGCAGCGCAGCAGCATGGTGAAGATCATGGCGTAGGTCATGCTGTTTTTCAGCGCGCTGTAGGCGGGCTTGGTCTCCGCCATATCCCACACGCCCAGGGTGCACAGCACCATGGACAGCAGGTACAGCAGAACCACAGCGGGAATAAATTTAAAGAACTTCCAGTTGGTGTTCTTCTCCAGCGTCACCAGCGCGCCTGCCAGCAGCAGCAGGACCGCTACGTAAGTAAAACCATTGGTAATCATAGTAATCCTTCCTTTCATCTCTCGGAATGCGCAGGCCGGGCTTTGGCTGCAATCCCGTAGGAACTCGTCCGGCTGGCCCTTCCGTTGTTTACAAAGCTCAGTCGATGTAAATGAGCCGGCCTTCCTCGATGCCGGTAATGCCCAGGCCGGGGGCGTCGGAAACGGTGATTTCCTTCTCGTTGAACACGGCGCCGCCCAGAATGGGGTCCTCGCTGCACAGCACCGGGCCATCCAGATCCACCTTGGTGATGATGTTCTTGGCGCAGCTCAAATGCACCGCGGCGTTGACGGAGATTTTGGCCTCCAGCATACAGCCGATCATGCACTCCACGCCGAAAACCTCGGCGGCGGAGGCGATTTTCAGGGCGTTGTACAGGCCGCCGCACTTCATGAGCTTGATGTTGATGAGGTCGGCAGCGCCCATCTTCATGATGGTCATGGCATCCTCGGGAGAGAACACCGCCTCGTCCGCCAAAACGGGCACATAGCTGCGCTCGGTGACATACTTCAGGCCCTCAAAGTCGTGGGCCTTGACGGGCTGCTCCACCAATTCGATGTCCAGCCCCTGCTCCTGCATTTTGTTCAGGATTTTTACGGCTTCCTTGGGCTGCCAGGCCTGATTGGCGTCGATGCGGATAACCACGTCCTTGCCCACAGCTCCCCGGACTGCTGCCAGCCGGGCCACATCCAGTTCCGGATTCACACCCACCTTCATTTTCAGGCAGTCGTAGCCCCGGTCAATGGCGATGAGGGCATCCTTTACCATGGTTTCAGGATCGTTGACGGAGATGGTGAGGTCTGTCACAATCTTCTTCCGGCCGCCGCCCATGAGCTTGTAGACGGGAATGCTATAAAGCTGACCATACAGATCCCACAGAGCCATATCCACAGCGGCTTTCGCGCTGGTGTTGCCCACGATGCACTTCTGCACCGATTGCAGCAGGGGCTCAAATTCGTCCACATCCCGACCTACAAT
>JALFXH010000098.1 GCA_022786965.1 Clostridiales bacterium
GATCTGATCCTGAATGGCGCCGATGATGGCCCCGGTGGTGTCGCCGGTGATGGCTCCCGTGGGAGGGGCTTCGCCGTAGCCCACGGCCCCGCAGTCGGTGTGAATCTCCACAATCACATCCTCCACAGAATTGACGCTGCGCAGCGCCGTCTTGAAGGGCGTGCGCAGCGGGACGGAAATCCGGCCCAGACGAACCTTTGTGATTTTCATTGGAATGCTCCTTCCTTATTTGGCCATCTCGTACATGGCGGCGGCAATCATCTGGGCGTTTTCCATCAGCCGGGTCAGCTCCAGAAATTCATCCGGCTTGTGCTCCCGAATCTCATCTCCGGGGAATATGGGGCCGAAGGCCACAATATTCGGCAGGCTCTTGGCATAGGTGCCGCCGCCGATGGATTTGGGCTTCCCTTCCAGTCCGGACTGCTCCCGGTAGACCTTCATCAGCGTCGTCACCAGCTCGCTGTCCTCCGGGACGTAAAGCTTGGCCTTGTGCAGCTCGGCAGCCTTGGTAAAGCCGGCAGCGGCAAATTTCCCGTCCAGAATCGGAGCGCAGTCCTCGTAGGATTTGGTCACGGGATAGCGGTAGTTGATTTTCATTTGCAGGCTGCCGTTTTCAATGGACAGCGTGCCCCAGTTCAGGGTCAGCTTGCCGGAAACCTCGTCGGACAGGGCGATGCCGGCTGACAGGCCGTCGGTTTCCATGCCCAGCGTCTGAGCCAGGAAATGCACAACATTCTTCGTTTCGCCCTCCAGGGGCAGGGTATCCAGCGCCAGCAGCAGCCGTCCGATGGCGTTTTCTCCCAGCTCCGGGGTACTGCCGTGGGCGCTGACGCCCTCGGCTTCCACAAACAGGCCGTACTCGGTGGCGGTAAAGCGAAGCTTGGGGGCGTGCAGCGCGGCCAGCCGCCGGGCCAGCTCCTGAGAACAGGCCAGCTTGGCACAGGCGGAGGAGGGAACCACGTTGGGGGCCGTACCGCCATGAAGGGAAATCAGCCGCAGATCGCCCACCTGATCCATTTCCCGGGCGTAGGTCACATTGATAATGCCCTTCTCGCCGTTAATGACGGGGTACTCTCCATCGGGGGTAAAGCCCATCACCGGAATTTCCCCGTTATGGGCCAGGTAATACTTCATATCCGCGGAGCCGCTTTCCTCGTTGCAGCCCCAGAGCACCCGAATCCGACGCCGGATGGGAAGACCGGAATCCCGCAGAGCCGCCAGCGCGAACAATGCCGCAATGGAGGGGCCTTTGTCATCCATGGTGCCGCGGCCGAAAATCCGGCCGTCCCGAATCTCGCCGCCCCAGGGGTCAAAGCTCCAGTCATCTCCGGCGGGCACCACATCCAGGTGGCCCAGCACCGCAATCATTTCCTCACCGGAACCGTACTCGCACCAGCCCAGCTGGCCGTCCATATTCACCGTGGAGAAGCCCAGGGCTTTCGCCGCCGCCAGAACATGGTCAAGGCTCCGTCTGACCTCGCTGCCGTAGGGCGCCCCCGGCTCCGGCTCTCCCTGAACGCTGGGAATCCGCAGATTCTCCTGAAGACACTGAAGCAGGGCAGGCTCTAATCTTTTCACACATTCCTTTAATTCCATAGCTGACCTCCTATAAGCCCTGTGCCTCTGGCCCGGAGCAGAATAATAGAGTTATGATATCAAATACTCGTCCGCTTGTCAACAAGCCATTCGGTTTTTCTGCATTTTCCCCGGGCCTATTATGCAAATATCCATGCTTTTTTCGCCGGATATCCTGCGCTTTGCATTTTCGCGCACCTCTCTATTGCAAGAACGACAGTTGTGCATTCTTTGCGGACATTTTATGCAAACCTAACAAATATTCAAATTCCGTCTGTACAATTGCCACAAAATATCAGTTCACGGCTATATCTGAATCTCCTCGCTAAGAATATTGGCATCCTACAGATAAGGGAATTTAGCGGATCGTAGGGGGCGGCGTCCTCGACGCCCCGTTTCCCGTTTTTCCACCGGGGCACAATGAATCACTGCATACCATCGGGACGTCCGGAGGCCGTCCCCTACGGCGGCAAAAGGTGAATATAGTAGACCAATGCGTAGGGCTTATGTCATGACCCCGCCCTACGCGTTGATTGACTAAAGAACAATATTGTCAATCAACACAAAACGCAAAATGGACTGACCCGCATAGAGATCAGTCCATTTTGCGTTACAAATCCTGATAAATGGCCCGGGGGCCGCCGATGTATTTGGGCCGGGTGCGGGCAAAGAGGACAATCGCCTGCCCGATCTGTTTCACGCTGGTGCGCACCGGCACGGCAACCGGCTTCAGGTGCATCCCGATCAGAGTGCCGCCGATGTCCATGCCCGCGTCAGCCCGGATGGTTTCCACCGCCACCGGGTCGGAAAAGGCATTCCAGGCGGTGACCGCAAACCAGCCGCCTGCCTTGGGCTGGGGCTTCACGTTAACGGGTTCATAGCCACGCAGCTCCGCCGCCTCCCGTTCCAGAATCAGCGCCCGGTTCAGGTGCTCACAGCACTGAACCGCCAAAAAGATCCCCCGCTCCCGCAGCACCGGATAAATACCCTCGAAGGCCGCCTTTGCCGCCTCCTCGCTGGAGCCTTTGCCGATGCGGCTGCCCACCATTTCGCTGGAGGAGCAGCCAATGACCAGCAGAGAACCGGGTTTCAGCTTCGCCTGCTCCAAAAGCTCCGTAACGGCTGTCCGGGCCTGGGCCGTGATTTCTTCGTACATAACATCCGCCTCCTTTTGTCCTATCATAACCCTTTCCACACAACCCGTACAGGGCCAGATAGGTGCCTGTTCTTAAGGTCAGGGCTTGTAATTGATGTTCGCTTTTCGGGCCTGATCGCACAGGTCCTTCTTTTGCAGGGTGTATTCCCTGCCGTCCTTGAGAAAATGGGTGCCGCACTGGCGAAATTCAAAGGGCACACCCTTTCTTACGCACTGCTCCCGCAGGGACAGCACCCAGGCATAGTCCAAGGGTCTGGCAAACCGGTCGGACTCCCCTCCCGCAATCACCAGCTCCACGCCGTCTAGGTACGCTTCCAGATCAATGGCGGAAATCATGGGCTGGCAGATGATATTTTTGTGCCTGATGGGGAGTTTTGAGAAGATTTCCAGCCGCTCCTCCGCCCGCCGCTGATTTTCCACCGTGCAGCCCACCACCACATTGTCCCAGCCATCGCCCCAGTCCCCGGGAACGCAGTCCAGAAACCGCTCAATCCGTTTGGTCAGAAACAGGAAGGTGCAGTCCTGCCGCTGCCGGATCATGTCCCAGCACTCCGGTCGCCACCCGTCCGCGTCCGGCAGCAGGAAATCCGTGGAAAAGCCCAGATAGACCAGGCCGGGCTTCATTTTGTATTCGCCGTTTTTCTTCCGGGCAATGGGCGCGTAAAAATTGTCGGTTTTCACGATTTCGTTGGTGTCCACCCCGCGCTTGGCGTCGCCCTTGTGGATATAACAGAATTTGCAGCCCTCGCTGTATCGGTGACAGCCCCGCCAGGGGTTCCACATTGCCATAGGTTTCCTCCGTCAAATCAGAATGCCGTTGCAGTGGTCGATTTCATGCTGGATAATCTGTGCCGTCCAGCCGGTGAAGGTTTTCAGCCTTGTCTGAAAATCCAGCGTCTGATACTGCACCTTAATCTTTTCATACCGCTTTGTCTTCCGGGGGCCGCCCAGCAGAGACAGGCACCCTTCCTCCGTCTCGTACGCCCCTGCCGCTTTGACGATTTCCGGGTTCAGCATGAGCATACAGGTCCCTGCGTTGTCAAAGGCGATGATTCGCTTGCAGACTCCGATCATATTCGCCGCCATGCCCACGCAGGTATCCTTGTGGGCCGCCAGGGTATCCAGCAAATCCTGCGCGGTCTGCAAATCTGCTTCCGTGGCGGACGCCGGCTTTCTGCCAAGGAACAATGGGTCGTGCATCAATTCTTTTACCATGGGAAATTCCCCCTTTTTTCCCTATTATACAGCACGAGCCTGCCGATGTCCAGATTAGATGACTTTAGTGAGAACTTGCCTTTGTTTTCCGTTTTTCGTTGCATAGTGTTGAAAAATCGTATCTATTCAGTCGCCCCATGATTAGAGAATTATCCACAGGCAAAATGACGAATAGAAAATGATATAAAAAAGTACCGTCTTCCCTCCAACGCCAAAACGTTGTACAATATGCATATCCAAAACGGTGGGGGTGCCAAAGGTGGAAGAGGAGAGAAGAATACTGCTACAGATCATTGAATCTCAGGCGGCACAGAATGCAAAGCTGACAGAACAAGTAGCAGCACTCACGGCACAGGTAGAGGAACTCATCCGAAAGCTGGATGAAAAGAACCATCGTAAAACAAGCAAAAACAGCTCTGCGCCCCCTTCCAGCGACGGCTACGCCAAACCAGCCCCCAAGAGCCAGCGTAAATCCAGCGGAGCAAAGGTTGGCGGTCAGGACGGACACAAGGGAAATTCCATGAAGCTCATGAAGGAGCCTGACGAAGTCCGGGAGTATTATCCAGTTGCCTGCGCAGGCTGCCCCAATAAAGGTATTTGTCATGCCAATGTAGCTGAGCGGAGGTATGAGTCAGAGATTGTTGTAGAGTCCCGGCTCATTGAGCATCGTCAGATTGTCTGCTGCTGCCAGATGGCAAATAACGTAGCTATTACCGGTGAATTTCCGCAGAATATCACAGGGACAAAGCAATATGGGAATAATCTAAAAGCGTTTGCAGTGGCATTATCTACCGTTGGAATGATTGGCATTGAGCGGATTCATGATTTGTTGACAGGAGTGTTCCAGATTTCCGTTAGTACCGGCTCCATTCAAAACTGGATTCACCAGCTTGCGGAAAAAGTAAGTCCCGCTGTAGGAAGAATCCGGGAACAGATAAACAGCCTGTCTGTATTGAATTGTGATGAAACCGGGCTGCGTGTTGCCGGGTCTCTGCATTGGCTGCACTGTTTGTGTAACGAACGATGGTCGTACTTTGCCCTGCACAAGAAACGAGGCAAAAAGGCAATGGATGACATCGGAATTCTGCCTGGATTTGGGAAAACCATGGTTCATGACTTCTGGAAACCGTATTACAAGTACAATTCTGCCACACACGGAATTTGCAATGCACACATTATCCGGGAATTGGTGTATGCAGAAGAAGAAATGAAACAGGGCTGGGCAGGCAAACTGCGGGAATTGCTGCTTGAAATGAACGAGAGCCGCAAGCTGCTGCAAATGGATGGAAGTTTTCAGGAGTTGGTACTGCAAACATACAATCTGCGCTATGACAACATACTGGCAGATGGGTTTGAGGAAAATCCTGTGCCAGCAAAGCTCAAATGGAAGCGGGGCCGGCCGGGGAAAGGAAAAATCCTAAGTCTGCTGGAACGGTTGCGGGAATATAAGGCAGATATTCTTCGTTTCGCTACAGATTGGTCAGTGCCATTTACCAACAACGAAGCTGAACGAACCATCCGCTTCAGTAAGGTGAAACAAAAAGTATCCGGCTGCTTCCGAACCATTGAAGGTGCAGAGGAATATGCCCGCATTATGAGCTACATCAGCACCGCTCGGAAGCAAGGAATGGCATACTTTGAATCCGTGAAACAGGCACTGAGCGGAAATGCTTTGGCACTGGTTGAACAGTGGGTATGACTTTTTACACTCGGGATCTGAAGCAAAAAGTTATCCACAGCTGAAATTAACCATTGCTGTATTGCTTGAAATTTTTCTGCATTTTACACAAACGCATTGGGATTTTGAGCGGCTACTGAATAGAAAC
>JALFXH010000101.1 GCA_022786965.1 Clostridiales bacterium
CCGCATAAGTACAGACCCGCCATTGGTATTGCTCATAAATGTCTCGGTTGACGGAATGATAGATATGAAGCACCGCTTCCCGATTGGCCAGAGCAAATTCCAGTGCTGCATTGATACAATCGTCCAGGGAATCGATGGTAGGATGCTCCCGGATAATCCGCTCCGCATCCTCGTTCACTATATTTTCCATCAGTTGGGGCAAATCCTGATAGTAGTAATAGAAGGTATTGCGGTTCACCCCGCAGTCCTCCACAATGTCCTTAACGGTAATTTGACTGATGGGTTTTTCATTCAGCAGCTTCACAAAAGAATCCCGGATTGCCTTCTTCGTAAAATTTGCCATACAGTATTCTCCTTTTCTGCCAGCGTTCAGCATTGTCTATAACATAGCACCATTTTCCAACAAAAGCAATGAACACAACCGGGGGAAGAATTGTGCTGTAAACCATGAAATCTATTCGCGGAAAGCCCGGAGGATCGCTGTCATTAGAAGTCCACCGTGAGACAAGGCGCGTTCATTCCAGATTGTTCAGCACTTTCTCAAGACCATCGCGATCAAGAACCGTCACCTTCCCATAGGCGTAGTTATATGCCTTTCGGCCCGCAATGGCTAGAGGGGTATTTTGCTGGCGTACTCACCAGCAATTTCTAGGAAGGCGTTTTCGTCGATGAAGGAATCATTCTGCGTACAGCGAAAGAAGGTGTTGATGAGACCCCCTGCATAAAACGCTGCCACGCCCTTGAGCTTGCTGGCGTCCTGAGCCAGCCCTGGGCAGGAGCGGCGCAGAACCATGATGATATCCTCTGTGATCTGATCCAGCAGGATGCTCAGCAGCAACGGAAACATACTGCTGTTTTCAATGTTGCGCACCATTTTCTCGTGCATATGCCAGAATCGCAGCAGTTCCTGACTCATTTGCAGGAAATACGCCGCTGCTTCTCCATCCATCACATCCGGCGGCAGCTGATCCCGGAAGGTGGAAACCATTTCCCGGATATAGAAAGCAAAATACTCATATTTATCCCCGAAGTGCTTATAAAACGTGGTGCGCCGGATCATGGCTCTGTCGCACAGCTCATTGATGGTCAGCTCATCAAACCGCTTTTCCTCCAGCAGCGCCACAAAGGCATTTTGCAGCGCAAGATAGGTTTTCTGAATGCGTAAATCTGTATTTTTCTCCATAGAGTCCTCCCGGTACGGAAACACTTTTGCCGTTTTGTCAGCTAACTGACAGAACGGCATGCCTGTCTCTTGCGTTTTTGCTAAAAAGAGAATATCATCTTCCACTACAAATGTCAATTAACGACCATATGTTGTGGAGGCGTGAAATGAAAAATCAAAACCACACCTATGCACTGGAAATGGAAACCCCTCTGGGAAAACGCAGGGGCGTTCTGAATCTGGTCCTGTTGGGTGACAGTGTCAGCGGTGAGCTGACACTGTTTACCAGAACTACTCCCATCCTGGAGGGACACCGCATCGGGGACAGTCTCGCATTTCAGGGGGAAATGAGGACGCTGGTGGGGACACTTCCCTATCAGGCCAGCGGGGCTCTGAGTGAGGACACTCTGGAAATGGAGATTTGCACGGCCCGGGGGCATTACGCGGTCCGAGGTATCCGTAGGGAGAAAGGAGGGGCTTGACATTGGCACAGGAAAAGAACAACGGCGCAAACGCCATGATGAAGCTGGCGGCATTTATCGTTGACAAGCGTAATCTGTTTTTCCTGCTGCTGGCCATTGGCGTGATTTTTTCCATGTTCTCTACCAAATGGATTCAGGTAGAAAACGACCTGAAGGCCTATCTGCCGGCGCAGTGCGAAACCCGCCGGGGGCTGGATATCATGGACCAGCAGTTCATCACTTATGGAACGGCGCAGATTATGGTGGAAAATGTATCTATGGCCCGCGCCCAGACCCTTTCTGAGGAACTGAAAACCATCACAGGCGTGCAAAGCGTAGACTACGACGAGGAATCGGATTACCGCAATGTCTCCGCCCTGTACAATATCACCTTTGACTACAGTGAAACCGATGACAAGTGTTTGCAGGCACTGGAGGCGGTGAAAGATGACTTGAGCGGTGAGGACTACTACGTTTCCACATCCCTGGGCAATTCCGCGGCGGAGATCATCGATCAGGAGGTCAGCGTCATTATGGTGCTGGTGGCGGTGATTGTGGTTGCGGTCCTGCTGCTGACCTCCCAGACCTACGCGGAGGTTCCCGTTCTGCTGCTGACCTTTGTGTCCGCCATGATTCTCAACCAGGGCAGCCAGTTTCTCATGGGAAAGATTTCCTTTGTCTCCAACTCCGTGACCAGCATTTTGCAGCTGGCGCTGTCTCTTGACTACGCGGTCATTCTATGCAACCGGTATAAGGAGGAACGGCAGCAGCTGCCCATCCGTGAAGCGGTCATTACCGCTCTGAGCAAGGGCATTCCGGAAATCGGCTCCAGCAGCCTGACCACCATCGGAGGTCTGGTTGCCATGATGTTCATGCAGTTCAAAATCGGCCCGGATATGGCCATCTGCCTGATTAAGGCGGTGCTGTTCGCACTGCTGTCCGTATTCGTGTTCATGCCGGGCTTTCTGATGCTGTTTGGGCCCCTGATGGACAAAACCCGGCATAAGAATTTTGTGCCGAAAATTCCCTTTGTGGGAAAATTTGCCTATCTGACCCGGTTCGTGATTCCGCCGGTGTTTGTGGCGCTGATGCTGCTGGGCTACCACTACTCCAAGCAGTGCCCCTATGTCTACGGCTACGGCGAAATCGAGACACCCAAGCTCAATACCGTCCAGATTGCGCAAAACAAAATTCGGGACAATTTTGGTGATACCAATTTTGTGGCGCTGGTCTATCCCAAAACGGATTACAACGTGGAGAAGGCCATGCTGACGGAACTGGACGCCTACGAGGAAGTGGACTACTCCATGGGCCTGTCCAATGTGGAAGCCATGGACGGCCATATGCTGGCGGATAAGCTAAGTCCCCGACAGTTCGCGGAGCTTGCCGGGCTGGACTACGAGCTGGCGGAGGCAATATATGCCGCCTATGCCGCGGAGCAGGAGCAGTATGGTCAGATTATCGGCGGTCTGAGCACCTATAAAGTACCCTTGATCGATATGATGCTCTTTGTCTGCGACAAAATCGATGAGGGAATCGTCACTCTGGAAGATGACCAGATGGATTCGCTGAAGGAAGCCCAGACAAAGATGGAATCGGCAAAGAAGCAGCTTCAGGGAGAGGACTATAACCGCGTTCTGATTTACCTGACCCTGCCGGAGGGCGGCGAAACCACCTACGCCTTTCTGGATACCCTCCGGGAAATCGCAAAAGGCTATTATCCGGAGGGAGAGGTGTTCGTGGTGGGCAACTCCTCGGTAGAACAGGACTTCAAGCTGTCCTTCGCCACGGATAATCTGGTGATTACCGTTGTGTCCATCCTCATTGTGCTGGTGGTGCTGCTGTTCACCTTCCAGTCTGCCGGTATGCCACTATTGCTGATTCTGGTGATTCAGGGCGCCATCTGGATTAACTTCTCCATTCCTGCCTTTACCGGCGCGCCGCTGTTCTTCATGAGCTATCTGGTGGTCAGCTCCATTCAGATGGGCGCGAATATCGACTATGCCATCGTGATCTCCAGCCGGTATCAGGAGCTGAAAACCCAGATGTCCCACCGGGATGCCATTATTGAGACCATGAACTTTGCCTTCCCCACCATTCTGACCTCCGGCAGCATTCTTGCCTGCGCGGGCACCCTCATCGGCATGATGACCTCGGAGGCGGCCATTGTGGGCATCGGTCAGAGCCTTGGACGGGGCACCATCCTCTCCATCGGGCTGGTCATGTTTGTGCTGCCGCAGATTTTGCTGATTGGCGGCGAGATCGTGGACAAAACCTCCTTCTCCATGCCCCATACCAATCTGCCCCGGATTTCCAGCAGCGGCCATATCCGGGTGGACGGTCTGGTGCGGGGAGAAATCCACGGGTATGTCAACGGCATTGTCCGGGCAGACATCAACGGCGATGTGGAGCTGAATCTGCTGTCCGGAAAAACCACGGCGGAAGGAGGAAACAATCGTGAAGCGTAAATACTTAGCCGCGCTGCTGGCGCTTACTTTGCTGTTTGGACTGTCGCTGCCCGCGTCGGCAGAGGAATTACTGGATACCCCGGAAACCATCCACATTACATCCGCGGAAGAATTTCTGACCTTTGCGGAAAACTGTGTGCTGGACAGCTGGTCGCAGAATAAGCAGGTGCTGCTCACGGCGGATATTTCTCTGGAGGAAACGGATTTTGCCCCCATACCCACCTTCGGCGGCAGCTTCGACGGCGGCGGGCATACCATCAGCGGTCTTTCTCTGACCCAGAGCCTGTCGCCTGCCGGACTGTTTGGAATCCTACAGCCAACGGCGGTAGTCAAAAACCTGACGGTTCAGGGAATTGTCGCCCCCGGCGGCGACGGATTGTCCGTGGGTGGTATTGCAGGCGAAAACTATGGTACAGTCGAAAACTGTACGTTCATCGGAACCGTTGCCGGCAAGACCAATACCGGCGGCATTGCGGGTATGAATTACGGAACGCTACGCGCCTGCCGGGCTGGAGGCAGCGTCACCGGCGACAACCGCACCGGCGGTATCGCTGGCTACAACTGCGGCAGCCTTGTCTCCTGCCGCAGCAGCGCATCTGTAAACACCGAAAGTGTGGACCCCACCATCAATCCCAAGGATATCCGGCTGGATTTCAGCATGGATTTTTCTAAAACCGCCAATCTGGATGCCTCGGACGCGGCCTCGGATACCGGTGGTATCGCGGGCTATTCCAGCGGCACCATAGCAAGTTGCGTCAATTCCGGCTCTGTGGGCTATCCTCACATCGGCTACAATCTGGGCGGTATCGTGGGCAGAAGCTGCGGCTTTGTTGAAGGCTGCCGCAATGAAGGCTTCATTACAGGGCGCAAGGATGTGGGCGGCATTGTGGGACAGATCGAGCCCCACATCCAGACCATTCTCTCTCCGGACTATCTGGAAACCCTGAGTAAGCAGTTTGAGAATCTGGGTGGTCTGGTCAGCCGGGCGGGCAGCAACGGTGCGGATATGGGCGGCGACGTGCAGTCCTGCATTCAGACCCTGACCGGCTATCAGAGCAGCGCCCGTTCCGCACTGGAATCCCTGGTTTCCGGTGCTGCCAGCGGCGAGGTGAATGGGGAAGCCCTGTCCAGTTTGGGCAGCGCTGTGCATGGTATGGTGAACACCTCCGGCGAGCTGCGCAATGCCATCGGGCAGGGCGTGGATACCTTAACCAATGACGTCAGTGCCATCTCCGGTCAGATCAGCGCCATTTCCCGCACCTTCGCGCTGGCCACGGAGGACGCGAAAAAAGAAACGGTGACGGACATTTCCGAGGTGGATCTGGATGCCATAACGGAAGGTCTTGTAGGTTCCTGTCAGAACATTGCAGCGGTGGAGGGCGATCTGAACGTAGGCGGAATTACCGGCGTCATGGGGCTGGAATCCACCGCCGACCCGGAGGATGACGCCCCCAGCGGAAATCTGACCCAGCGGCGGCGGTATGAGCTGAAGGCCATTGTGCGTGACTGTGAGAATACCGGCAGGATTACCGGCAAACGCAGCTATGTGGGTGGCATCTGCGGACGGATGGAACTGGGACTGATCTGCGAATCCCGGGGCTTTGGCACCATCACCAGTGAAAACGGCGACTATGTGGGCGGCATTTCGGGCCTTACCGGCGGAACCATCCGGAATTGTTTTGCCAAATGTACCCTGTCCGGCGGGAGCTACATCGGCGGCATTGTGGGCTCCGGCATTGCGGAGGACTACAGCGGCGATTCCAGCACCGTTTCCGGGTGCTATTCCATGGTGGAGATTTCAGAATCCGAACAGTACGTGGGTGCCATCGCCGGAGTCAACACTGGGGTATTTATGGAAAACTACTTTGTATCCGATACGCTGGCGGGCATCAACCGGGTCAGCTATTTCGCGCTGGCACAACCCATCTCCTACGATGCCCTGCACAGCGAGGATTTTCTTCCCAGCTCCCTGAAAACCTTCACCCTGTCCTTTGTATCGGATGGGCAGACCATCAAAACCGTTCCCTTCCATTACGGAGATTCCTTTGACGATTCTGTTTTCCCAGAGCTTCCCCAAAGGGAGGGGTGCTATGCACGATGGAGTACGACGGATTTAACGGATCTGCGGTTTGATACAGTAGTCGAAGCATCGTACTATCCATATATTACCTCCCTGAGTTCTACACAGGCGCGTCCGGAGGGCAAGCCCATGCTCTTTGTCCAGGGGCAGTTTCAGGATAGGGACAATCTTACCATCGTCCCCGGTACAACTTCGTTCCCGGAAACGGAGGAACATCCGGTGTTGGAGCAGTGGCACATTTCCATCCCTGCCGACGGACTGGAAAGCCATACCATTCGTTACCTGCCCACGCAAGCGGATGCGGCGGTTTACCTTCTGAGAAACGGAAGCTGGAGCAAAGCTTCTACAGAGGAAATGGGCAGCTATCTTGCCTTTGAGGCGGCAGGCGCGGAGGTGGAAATTGCTGTCACTGCGGCCCCTGTCGCCAATATGCGATGGATAATTCTGGCGGCAGCGGCGGTTGTTCTGCTTCTGATTCTTGGATTGCTTCTTTGGAAATGGAAAAAGCACAGAAAAACCGAAAAAACGATTTTCAAACTGCACTGGTGGCTGCTGGCCCTGTTACTGCTTGCCTGTGCCGGTGCAATCCTTCTGTATCGATACTTCCCCCAGACCCGGACGGGACAGACAGTTCAGGCTTACGATTTGCTCAAAACCTATCTGGAACAACCGGAGCAGCAGATGCACCTGAGTGTGAAGACCCAGATTGAGAATCAGGATGTCGGCTTTACAGCGAATATCCGCAGAGTCCATACCGGAGATACCTACATTACCGAGATTTCTGAGGGGACACGGAAGCTGTATTATACCGAGGGTGTGGTATTCCTGGAAAACGGTGCGGCCTTCCGCCTAAACGAGGCAGCGCCGGACTATTCCGCCCTGCTGGAAAACACACTGGAGATTTGCAGGCAGGCAGATATCACCGCTGTCGATGGGATTTATACCATTACAGTGGAAGGCAGTCAGGCAACGCAAAGCCTTCGGCTGCTGATGCCGTCGGTGCAGGCGCTTCTGCCGGAGGCAAACCGTCTGACAGTGGATCTCATCACGGATAACGGGACGCTTTCTCAGCTGCGGTTTACAGGAGCGGGCAATCTGACGGATTCCGTCAAAACGCCCTTCTCACTGTCGGCGATTGTGGAGTTTCTCCCGGCTTCCGGCGATGTTACCATTCCAAAACCCGTTGCCCAGGCGGTCTCCACTGGAAATTATCAGGCGCAGGAATTGTATTCCGATGATCTGGTGCGGTTGATCGACGCATGGACCCGGCTTCGGAGCAAAAACCCGGTTGCGGCTGCGGTCACGCTGGAAGCAAGCTGCGGCGAGCTGGCGCTCAGCGATGCATTTTCGTACTACCAGTGGCTCGCATCGGGCATCACCATCCGGGGCATGGAAAAGGATGGAAAAACCTGTTACTTTACCGACAATGCAGTCTGCGATGAAAACGGCAGGACGTTGTCTGCCTCCGCGGTGGGAAACCTTGACCTGGCAAAACTGCTGGACATTGCCCTGAAGAACATGGAAAACACGGAATTCAAGTGCCGCCAGAACGATACCGCCAGCGTTTATACGTTCACGCTGAACAAGGAGGGGATGGAACAGCTTGTCCACGGCGTTTTTCCCAAGGCGGAGAAGCTGGAGATTACCGGCGAGAAAGGAAGCATCCAGCTGAAGATTGCGGATGGCAGCCTGCAAAGCGTTGAGATAACCTGTGACGGCAGCGGGAAACTGCTGACGGCGGCAGTGGATATCCGGCTCAGTCTAAAGGCTCAGCTCCAAAATGACAGCCCGGAACCGGCGCTGCCGGATGTGGTCAGGCAGGCGCTTGAGAAGTAAGATCGTCCAAAGAGGATTGTTTCTTCGAATATACGAAGCCCCCGGTTCTGCGACAGGCAAAACCGGGGGCACTGGCTCAGTATGTGATATCTTTGATAGAAACAAGAAACCCGAACCCGTCCATGTCCCCATGGGGAAGAAGTTCCGCTTTTTCCTATATGGTGGACGATATAGAACTCGATTACCTTAAGATCAGCTGAATTAAAAAGATGTCCAGCTTTTCGTTGACCATGTCGAAATCAAATCGAAACCCATGATCTCGTCATACGGAAACGGCTGAGATTATTCGTGTGTCATGCGGCACAGCCGCTGTTCAGCCGCAGACGATTATTCAGAGGTTCCCCAGAATGATAAAGTTTTCCTTTGTGTCCATCAAGGTAGAAGCCTCGGCTCACACTGAGAGCCGAGGCATTCTGTGGCAAACTGTTATTCCATAATCTTTCCTTCCTGCGCCAATCGTATTCCAACCTGAACACCATGCACAAATCCATTCCG
>JALFXH010000102.1 GCA_022786965.1 Clostridiales bacterium
GTGGCAGATCACCGGCAAGACGCAGATACCCTACAACAACATCGCGGCCTATACCACCTATGGCACAGACCGCGCCAACGCTTACCGTATCCTGGAGGATTCTCTGAATCTCCGGGATGTTCGCATTTATGACACTGTGGAGGACGCAGACGGCAGGGAGCGCCGGGTGCTGAATGCCAAGGAAACCACCCTGGCCGCACAGAAACAGCAGGCCATTCGGGATGCCTTCAAGGACTGGATTTGGAGAGACCCGGAACGGCGGCAGGCCCTGGTACGCCAGTACAACGAGGAAATGAACAGCACCCGCCCCCGCGAGTATGACGGAAGCCATATCGTTTTCTCCGGTATGAACCCGGAAATCACCCTGCGGGAGCATCAGAAAAGTGCTATCGCCCATGTGCTGTACGGCGGGAATACGCTGCTGGCCCATGAAGTAGGCGCAGGCAAAACCTTTGAAATGGTTGCCGCTGCCATGGAATCCAAGCGGCTGGGCCTGTGTCAGAAATCCATCTTCGTGGTACCGAATCACCTGACTGAGCAATGGGCCTCTGAGTTCCTGCGGCTATATCCCTCCGCAAACATTCTCGTCACCACCAAAAAGGACTTTGAGACCCACCGGCGCAAGAAATTCTGTGCCCGGATTGCCACCGGCGACTATGATGCAATCATCATTGGCCACTCCCAGTTTGAACGTATTCCCATCAGCAAGGAGCGCCAGGAACGACTTCTTCAGGAGCAGATTGCAGAAATCACCGAGGGCATTTCCGAGGTGGAATCCAGCGGCGGCGAACGGTTTACCGTCAAGCAACTGGAGCGTACCAAGCGCGGGCTGGAAGCACGGCTTGAAAAGCTGCAAGCCGATCACAGAAAGGATGATGTGATTACCTTTGAACAGCTGGGTGTTGACCGGTTGTTTGTGGATGAGGCGCACAATTATAAGAATTTGTTCCTCTACACCAAAATGCGGAACGTAGCTGGCCTATCCACCACGGATGCCCAGAAATCCTCCGATATGTTCGCCAAATGCCGCTACATGGATGAGATCACCGGGAACCGTGGAGTGGTCTTTGCCACCGGCACCCCAGTCAGCAATTCCATGACCGAGCTATATACCATGCAGCGGTATTTGCAATATGACCGGCTGCAAGAGCTGGGCATGACACACTTTGACTGCTGGGCTTCCCGGTTTGGAGAAACCGTCACCGCCCTGGAGCTGGCCCCGGAAGGAACCGGCTACCGGGCAAGAACCCGATTCTCCAAGTTCTTCAATCTTCCGGAGTTAATGACCCTGTTCAAAGAAGTCGCGGATAATAAAACCTCCGACCAGCTGCATCTGCCGACACCGGAGGTGGAGTATCACACAGTTGTGGCAAAACCCACAGAGCATCAGCAGGAAATGGTGCAGGCCCTGTCTGAACGTGCTGCCCTGGTACATGGAGGATCAGTAGACCCTTCCACTGATAATATGCTCAAAATTACCTCGGATGGCCGGAAACTGGGCCTTGACCAGCGAATCATCAACCCGCTGCTGCCCGATGAAACAGGGACCAAAGTCAACCAGTGTGTTGCAAATATTATGCAGATTTGGCGGGATGGGCAGGATGAGAAGCTGACCCAACTTGTATTCTGCGACATTTCCACGCCGAAACCGGCACCGTCCAAAAAAGTTGCCAAGGCCGTCAGCGGAAATCTGGATAGCCCGGAGATTCACGCTTTAGAAACTTCCATTCCCATGCCGGAGCCGGAACCGGAATTTTCCGTCTATGAGGACATCCGTCAAAAGCTGATTGCCGGGGGCGTACCACCGGAGCAGATTGCTTTCATCCATGAGGCCAACACCGAGGTGCGGAAAAAGGAGCTGTTCAGCAAGGTGCGCACCGGCCAGGTGCGCGTTTTGATCGGCAGCACATCCAAAATGGGAGCCGGGACCAACGTGCAGGATCGCCTTGTGGCACTCCATGACCTGGATTGTCCATGGCGGCCCGGCGACCTGGAACAGCGCAAAGGCCGTATTGAGCGCCAGGGAAACCAGAATGAGCATGTCCATGTGTTCCGTTATGTGACGGAAGGGACGTTTGACGCCTACCTCTGGCAGACCGTGGAGAACAAACAGAAGTTCATTTCACAGATCATGACCAGCAAAAGCCCGGTGCGCTCCTGTGACGATGTGGATGAAACGGCACTTTCCTTTGCAGAAATCAAGGCTCTGTGTGCCGGTGATCCCCGCATCAAAGAGCGTATGGATTTGGAAGTGGATGTGTCCAGGCTGAAGCTGATGAAAGCCGACCACCAAAGCAAACAGTTCCGGCTGGAGGACAATCTGCTGAAATACTTCCCGGAACAGATCGAAAAGAACAAGGGCTTTATCGCCGGGCTTCAG
>JALFXH010000189.1 GCA_022786965.1 Clostridiales bacterium
AGAGGGTGCCCTCTCAGTCACGACCTTTGGTCGTGCCAGCTCTCCCAAAGGGAGAGCCAAGGGTGCTGCGGCAACCATACGCCATACGCTTCATACGCGTCTTTTTCGTCCAGCTCACAACTGAACTGCGCTTATTCGACAGGCGGCGAGTCGCCGCGGACAATGCGTTACGAACCCGGGAGGTGGTCGTTACGCCATTGGGCCTGCTCGGTATCTCTCCCGCGCAATCATCGGCAGGCGGGTCGGCAGGGCCGGCGGCTAATGCGTCACGGACGCTGGTTGTAGTCGCTGCGCCATTGGGCCTGCTCGGTATCTCTCCCGCTCAATCATCGACCGGCGGTGTTTAGGAGGATAAAGCACAACTTATCTGCCTGTTGACTTAATCCGATAAGCATTTCATATTTTTATCTCTTCACTCTTCGCCCTGCCCTTGCGGCAGTTCCTTCCCCTCGCTCATGCCGGCTCTGGCCTTCTTTGCCGCTTCCAGCAGGCCCTGGAATTCCGTGGACAGAATGTGGCGCATATCCGCGTCGGAGGACAGGGCCTTGACGTAGGTCCGGATGTTCTTTGGCTGGAAGATATCCACCGCGTTCTCCACCTCCCCGGTGGTGAGCAGGCTGTAGAGCACCTCCACCAGCTGGTTGCGCTCCTTATTTGTCATGCCGGCAAACCAAGTTTTGATGGTAGCGTCTAAGAATTGGGAGGATTCCGTCACCTCCTGCACGGGCAGGAAGTGAGGGCCTTCCACCTCCCAGGAGTAGGGATCGTGCTGCATCAGCCCCACATTCTTGCTGCGGATGACGAGGAAGGGCTCCTCGTGCTCCAGCAGCATCCCGATCACCGAGGACTGGGGGATGTAGGTCTGAATCCGGGGCACGATGGCATTGTAGCCCGGGTCGCCGATCATGTACTTGGTAAAGCCGGGTCCGTCGTTGTTGTAAACCGTCAGAATCCGCTTGCGCACCGTTGGCGAGCACCGGGCGGCGGCAAACACCGCCAGATTGCCGCCCTTGGAGTGGCCCGCAACCCGCATGGGAGCGGTATGGGCCAGCGCGGCCTCCCGGATGTACTCCTGGGCCAGCCGCTGGGCCGGGATGGTCTGCTGGAAGGTCATGTTGAAATCCTCCTTCCAGCCCACGAGAGAATTGTCCGTGCCCCGGTAGGCAAGGAACATACTGCCGTCGTCCAGCAGGAAGGTCATGGCGGCGAACTGGGTCTCCTGCTCGGGAAGAAAGCGGCTGCGGTACAGGCACAGGCCGCACTGACCAAAGCGCACCGTGGCGGCGGCGCAGCGCAGAAGCTCCATGTCCCTCTTTGACCGCACCCGGCTCTCCGGATTTTCCAAGGCGAAAAATTCCTCCGCGCAGGCCCGCAGACTGGCCGCCGTCTCCGGCTGCCGCTCCGCGGTTTCCCCGTAGCCCACATAGGTCAGAGCGGAAAAAATCAGCGCGTCCACCGCGTTGGGCGGGTCCTGGGTGAAGGTCAGGTCTCCCCGCCAAGTCAGATAATCAAAAACAGTTCCCATATTCTCAACCCCTTTCCTCTATCGTAGCAGATAATTGTGAAATTTTCTACCCTTTCGCGTCTGTTCCTTCTCCCCCGGGGCAACGCCCTTGACAAACCCCTGTGACCGGCGTAAAATGGGGAAAAACACCAATTAGGAGGAATTTTCATGGAACTGACCCGGGAGCAGGGGCTGGCCCTGCTGAAAAAGTACAACAAAGAGCCCTTCCACATTCAGCACGCCCTGACGGTGGAGGGCGTCATGCGCTGGTTCGCCAAAGAAAACGGCGAGGACGTGGACTTCTGGGGCCTGTGTGGCCTGCTCCACGATGTGGACTTTGAAAACTGGCCCCAGGAGCACTGCGTCAAGGCCCCGGAACTGCTGGCAGAAGTGAACGCCAGCCCCGAAATGGTTCACGCCATCTGCTCTCACGGCTACGGAATCTGCTGCGATGTGGAGCCCACGCTTCTCATGGAGAAGATTCTCTTTGCCGCCGACGAGCTGACGGGCCTCATCGGCGCCGCCGCCCGGATGCGGCCCAGCAAGTCCGTTATGGACATGGAGCTGTCTTCCTTAAAAAAGAAGTTCAAGGACAAGAAGTTCGCCGCCGGCTGCTCCCGGGATGTGATCAAGACCGGCGCGGAGCGGCTGGGCTGGACCCTGGACGAGCTGATGGAAAAGACCATCCTCGCCATGCGGGACTGCGAAGCCTCCGTCGCCGCGGAAATGGAGAAGGTTTCATAGCGACTCGCCGATTGTCGAATATGCTCAGTTCAGTTGCGAGCTGGACGAAAAAGACGCGTATGAAGCGTATGACGTATGGATATCCCTGCGTCAGGTAAATTGTGCTTTATCTGATTAAGGCTCCATTGAATGGTGTTGCCGCCGTCAAGCCGTCGGCAAGCAACTGTCCACCGGACAGCCCCATTTGATTGTTCGAATCCCCCCTTCTACCCAATTAAGAAACCGGAACCCGCGAAAGCGGATTCCGGTTTCTTGGTCGGAGTGAGGGGATTCGCTGCATTCTGATTCCTTGGGAATCAGAATCATAGTGTTGCCGCCGTCAAGCCGTCGGCAAGCAACTGTCCACTGGACAGTTGCATTTGATTGTTCGAATCCCCTATATGCCCAATTAAAAATGTGGGAACCGCAAAAGCGATTCCCACATTATTGGTCGGAGTGAGGGGATTCGAACCCCTGGCCTCTTGGACCCGAACCAAGCGCGATACCAAGCTTCGCCACACCCCGTTAGCCAGTCCATTATAGCGGCTTTCGGGATGTTTGTCAAGCCTAAGTGTGAAGTTTGGCGTGTGGAGAGTGGAGAGTGAAGAGTGGAGATAAAATTACAATCATCGCCGAAGGCGATACCTTCACTCCACTCTCCACACACCACACTTCACTCTAACGATTCATCGCTCAGATCGTCAAAGTCCATCTGCCCCCCGCCCTTCTGGGCCTGCCACTGCTCCTTGGTGATCAGAATGGCCCGGGGCTTGCTGCCCTGGAAGGGGCCAACGATGCCCTTTTCCTCCATCTCGTCCACAATCCGGGCGGCCCGGGCGTAGCCCAGCTTCAGCCGCCGCTGGAGCATGGACACGGAGGCCTGTCCCGTCTCCAGAATCACGTCCACCGCGGCAGGCAGCATCTCGTCCCCCTCCAGCTCTTCCTCGCTGGGTTCGGGTTCGGAAACGGAGGCGGGCTTTTTGCCGGTCTGCTGGGCTTTCTTCTCGATTTCGTCCAGCACCTCCTGGCTGTAGTCGGCAACGTAATGCTCCTTGACGTACTCCGCAACGGCTTCCACCTCGCCATCGGTGACGAAGCAGCCCTGCACCCGGAGGGGCTTGCCGCTGCCAATGGGGGCGTAGAGCATATCGCCCTTGCCCACCAGCTTTTCCGCGCCCATGGTGTCTAAGATAATCCGGGATTCCATGGCGGAGGCAACGGAAAAGGCAATTCTCGAGGGAATGTTGGCCTTCATCAGGCCCGTGATAACATTGGCAGAGGGCCGCTGAGTGGCGATGATCAGGTGCATACCCGCGGCACGGCCCATCTGGGCAATGCGGCAGATGGAGTCCTCCACCTCCTTGGCGGCCACCATCATCAGGTCCGCCAGCTCATCGATGATGACCACGATGGTGGGCAGCTTCTGGCCGTCCTCCTCGTTTACTACAATACTATTGTAGGATTCCAGGTCCCGTACGCCCAGGTCGGACATGGCCTTGTACCGGCGCAGCATTTCCGTGACGGCCCATTGCAGGCTGCCCGCCGCCTTTTTGGGGTCGGTGACCACGGGAATCAGCAGCTGGGGGATGCCGTTGTAGATGCCCAGCTCCACCATCTTGGGATCCACCATGATCAGCTTGATGTCCTCCGGCCCGGCCTTGTAGAGAAGACTGATGATAATGGAGTTCATGCACACCGACTTACCGGAGCCGGTGGTACCGGCGATCAGCAGGTGGGGCATTTTGCCGATATTGCCCACCACACAGGCCCCATCAATGCTCTTTCCCAGAGCCACGGAGGACTTGGACTTGGCGCTGCCGAAAGCATCGGAGTCGATGACCTCCCGCAGGGATACGGTGGTGACGGTGCGGTTGGGCACCTCGATGCCCACCACAGAGATCTTCCCCGGCACGGCGGCAATCCGCACGCCGGAGGCGCCCAGGCTCAGGGCGATGTCGTCGGCGCAGCCCGTGAGCTTATTGAGCCGCACGCCCTTGTCCAGCTCCACCTCGTAGCGGGTGACGCTGGGGCCCCGGGTGACGTTGATGATGTGGGCGTCGATGTTGAAGCTGGCCAGGGTCTCGTTGAGCCGCCGGGAATTCTCCCGCATTTCCTCGGTGCCGTCCGCCGCCGCCCGGGCAGGGCGTTTCAGCAGGTCAATGG
This sequence comes from Clostridiales bacterium, assembly GCA_022786965.1. Lineage (GTDB taxonomy): Bacteria > Bacillota > Clostridia > Oscillospirales > Oscillospiraceae > Faecousia. The sequence goes on from JALFXH010000189.1 coordinate 4,391, forward strand.
GCGGGAAGCAGTATTCCGGGGCCTTTTTCACCTGATTCTGGGCGATTTCGGCGGTGACCTGCTGGGCTGTCGCCGCGGTGTCCCTGGATGTGACCTTTTCCGGTTCCGGTTCGGGCTGTGGCTCCGGACGTTTCTTTGGGGCGGGCTTTACCTGCACCGTCTTTTTATGCTCCAGCACCAGTTCCGGCATCTTCTGGGGGATTTCCGGCTCCACCGGCATTTCTTCCGGTTCTTCCGCCACAGGCTCGTCAAAGACGTTGGGGATGTCCTCATGGACGTAGCGGCTGGTGCCCGCCAGCGGGGCGTTGATTTCCACATCGATGCGGCTCATGAAGGCCGCGCCCTTGCCCGGGGCGTGCTTGACGGTATCCTGTACTTCCGGCTGTCTGGGCGGCTCCGGCTGCTTTTCCTTTCTGGGCTTTGGCGGGTCCGGCATCCGCTCCTGGGCCGGCTCCTCGATTCTCGGGGCAGCGGCGGCCTGTACAGCCTGCTCCCGGCGCTGGCGCTTCTGCTCGATCTGCCGGTTGGCGATTTTATTGACTACAATGGCCGCGGGCTCGATGTAATCGTCATCCTCATCCTCTTCGTAGTCGTCTCTTGGACGGTTGGCGATGGCCCGGATCAGGCTGGGAATGGTGATCTGCATGGCCCCCAGCAGAGTCAGCACGGCGCACAGCATGGAAATGATGTAGGACAGGGCCGTGCCGCAGGCCCAGCGCAGCAGGCAGGCCGCGCCGCCGCAGACAAGGCCCCCGGTGGTGCCCGCGCTGCCGCCGCTGAACAGATAGCTCATGAGCTGCACAGGCTCCGTCCGCACCTGCCCGGCCACCACCAGGTGGTAGATGACGCCGCACAAAAGCGCGAACAGCACCGCGCAGACGCTTCGCATCCGGACAGCAATTTTCCGGCCGAACAGATTTATGACGGCTAGATACAGGAGAGCCGGAATCAAAAAGTAGAAACCCGCCCGGCCTACCAGCCCCAGCACCACAGAACGAACCATCATCAATAGAGCCCCTTCGGGCTTCACGCAGATGAGGACGAACAGCACAAACAGGCAGAAGCTGATCAGTGCCGTCACCAGGCTGGAGGAAATAGGATTTTCATATTCTGTAGCAACTTTCGGTTGCTTCTTGCTGTTTGCCGCTTTTTTCGGCGGTTTTTTCTTGGAATTGGACTTGGAAGGCGGAGCCTTCCGTTTGGTGTCCGTCACGATTTTCTCCGCCTGAGACGAAGTTTTTTTCTTAGCCACGGGAAACCTCCTAGACCACGAGATTCAGAATGAAGATAAACAGTGCCAGGCCCCAGCAATAGACCCCGAACAGGCCGAAGCCGTGGTCAGAGGCCAGACGGCGCAGAATGCGGATGCCGCCCATGGACGCGCCGAAGGACAAAGCCGCCGTCACCAGATACCGCAGGAACAGGCCGAAGGTCAGAGCCTCCATGCCGCCGGAGAGAATCCCCAGCACGTCATAGACAATCAGCCCCGCCATCAGGAACATTTTGATAATGAAGGCCATATTCAGGCTGTAGCCCCGCTCCACGCCGCACACGGAGCCGATGGACACCACCGCGCCCACGGTGGAAATCCCGGGCAATATGGACAGGGCGCAGCCGCAGCCCATGGCGAAGCCCTCCAGCCGGGACAGGGTCCGGGAGTCCTTGTTGCTGCCGGGCAGGAACTGGGGCACATAGAGAATCACGCCGTTCAGAAACAGGAACAGGGCAATGGTAAGTAAGCTGGACTGGATATTTCGGGCAAACCGATACAGCAGCAGGCCCAGAATTGTGGGCACCAGCATGGTTTTGATCAGAGACCAGTCCATCATGCTTCTGACGTCCAGAGGGCGCTTACGCTTCCGCTTGGGCACCCGTGCCAAAGCCCGGGCCCGGTTTATTTTCACGAACTGCCCCCGGCTGGACAGGTACAGCGCCGCCAGTACGCTCAGGTGCAGCAGCAGCGTCAATAGATTCCCGGCGTTTTTGACGCCAAAGAATTTAAGCATAAGCATCCTGTGGGCCTGGGCGGACACCGGAAGAATATCCGTCAGCCCCGAGATAAGTCCAAACAGCAGGCTTTGCAGCCAGTTCAGGTCCAATTCCTTCACTCCTTCTGTGATTCCAGCGAAACGACATAACTTGCATTACATCATATCATATCACATTCTTAAGGAGATTTCCAGTACAAATTTCAGAGTGGAGGGTTTAGAAATGGAGGGTTTAGTAATTTCAGAGTGGAGGGTTAAGAGTGGAGTGTGGAGTGAAGGTATCGCCTTCGGCGATGAATTAAAATATTGGTTCATTTTTCTTCACTCTTCACTCTCCACCCTCACTGCCCGTGCTTTCGTTCCTTCTCAATCATTTTGTGCAGGGTGGTCAGGGCATCGTTCAGCCCTCCCAGCCTGTCGATGAGCCCCGAGGCCACCGCCTCCTTGCCGTAGAGGATGGTGCCCACGTCCGTAGCCATCTCCCCGGTGGCCATCATATAGTGCTCGAACTTTTCCCGGGTGATTTTGGAATTAGCCGTGACAAAATCCGCGATCTGCTCCTGAATCCGCTGGAAATACCGGAAGGTCTGGGGCGCGCCCACCACCAGCCCCGTCATCCGCACCGGATGCACCGTCATGCTTGCCGTGGGCGTGATGAAGGACTTCTTGGTGCACACCGCCAGAGGAATGCCTATGGAGTGGCCGCCCCCCAGCACCAGGGACACCGTGGGCTTTTTCATGCCGGCGATCATCTCGGCAATGGCCAGGCCCGCTTCAATGTCCCCTCCCACGGTGTTCAGAAGCAGCAGCAGACCGTCAATGTCATCGCTTTCCTCGATGCCGGCCAGCAGCGGCAGAACGTGCTCGTATTTCGTGGTCTTCACCGTCTCCGGCGCCACCTGGTGGCCCTCCACCTGGCCGATGATGGTCAGGGTATAGATGCTCCCCTTTTTCGATTTGGTGATATCGGAGCCAAGCTCCACAATCTGCTCCCGCTCCTGTTTGTTCAGATTTTCATTCATAGCAGCGCCTCCCGCTTTCTAGGATAACCGCTTACTGCCGAATAATTCCCTCTTGCAAGAGCGTTCTTTTTGTCGTATAATAGGGCCCGGTGATGATATGGCAACGAAAACCAACGCCGTGCGCCTTGTGGAGCAGGCGAAAATTCCCTGCAGGGAGTGCTTTTACGAATTTGACGAATCCGACCTCAGCGGCACCCACGCCGCCCAGGCCATCGGTATGCCGCCCGAGCAGGTTTTCAAGACCCTTGTCGCCCGGGGGGAGAAAACCGGCATCAACGTGTTCTGCATCCCCGTGTGCTGCGAGCTGAACCTGAAGAAGGCCGCCAAAGCCGCCGGGGACAAGAATATGGAGCTGGTGCCGGTGAAGGAGCTGCTGGGGCTTACCGGGTACATCCGGGGCGGCTGCAGCCCCGTGGGCATGAAGAAAAAATATCCCACTTTTTTTGACGAAACCTGCGTTTTGTGGGAGGAAATCGCCGTTTCCGCCGGGGCAAGGGGCCATCAGATGATCCTCCCGCCGGAGAGGCTGGCGGAGCTGGTTTCGGCGGAGCTTGTTGATTTGGCAGAATAATTATACAGAAAGGAAGTATATTTATGTACGAGTACAAGACCAAGGGCACCTGCTCTCAGATGATCTACTTCGATCTGGAGGACGGCAAAGTCAAAAACGTCCAGTTTCTGGGGGGCTGCAACGGCAACCTCAAGGGCATCGGCCAGCTGGTGGAGGGCATGAACGTGGATGACGTCATCGCCCGGCTGGAGGGCACCACCTGCGGCATGAAGAAAACCTCCTGCCCCGATCAGCTGGCACAGGCTCTGAAGGCTGCCAAGGCCAATGCATAACGAAAGAGGACAGCAAACTCGCTGTCCTCTCTTTTTTATGAATGTATCTGCTCCTGTCCGTGCCGCAGAAGCCAGGTGCGGCGCATCCGCTCCAGAAATTCCGGCATATTCGCCGGAGACCGGACCTCGTCCGCCGGCTCCGGCTGCACCCAGGGCAGCTCCATCTCCCCTGCCCAGAGGAAAAAGCCGTCAATCTCCCCTGTTTCCAGCACAATGGGAATGTCCCCCACTGCCAGCTGGCTGCGGCCCCACCGCAGAATCCGGCCCTTCACCGGGTAGCAGGCAAGATACAGGTTGGGGGTGAAGGGCATCAGCTCACAGGGGCCCATGGGGTCGATGCCCAGCCTTGACAGGGCCACGCACAGCCCCGGGTAGCGATTGGGCAGCGTCTCATAAAAATTTCTGCAATAGGCGCAGTCGCAGTGGTCGGAAGCGTTTTCCGAGGTGTGCCGCCGGGTGGCGTCCACGTCCACCTGCACCCGCCAGTCCGCCAAATCAAAGGTCATGTTACTCCTTCACCGCGTCCAGAATGTGGCGCACCAGCGCTTCCCTGCCATCGCCCTTTTCCGCGGAGAAGGGAATCACCGGACAGGTTTCCGGCAGGCTCAGGTCCCGGCGGATGACTTCCAGATTGGGGGCAAGCTCGCTTTTTTTGAGCTTGTCCATTTTGTTGGCCACCACCACGAAGGGACAGCCGCTTTCCAGAAACCAGTTTGCCATGGTGATATCGTTGTTGGTGGGCGGATGGCGGTAATCCACGATGAGCACCCCCAGATCAATGCGCCCGGCGGCAAAATAATCCTCCATGAGCTTTGCCCACCGCTCTTTTTCGCTCTGAGACACCTTGGCGAAGCCGTAGCCCGGCAGATCCACCAGATAACACTTGCGGTCGATGACAAAATAGTTGACGTGGACGGTCTTTCCCGGTTTGTCCCCCACCCGGGCGAAGTTTTTTCGCTGTAACAGCCGGTTGATCACCGAGGACTTGCCCACGTTGGATTTTCCGGCGAAGGCGATTTCCGGCAGACGGTTTTTGGGGAAATCTTTGGGCGCGGCGGCGGATATCAAAAATTCCACATTCTGAAAATTCATCTATGTCTCCTTACTGGCGAAGCTCCGGCTTCCGTCTCCCAGGCTTTCTCTCCGGCAGCTCCGGCAGCAGCGGAGGCACCGCCTGACTGGGCCGGTTCAGGGCCGTTTCCAGCACAGTGTCCACCGTGGACGCACTGACAAAGTTCAGCTGGCGGCGGACGGTCTGGTCGATTTCCTCCAAATCCCGCTCGTTATCGGCGGGGATAATGACGGTCCGGATGCCGTGACGCAGGGCCGCCATGGTCTTTTCCCGCAGGCCGCCAATGCGCAGCACCCGTCCCCGGAGGGAGATTTCGCCGGTCATAGCCACATCGCTTCGGACGGAAACGCCGGAAAGCGCCGACACCATGGCGGTGCACACGGTCACACCGGCAGAGGGGCCGTCCTTGGGCACCGCGCCCTCCGGGAAGTGGACGTGAATGTCCTTGGTCTTATAGAAGTCCGGGGCCACGCCCAGCTTCCCGGCGTTGGCACGGATGTAGCTCAGGGCCGCATGGGCGGATTCCTTCATCACATCGCCAAGATTACCGGTGAGCTCCAGCTTTCCGGAGCCGTCCATGACGTTCACTTCCACTTCCAGGGTCTCACCGCCCACGCTGGTCCAGGCCAAACCTGTGACAAGGCCCACCTGGTCTGTGCAGGGCAGGCGATCCGGGAGATATTTGCGAACGCCCAGAAATTGTTCCAGATTCGATGCGGTTACAGTGACTTTTTTTACGTTTTCCCCATCTATAAGTTCCATAGCCGCCTTCCGGCAGATATCGCCCACAGCTCGTTCCAGACTGCGGACACCGGACTCCCGGGTGTAGCAGGCGATGATTTCCCGAACGGCTTCCTCGGAAAGGCGAAGCTGGCTCTTTTTCAGGCCGTGCTTACTCAGCTGCTTGGGGATCAGGTGATTTTTCGCGATCATCACCTTTTCCTCGTCGGTGTAGGAGCCAAGCTCGATGATCTCCATACGGTCAAGCAGCGGCCGGGGCACCGTGTCCAGGGTGTTGGCCGTGGTGATGAACAGCACGTCGGACAGGTCGTAGGGGATTTCCAGATAGTGGTCCCGGTAGGTCTTGTTCTGTTCCCCATCCAGCACTTCCAGCAGCGCCGCGCTGGGGTCCCCCCGGTAGTCGGAGCCCATTTTGTCGATTTCATCCAGCAGCAGCACAGGATTGTTGCTGCCCGCCTGAATCATGGCGGTTATGATCCTGCCGGGCATGGCGCCCACATAGGTCTTCCGGTGGCCCCGGATATCCGCCTCATCGTGTACGCCGCCCAGAGACACCCGGGCCATTTTCCGGTTCAGGGCCCTGGCTACGGAATAGGAAATGGAGGTCTTGCCCACGCCGGGAGGGCCGACCAGGCACAGAATCTGGGGCGGCATCTCCGGAGCCATCTGCCGCACGGCAATGGTCTCCAGAATCCGGGCCTTCACCTTTTCCATGCCGAAGTGGTCTTTTTCCAGAATCTTCCGGGCGGCGGAGACATCCACCCGCTCCTTGGTCTTGGTATTCCAGGGCAGGTCCAGCACGGTGTCCAGGTAGTTGCGCAGCACCGCTCCCTCAGAAGAACCGAAGGGCTGCTTTTTGAGCCTGTCTACATCCTTGAGAAGCTTTTTCTCGATATCGGCATCCAGCTTGAGATTCTGAATGGCGGAAGCGTAGCTTTCGCACTCGTTCTCGTCGTCGCCCTCTCCCAGCTCTTCCCGGATAACCTTCATCTGCTCGCGCAGATAGTAGTCCCGCTGGTTCTGGTCCAGAGCCACCTTGGTCTTCTCCTGAATCTCCCCTTCCAGCCGCAGCATCTCCACCTCCCGGTGCAGGAGCTTTAGGGCCGTTTCCAGCCGCCGGGTGGGATTCAGCATACAAAGGAGCTTCGCCTTGTCCGGGAACTCAATACCGGAATTCTGGGCAATGCTGTCGGCAATATAGCCGCTACTGGTGCTGGCCATCATCTGCAAATAGACCGTCTGGGCCGGGTGCTCAGACATTTGCAGGTACAGCCCGTAGAGGGAGTTGGCCTCCCGGCGCAGAGCCTGAGCCCGGACAGAGTCCTCCTCCTGCTGCTCCGGCACCGCTTCAATGGTGCCGAAGAGATACGGCTCCGACTGGGAAAGCTCGGAAACCTTGCCCCGGCAGATGCCAGTCACCAGCACCCGCAGGTTTTCGGACTGGGGCTTCAGCACCTGCTTGACCTTGGCTACCGTACCGATGGGATACAGGTCTGCCAGCTTTGGGTCATCCACCAGCAGGTCCTTCTGGGGCACCAGAAATAGGGTCTGATCAGCTTTCATGGCCGCTTCCAGCGCCAGAATGGATTTCGAACGGCCCACGTCAAAGTGCACCGTCTGGTCCGGAAACACCGTCAGCCCCCGCAGGGCCAGAATGGGCAGCTTCCCAGCATACAGTTTTTCTTCATTCATGGGGGATTTCCCTCCTTTCGCAAAAAAGGGGGTAGAAAAAACTACCCCCTTACGGATTATTTCTTACCAGTTAGCTTCTGCCGGGGGTGCGCGGCATCCCGCACGATCACCGGGTCTCCGCCTTCCACGGACTCAGGGGTAATGACGATTTTCTGAATGGAAAGATCGGAAGGGATCAGGAACATAATGCCGGTCATGATCTTTTCCATAATGGCCCGCAGGCCTCTGGCGCCGATCTGGCGGTCAATGGCCTTCTGAGCAATGAGCAGCAGGGCTTCGTCCGTGACTTCCAGCTGGACGCCGTCCATGGCGAGAAGCGCCTGATACTGCTTGGTCAGGGCATTCTTCGGCTCCACCAAAATCCGCACCAGATCGTTCTGGGTCAGGCTCTGCAATGTGGTGATCACCGGCATACGTCCCACCAACTCCGGGATGATGCCGAATTTCAGAAGGTCATGGGGCTCCACCTGGGTAAACAGGGTGCCCACATCGCGTGACTTCTTGCTCTGCACCGGGGAGTCAAAGCCGATGGCGCTCTTATCGGTGCGCTTTTCGATGATCTTATCCAGACCGTCAAAGGCGCCGCCGCAGATGAAGAGGATGTTGGTGGTGTCCACCTGAATCATTTCCTGCTGGGGATGCTTCCGTCCGCCCTGGGGGGGAACGTTGGCAACGGTGCCCTCCAGAATTTTCAGCAGCGCCTGCTGAACGCCCTCGCCGGACACATCCCGGGTGATGGAGGTATTCTCGCTTTTCCGGGCGATCTTATCCATCTCGTCGATATAGATGATGCCCCGCTGGGCCAGCTCCACGTCAAAATCCGCAGCCTGCAAAAGCCGCAGCAGGATATTCTCCACATCGTCGCCCACATAGCCCGCTTCCGTCAGGGTGGTGGCGTCGGCGATGGCGAAGGGCACGTTGAGGATTTTTGCCAAGGTCTGGGCAAACAGGGTCTTGCCGCTGCCAGTGGGACCGATCAGCAAAATGTTGCTCTTTTGCAGCTCCACCTCGGAATCGGAGCCGAAGTAGATGCGCTTATAGTGATTGTAAACCGCGACGGACAGGGCCACCTTTGCGTCGTCCTGACCGATGATATAGCGATCCATGAAGGTTTTCATCTCCATGGGGGTAGGCAGACGGTCGGGAGCCTTGGGCACGCCGTTTGGCTCCAAGTCGTACTCGTCACGCAGCAGTTCGCTGCACGCCGCGACGCAGTCGCTGCAAATATACACCCCAGGACCGGCAATCAGCCGTGAAGCCTGATTCTCCCGCTTCCCGCAGAAGCTGCAGCGAACCGGCGGCTCATTATTCTTTGCCATGCACCTGGTACCTCATTTCTACTTTATTTCTTAGTGATGCTCGAGAACCCGGTCGATGAGGCCGAAGGCCTTGGCTTCCTCAGCCGTCATGAAGTTGTCACGCTCACAGGCGGCGGTGACGGTCTCGATGCTCTGTCCGCAATTCTCGGACAGAATGCGGTTCATCCGCTCCTTAATGGTCTGCAGGCGCTTCATGTGGATGGCCATGTCGGTGATCTGGCCCTGAGTGCCGGCAGAGGGCTGGTGAATCATGATTTCGGAGTTGGGCAGAGCCATGCGCTTGCCCTTGGCGCCCGCGCTCAGCAGGAACGCGCCCATGGACGCCGCCATGCCGACGCAGATGGTCGCTACATCACACTTGATGTACTGCATGGTGTCGTAAATCGCCATACCGGCCGTGACAGAGCCGCCGGGGCTGTTGATATAGAACTGGATGTCCTTGTCCGGGTCCTGGGCTTCCAGATACAGAAGCTGGGCCACCACCAGAGAGGCAGTGGTGTCGTTGACCTCTTCGGACAGGAAAATGATGCGGTCATTCAGCAGACGGGAGAAAATATCGTAGCTGCGCTCGCCGCGGCTGGTCTGCTCAACAACATAGGGAACTAAACTCATGGTGATGTCTCCTTTCAGGGTACAATACGAACTCTTGATAATCGTCTTCCATCAAGAATCAGTACGAAACATTCTAACCATCGCTGGGGAAGGTTATTCCAAAGCAGGGAAAATCCTGCAAAGGGAAACCGGCAAAATGCCGGTTTCCCGATGGTAACAGGGATTATTCAGCCTCAGTGGTCTCAGGAGCCTTGGGGGCCACGGCCACGGCGGAGTCAGCGATCAGCTTCACGGCCTTGCGGGTGGTCAGGCTGCCGGTGAGCTCGCCCATGGGAACCATTTCCTTGACCTTGTCCACCTCCAGCTGGTACTGCTCAGCCAGGGACTTGAACTCTTCCTCAATCTCCTCGTCGGTGACGGTAATGCCCTCGACTTCCACGATCTTCTCCAGGGTGACGGAGATCTTGGCCTGCTTCTCAGCGGCGGGACGGAAGGCGTTGCGCATGGTGCTGACGTCGCCGCCCATCATCTTGGCGTACTGCTCCATGGAGTAGCCGCTCATCTGCAGCTGGTAGGCAAACCGCTCCATCTGGGTGTCCAGCTCGTTTTCAACCAATGCCTTGGGCATATCCACGGTGGTGTTCTCAGCGGCCTTCTCCACAGCGGCGTTCTCGAAGTCGGAAGCAATGCGCTTTTCCGCCTGCTCCAGAGCCTTTGCCCGGATGTCGGCCTTCAGCTCCTCCAGAGTATCGAACTCGGAAACATCCTTGGCAAACTCGTCGTCCAGCTCAGGCACATTGGTCACAGTGACCTTGTTCAGCTTCACATGGAAGACCACAGGCTTGCCGGCCAGATTCTCATGGTAGTTCTCGGGGAAGGTGATGTCGATGTCCTTCTCCTCGCCGGCGGTCATGCCAACCACCTGCTCCTCAAAACCGGGGACGAACTGGCCGGAGCCCAGCTTCAGGTCGAAGTTCTCGCCCTTGCCGCCATCAAAGGGAACGCCGTTATCAAAGCCCTCGAAGTCGATGTTGGCGGTGTCGCCCATCTCGGCGGCCCGCTCCACAGTCTCGGTGGAAGCCACGTTCTGGGCCATACGCTCCAACTCAGCCTGCACCTGAGTATCGGTGACGTCAGCCTCGGCCTTCTCCACCTCCAGGCCCTTGTACTGGCCCAGGGTGACCTCGGGATAGACCTCCGTGGTCAGGGTCAGGGTGACGGAGCCGTCGTCGGCGATCTGCATATCGGTGAGGCTGGGACGGCCGATGGCCTTCAGACCCTCCTGCTTTGCCACGGCAAAGTCATAGACCTCGGGGAAGATCTCTTCCAGACCATCCTCGTAGAAAACATGGGCGCCATACATGGCCTCGATCATCTTCCGGGGAGCCTTGCCCTTCCGGAAGCCGGGAATCATGATCTGCTTACGAGCCTTGAGATATGCCTTGTTGACACCGGACTCCATCAGATCCTTATCGATCTCCACAACGATGGTAGCCTCGTTGCCGCTTCTTTCGATGCTCTTTACGTTCATTGGTTATTGTCCTCCTAAATTGGTTCGCGGGGCGAAACCATTCTATATTTATTTCATAGCCGATCTATTCTATCAAAATATGCGGCTTTTGTCCATAGTTTTTCTGAAATTTTCTTAAAAAATTACGGGATACGGCTGAAAATCCAGATAATCCGCGGAAGTGAGCCGGAATTCCACCCCGTCCCACTGGCCTTCCATGGCCAGCTTGTGGCTTCCGCCGTGAAGATGTCCGTAAAAACACCGGCGCACCCCGTAGGTTTCCAGCAGCTTCAGGATTTCCGTACACTCGTAGCCCTTGTACCGGGGCGGGTAATGGAGAAATACCAGTTTCGGCCTGTCCCCTGCCGCCTTCAGCGACGCTTCCAGCCGCAAAAGCTCCCGCTTAAACACTTTTTCGTCATGCTGTCCGCTGCGCTCCTCCTCAAAAAACCAGCCCCGGGTGCCGCAGATGGCGTAGTCTGCGTACTCGTAGCAGTTGTTGTTCAGAAGATACAGGTTGGAAAAACCGTTCGTTTTGCAGAACTTTTCAAATTTTGCGGCAGTGGACCACCAATAGTCGTGGTTGCCTTTAAGGATGATTTTCCTGCCGGGAATCTCATTGATCCAGGCAAAATCCTGCCGGGCTTCCTCCAAATCCAGCGCCCAGCTCAGGTCTCCCAGCAGAACGGTGGTGTCCCCGGGCCGTATCACCGACAGCCCGGCCCGGAGCTTGTCCATATAGCCCACCCAGGCGCCGCCGAACACATCCATGGGCTTCGGCGCCCCAAGGCACAGGTGCAGGTCACCAATGGCATACAGCGCCATAGAGCGCCTCCCTTCTGTTTCTATTATAGGAAATCGTTTAATTCCCGTTCCGGGATTTTTAAAGAAGCGGCTGTCAACCCCGCGTCAAGGGCGGGGCTTTTCTCCGCCAGAATCAGAGCGTTTTTCTTAAGTCCCGGTTTCGCCCGGGCATCCATCAGCCCCGCGTAGCTGAGCGCCGCTCCCGGGGACAGGACATAGTTGTGGGTGCGGTAAACGCTGGAAATGGTCTGCCCGATTCGAGAGCTGCTGACCACACTGACCCGGAAGTCTTTGCCCATATTGGTAAGCACCGGGTCGCTGGGGGCGTAGGTGCCGCCCCGGCGGCAGACTTCCAGATACCGCGCTACTTCCCCTTCCCCGCCGGCCTCAAATACCAGCCGTTCCAGCTGCTCCGGCAGGGCCACGTCCGCTTCCGGAATGGCTGTGTGCACATTTGTTGCGTCTGTGCGCAGCTGTCCGTGGCACAGAAGCTCCCACAGGCCGCTGTTTTCGTTGCAGCAGCAGATGATTTTCCCAATGGGCAGGCCCCACTGCTTTGCGTAGTAGGCGCTGATGGGTGCGGAGAAATCCCCGGAAATCAGGGAAAGATCTGTGGGTTCATCCGTGTTCAGCTGTCCGAAGATTCCGAACAGCAGAGCCACGCGCAGAGCGATGGCCAGCCAACCGGTTTGATAATCGGACGCGTCCAACAGCTGCTCCGCCAGCTCCCGGGCCATATAGTCGTAGGACAGCCCCGGATTGCGCCACAGCTCCGCCGCCAGGGTGCGGTGACCCAGGGAAACCAAAGGTACGGGATTGCGCCCGATGCACACATCCACATCCCAGCAGGTGAGCTTACAGCCAAACAGCCGGTTCAAAATCTCCGCCACCCGCTGGCCAAAGGGCGCGGCTGCCAGTTCCTTCCACTCCTCAGCGGAATAGGACGGCGTGCGGAAGGGCAGGTACATTCCCCCGTCCGGGCCCCGGCTTTCCCGCAGGGCACGCTGGGCCGTATAGGCATCCCGGCAGCTTCGTGTTGTGATATACAGCATGGCTTTCCCCTCCCGCAAAGTTCTGTGACTGCAATTATTTTACCACAGGCCCACTTTTCTGTCTATAAACGAAAAATGAATTCTTTATGGAGAAGCTGTCACCCTTTGCCGGATTGCTGGCGTTCACTTCATGACCCGGATGGCGTTGTTCCAGAAGATGTCCATGACGTTTTCTTCCGACAGTCCTCTTTCAAGGAGTCTCTGTGCCAGCGCGGGGTAGCTCTGCACCCCCTCGAAGCCGTCCGGCATGGTCTCCACGCCGTCCAGATCTCCGCCCAGAGCGATGTGCTTTCCGTCGGGGTCCAGATCCAGAAAGTGCAGGATGTGGTCGCAGATGGTATCCAAGTTGGGATTTTCCCCGGTGAAATCCCGGCAGGCATTGTAGCCCGCCACACCGCCGGTTTCCCGAATGGCTCGGAACATATCGTCGGTCAGGTTCCGGCTGTGATTATGTACCGCCCGGCTGTTGGAGTGGGTAGCGATAATTGGGGCCTGCGTAATCTTCATAATATCCCAGAAGCCCTCGTCGCTGATGTGGCTGACGTCAATGCGCATTCCCAGTCGCTGTGCTTCCTTTACGTATTCCCGGCCCAGATTGGTCAGTCCCCCGCCGGTGACGTTGGAGCCGGTAAGGGGATTCTTTTCATTCCAGCCAAGGCTGGACACCCGGAAGCCGATGGCACACAGGTCTTCCAGAAGAGCCGGGTTATAGTCGATGCCCGCCGTGCCCTCCAGGGTCAGAATGGCGGACAGTTTGCCCGCCGCCCGGTTTTCCTCAATTTCCTCCACGGAATAGGCAATGGAAATCAGGTCGCTGTTTTTATCCACCTCCCGCTGGATGGTGGCAAGCTCCCGCTCAAACAGAACAATCGGAGAAATGCCATGCAGCAGCTCCGGGATATCCGTGGTGAAGCAGGCGAAGCACTGGGCGTAGCCCCCCAGCTTCATCGCCCGCTCCAGATCGATGTGGCCGTTATTTTTCCGCAGACTGCCCGCCTGGTTCAGGTCGTCCCCCAGCAGGGCCAGGGCGGTATCGCAGTGAAAATCAAATACCGGAAAGTTCATTGGAACGCATCCTCCATATGTTTGATCTCCGGATGGACTGTGTTCATGCCATCCGGCGCGTAGATTTCGATGATGTCAAAGCGGCAGCACAGATTTGTTGGGTTCTGGGCAAGATACATGGACGCCGTGGCCCGGAGCCTGTCCTGCTTTCGCCTGTCCACATATTCCCTTGCCGCCGCGAAATCCGGGGATTTTCGGAGCTTGACCTCCACAAACACAAGGTATGTGCGGTTTGCGGCGATCAGGTCGATCTCCCCGAACCGGCAGCGGTAGCCGGAGGCCAGAATTTTGTAGCGCTTTTTGCGCAGATATTCTGCCGCCAGGGCTTCTCCCCAGGCGCCCAGCAGGTTACTTCTCCCCATAGAATTTTTTCAGGAAGGTCATTCTGTGGATGGGACAGGGGCCGTAAGTCCGCAGGGCCTCGTAGTGGGCTTTTGTGCCGTAGCCCTTGTGGATTTCAAAGCCGTACTCCGGATATTTCTCTGCCAGCTCCACCATGAGGTTGTCCCGGGTGACCTTGGCCAGAATGGAGGCCGCCGCGATGTTGGCGCTGAGGCTGTCACCCTTCACCACGGTTTTCACCGGCAGACCGAAGTCCGTCTCTCGGTTTCCGTCAATCAGAGCAATCTCCGGACGGACGCTGAGCTGATCCAGCGCCCGGCGCATAGCTAAAAACGTGGCCTGCAAAATATTGATTTCGTCAATTTCCGACTCTGACGCCAGACCGATGCCGTAGGCGATGGCCTGTTCCTGAATCATCGGAAACAATTCCCGGCGTTTTTTGTCGGTGAGCTTTTTGCTGTCTGTCAGGCCGGGAATTTGCAGATGCTTTGGCAGTATCACCGCCGCCGCGCACACCGGCCCCGCCAGAGGCCCCCGGCCCGCCTCGTCCACGCCGCAGATGACTTGCAGTCCCAGGCTGTCTTCAATCTCCCACATCGTCAGTTCACTCATTGCTGCTCCTCCGGCATTTCCAGTGTGAATTTTCCCAGTTTGCCGCCCCGGAATTCGTCCAGCAGCACCCGGGCCATGCGCTCCAGATTGACCTCGCCTCCGGACACCAGATAGCCCCGCTTCCGGCCCGCCAGTTCCAGCAGCTCCCAGCCGGGAGTGCCCGCCGGGGCTTCCACCTTGTAGCGTTCCAGCAGGTTCTGGGGGTAATATTTATGCAACAGGCTCATGAGATGGCAGGCCAGCTCTTCCAGATCGATGACGTTTTCCTTCACGGCACCGGTGTAGGCCAGCATCATGCCCACCTCCGGGTCCTCAAATTTGGGCCAGAGAATTCCGGGGGTGTCCAGCAGCTGCAAACCGCTGTCCACCGTCACCCACTGCTTGCCCCGGGTCACACCGGGGCGATTCTCGGCCTTAGCACCCTTTCTGCCGGAAATCTGGTTAATAAGGGTGGATTTTCCCACATTGGGGATGCCCACCACCATCACCCGCAGAGGCCGGTTCATGCCCCGTTTGGCGTCCCGCTCCAGCTTTTCGGCACAGGCCTTCCGAGCCGCGGGGGTGAAATCCGCGATGCCCTTGCGGCTCTTGCAGTCCGTAGCCAGCACCGCCATGCCCTTTCCCCGGAAGTAGTCAGCCCACCGCTTTGTGGCCTCCGGGTCAGCCAAATCCATCCGGTTCAGCACCAGAATCCGGGGCTTGCTGCCGCAGATGGCGTCGATGTCCGGGTTTCGGCTGGACATGGGAATCCGGGCATCCACAATCTCACACACCGCGTCCACCAGCTTCAAGTCCGCTTCGATCTGGCGGCGAGTCTTAGTCATATGCCCGGGATACCATTGAATGTTCAGTTTGGAATCCATATTATACCTCTCTTAATGCACGGCGCCGATGCGGCTGTAGTCCGGCAGCAGCTGCCCATGGTGGGTTCCGGGAATCATCAGGAACAAAGCCTTACCCAGCACCTCCCGGCGGTCGATCTGCCCAATCTGGGGCGACCGGCTGTCCAGAGAAACCGCCCGGTTGTCGCCAAGGACAAAAACGCAGTTTTCCGCCACCGTCAGGGGGAACTGTGTCCCTTCCTCGTTGGTTGTTTCATTGTGAATATAGGGCTCCCGCAGCGCCTGTCCGTCCACATAGACGGTGCCGCTTTCAAAATCAATGTCCACTGTCTGCCCTTGGATGGCAATCACCCGCTTGACGATGGGACTGCCGTGATCGAAGGACTGCTTACTGATGACCACAATATCCCCCGGCTCCGGGTCGCCGCAGAACAGATTGCTGATCAGCAGCAGATAGTCCCCGTCCCAGAGGGTTGTGAACATGGAGTCCCCCGTCACCAGAATCACCCGGAACACCACCAGAAACAGGAGCATCACTACCAGAAGCATACACATCAGGTCGTGGACGTAGAGCAGCACATTTTGCTGCCAGCTCCGGGGTTCCTTTTCCTTATCAGAAGCCATAGCCGCTCCTTTCCGCGCGTTTTTTACATAACACAACGCAGCAAACGACAAATTGGAATTTGGCGGTACCAATGCCTTCCCCTTTGTGGAAGGTGCCCCCGCAGGGGGCGGAAGAGGGCAGTACCATTTTGGATACACAACCATATTTCGGCGAAACGGAAGGAACCTCTTCCGACCTCGCTAACGCTCGGCCACCATAATGAACAGCGGTATGATTGCCACTGGCAATCATTGGTATTGCAGATTCGCTGCGCGGAGCACCACCCCAAAGGGGAAGGCTTTGATTTCCAAATTCCAATTGATCGCTCTGCTGACTTAACCCGATGAACATTTTTCTGCATTATAGCACATACGCTGCCCATTTTCCACAGGGAAATAAAAAAAGAGGGCATTGCCCTCTTTCTTTATCAAGTTCGGGATCAGACCTTCTCCTTGACCTTGGCAGCCTTACCGGCGCGGTCACGCAGGTAGTACAGCTTGGCGCGGCGAACCTTGCCCTTGCGGACAGTCTCGATCATCGCCACGTTGGGGGAATGCAGGGGGAAGACCTTCTCACAGCCAACGCCGTAAGAGATGCGGCGAACGGTGATGGTCTCGCCAATGCCGCCGTGCTTCCGGGCGATGACGGTGCCTTCGAACACCTGAATACGCTCCCGGGAGCCTTCCTTGATGCGCACATGCACACGAACGGTGTCGCCGACCTTAACCTCGGGCAGCTCCTCCTTCATGTACTGGCTGTTCAGAGCCTTAACCAAATCCATTTCTTTGTCCTCCTTAAATATTAGGCGTTCATACGCAGCAGCCGCTGCCAGAGGACGCACCCTGATTTCAGACCCGGATATTCTAGCATATTGTATATCAAAAATCAAGTGTTTTTTGAGAAATGATTCCGTTTTTTGGCAGGCGCGCAGAGAAGGTGCCTCTGCGGCAGGTATGAAGGCAGCGGTTCTATTCTGGCCGTAATTTCATGCTCTCATTCCCCTGCCAGAAGGTCATGGTCACATAGGCCCCCACCGCCCAATGGGTCAGGGCGATGGAGCGGTACTGATACCAGTAATGAATGGCGATGGGCTGGGCGGTGCAGCAAAACCAGATCATCGGCAGCGCCGCCGCGAACAGCAGGTACAGATGGGCAGTGAAGGCGGTCAGCCGCAGCTTCCGCCGCAGAGCGCAGACCCAGACCGACACCACCGTCAGCCCCGCCCCCAGCAGGTAGACCACCTTTCCCTCCGGGTCGCTGAAAATCACCGACCGCAGGTTCTCAAAGGCCAGGGACAGGCTGTAGTATTCCTCATAGCCCTCGGATTTTTCGATGCCCACCCGTCTGCAGAACGCCGCCAGGCCATCCGACAAACCATCCGCGCTGGTCAGCAGGCTGGTCAGCGTCAGCTTCGCCAGCCACATCAGGGCATACCCCGCCAGCCAGATCAGGACGCACCGGAGCAGCCATTTCAGAGAAACCGTTTTTCCCTGCCGGGCCCGCAGCACCGCCAGATACACCAGCGGGAAGCCCACCGTAACCAGCGGCGTGGTGTAGAAGTCAAAGTACATGGTCAGGATTCCGATTTCCAGGAAGAACACACTGTCCCACCGGGGCCGGTCCACCAGTATCGGAACCGCCAGCATGGCCATAAAGGCAATCAGGAAGCAGGGCAAAAATTGCAGACTGCCCACAATCACCTGGGGCCGCACCAGAATGATACTCACCGCGAAGGCAAAGGCTGTCTTTCCGTCCACCCGTTTGGCAAGGTTGCAGAGCACCAGGGCGAACAGGGCGAAAAACAGCGCGCCTGCGTATCGTTTGATCTGGTAATAATCGAAAAACACCAGCAGCCACCGTAAGACTGCCCGGAAGCCCATCCAGTAGCGGACATACAGAAATTCCCCGTCTGACGGTTCCCCCGCGCTGTAGAGCTCCAGACATTTGACGGGATAGTCCTCCTCCTTCTCCAGCTCTACGTCACTGTACAGATAGAGCGGATTGGTCAGAACGGACCCCAGGTAATGCCGGTTCATGCCGCCTGTGGCCCGGAGGATGGTGGTATCCGTGGCGTTGTCCAGCAGGGAGTTGGTTTTTCTGTCCCCGATCACCGGGTACTGCCCTTCCAGATACAGGCCATAGGAGGATTCCAGCAGGTTTTCGTTGATTCTTCCCTGGGGCGCGAAGCAGGCAATCAGCAGCGCGCCCAAAGCAATGACCACCGACAGGCAGAAGGCCACAGCGCATTTTCCAAATTCCCCCAAAAAGCCGGAGCGGGTTTGTTTCAGTCTCATAAGCATTCTCCACCAATGTTGTTGCGTCTTTTATTATTCTATCAAATCTCTTGCCAAAGCGCAACACCAAACCGGAATCCCGCGAAAAAACTGTCAGTGTCCCCCGCATTGCAATCTGGCGGAAAGTATGCTAGAATGGCAAAAAAAGGAGGTTATCTCATGGAGCTTGTATTATTGACCGCCCTGGGTGTTGGCGGCGCTACGGTAATCGGCGCTGTCGCCGGGTTTCTGATCAAGGACATTTCTCACCGGTTCAGTGACCTGGTGCTGGCCTTTGCCGCCGGGGTCATGCTGGCCGCCGCCGTGCTGGGGCTGATCCTTCCCTCTCTGGACTATGGAAATGTGCTCATTACCGTGGCCGGCATCTTCGCCGGCGCAATTTGCCTGAATCTGGCGGACCGGCTGGTGCCCCACCTGCACCATCTGGCGGGCGTGGATTCCGAGGACCACCCCGGAAACCAGCGGCTTGACAAGGTTCTGCTGTTTGTCTCCGCCATCGCCATTCACAATCTGCCCGAGGGTCTGGCCGCCGGCGTGAGCTTCGGCTCGGAAAATGTGGCGGAGGCCATGCTGATCGCGGGGGGCATCGCCTTGCAGAATATCCCCGAGGGCATGGTCATCATCGGTCCCATGCTGGCGGCGGGCATCAGCCCCAAGCGGACGTTCCTGTGCGCTCTGGCAACGGGTCTCATCGAGGTGCTGGGCACGCTTCTCGGCTATTTCGCCGTCAGCGTGGCTTCCGCCATTCTGCCCTTCGCCCTGGCTTTCGCGGGCGGAACCATGCTGTATGTCATCAGCGACGAAATGATCCCCGAAACCCACCACGATCATGAAAGCAGCGCAACGTACGCCTTGCTGGTGGGCTTCTGCGTGATGCTTATTTCCGATGTATTGCTGGGATAAGGAGATTATGGATGAAAAAGACAGTATTATTTGATCTGGACGGCACCCTCACGGACTCCGGAGAGGGCATCATCAACTGCGCCGCCCTGGCTCTGGAGCATTTCGGACTGGAAGTACCGTCCAGAGAGGAAATGCGGGTATTTGTCGGGCCTCCCCTGCACGAAACCTTTCGGCGCTTCGGCGTTCCTGTGGACAAAACGGATGAGGCCATCCGGGTCTACCGCAGCCGCTACGTCCCCACGGGAATGTTCGAAAACACCCCCTATCCCGGCATTCAGGCCCTGCTGGAAGCCCTGAAAAAGGAAGGCTATACCCTGTATGTCGCCACCTCCAAGCCCGAGGAGATGTCCGTGACCATTCTGGAGCGGTTCGGTCTTGCCCCCTTCTTTGACCGCATCTGCGGCGCGTCCACGGATAGCTCCCGGAGCACCAAGGACGCCGTCATCGCCTATCTGCTGGAACAAAGCGGAGCGAAAGAAGATATGATCATGGTGGGCGACACCAAATATGACGTCCTCGGCGCGAAGGCCCACGGCATTCCCGCCATCGGCGTCAGCTGGGGCTACGGCAGTGTGGCTGAAATGGTGCAGGCCGGGGCCATCGGTATTGCGGATACCATGGAGGGTCTGCTGGAACTGATCAAAAAGGCGTAATCGCAATGCCGGGAGGTCTCCACGCTTCCCGGCACCACCATTTTTCTGCAAAGCGCTTTTTTTCCTTGACAAACTTGCCATGCTGTGCTAGAATACTTTGGCAATCAGTTAAATACTTTTTGATTCGGAGTGATACCCAAGAGGCCGAAGGGGCTCCCCTGCTAAGGGAGTAGGCGGTCAAAAACCGCGCGAGGGTTCAAATCCCTCTCACTCCGCCACAGAAGAACCGCCGATTGGCGGTTTTTCTGTATCTGGAGAGATGTCCGAGCGGTTCAAGGAGCCAGTCTTGAAAACTGGTGATGGGGCAACCCACCGTGGGTTCGAATCCCACTCTCTCCGCCAGCAAGCCCCCGCCGGGAAATCCGGCGGGGGCTTTCGTTATTCGGCGGGAAGCTCCGGCATGGGGAGTTTGGTGCCGTCAGGGAATTGGATATAATCTACATTTTCCAATGCAATCGGTACAGAAAACATACCATTGGAACGGTTTTCACCAGAGGCGCCAACGGTATTACCACTGAGATAGACACTGGTTCCATCCTTCATGACTATGTCTCCGCCAATGCCATTGGGCGCATCCTCGCCGGCTTCATAGGTACATACGGCACCGATGGGAGAGAGCATTATGGATGTAACCCGTGCATTTTGCACCACATGTTCGTTGGGTCTGTCAAATTCGAGTACATAGTCAACAGGCTCGTCAATCAGTTCTACCACCGGCACATTGCTCTTAGTAAAGGTAATCGTGAAGTCCCAGTTTCCCTCTGCCAGCGTCTCCCGGGGATACAGTTTCTCCGCTTCCTCCTCCGTGATAATGCCTAACTTCGGCTCACAGCCGTATTTTTCCTCCAATTCCGCGGCATAGGCGTCATTTTCGTATTCCGCTATCAGATTCTCAAAGTGGATTTCACAGGTCTTCCCATTTTGAAACGCGGCGTTATTGCTGGATATCAGGTATACCAGATTGTGGGTATTGGAAAGCCCATCTCCGTCATCGCGCATATTCCATGTGGAGCTGGCTCCACTGTCCTGCATCTCGATAAAACGTCCGTTGGTCCACAGCACCGGCGCAGCAGGATTATATCCCTCCTTGACCGTTCTGTCGAGATATACGCCCTCCGGGGCAGTGATTCCAAATACAACATACGCGTTATAGTCATCAGACAGGACCGATTTCAGCTCAATCGTATAGCCGTTGCAGGTTTGCTTCTGGCTGATATCCTGCGTGTGTTCCTCCACAAATTCCACCTGCCCCTGAGACAGGGGCTTTTTGCTCTCCTTGGAAAAATAGGTCACAAACCAATTTTGTGCCGCCGCGCTGGCAGATACCGCCAGCAGCGATACCAGCACCGCCGCGATCAGAAGCTTCCCTGCCCAGCCGCCAACGGAGCGGCGTTTTTTATGTTCCTTCGTCATGTTCAATATCCTCCTGTGGGTTTCCCCGGAGGCGGTCACTTTGGAAAAAGCGGCTTTGTAATCGTCCTTAAACATTGGCATCCACCTCCTGTAGGGATTTTCTGAGCAATTCCCTGCCCCGCCGAAGCTGGGCACAGACCGTATTTTTGGGTATTTTCAGGATTTCCGCAATTTCCTGTGTGGAGTATTCCTCGTAATAGTGCAGATAGATGGGCAGCCGGTATTTTTTTGGCAGCTCCATCACCGCGTAAAATAGGTCGGAATGGGCCGGGTTGTCAAAGGACAGGGTAGCCGCATAGTCCTCGTAGTTTTCCTGCCGCCACCACCGGGCCTTCGTCAGGTTTTTGCACTCATTGACGGCCACCCGGATCAGCCAGCGCTTGACGTGCTCCTCACTTTCAAAGGGCTTTTCCTCCTTCAAAAGCTTGACAAACACATTCTGGGTGATGTCCTCCGCGTCTGCCGCCGATTTTATGTAGTTGAAAGCCACCCGGAACACGGTGTCGATGTAGCTTTCCGCGTAGCGCGTGAATTGCTCTGGATTCATCATATCGTTTTCTCCTTGAAAAGCTTTTCACCTATTATACAACCGGAAGAGGGAATTTGATTGCATCGTGCAAAATTTTAGTTTGCGCCCTTGATTTTATCCCGAAATCGAATACAATAGAAAGCATATTTCACGGAAAGGTTGAAACGCATATGAACAAGATCGTGATTCCCCAGGGCTACCAGCCGAAGCTGGACGCCTACGACACCCAGCGTGCCATCGCCTACATCAAGGATACCTTTCAGGAGGAGTTTTCCAAGGCGCTGAACCTGAAGCGTGTCTCCGCTCCCCTGTTCGTCACCGAGAATTCCGGCCTCAACGATAACCTGAACGGCTATGAGCGGCCTGTGTCCTTTGACATTCCCGCCGTAGGCGCCGATGCGCAGGTGGTGCATTCTCTGGCCAAATGGAAGCGTCTGGCTCTGAAGCGGTACCATTTCACCGTGGGCAACGGCCTGTACACCGATATGAACGCCATCCGCCGGGACGAGGAGCTGGACAACGTCCACTCCATTTATGTTGACCAGTGGGACTGGGAGAAGGTCATTACCCAGGAAAACCGGAATCTGGACTTTTTGAAGCTCATTGTCCGGGCCATCGTCAAGGCCATCTGCGATACCAACGACCGGCTCCATGTCCGCTATCCCCAGCTGCGTACGGAGCTGGGCCGGGACGTCAGCTTCATCACCACCCAGGAGCTGGAGGATCTGTACCCGGAACTGCCCACTGGCTCCATGCGGGAGAACGCCTACGTCAAGGAGCACCGAACCGCCTGCATTATGCAGATCGGCCGGGCCCTCCGCTCCGGCAAGCCCCACGACGGACGGGCCCCGGACTACGACGACTGGGATTTGAACTGCGACATTTTCTTCTGGGACGACACCCTGAACCGGGCGCTGGAGGTGTCCTCCATGGGTGTCCGGGTGGACGCGGAATCCCTGGACCGTCAGCTGACGGAGGCGGGCTGCGACGAACGCCGGGCTCTCCCCTTCCACCAGATGCTTTTGAAGGGCGAGCTGCCTCTGACCATCGGCGGCGGCATCGGCCAGTCCCGACTCGCCATGCTGATGATGGGCTGCGCCCACATTGGCGAGGTGCAGTCCAGCGTCTGGGATCAGGCCACGGTGGAGGCCTGCGAAAAGGCCGGGATTCGGCTGCTGTAAAGATGACAGGGCTGGTGCGAACCAGCCCTGTTTTTTCAATAGGTATAGAATTTATAGAACGTGGGGTATCCATCCCGAAGCTGTTGGAGATTCGTTCTGGAATAGGTACCGGGATCGTGGATGGTAAAGCGTCCCGCCGTCAGCGTATCGCCGCCGGTGAACCCCGTCACCACCACCCAGTGTTGGGAGCCGTATGCGTTTTTCATGCCCAGAAGCACCGGCTTTCCCTGGGTCAGCTTCTGGTAGATTCGTTCCAGATAACCGCTGGGGTCCGTGCTGGCAATGTAGTGACTGGGCCAGTACAGGTCGCCGGAGGGCGTGTAGCGCAGCTGCTGGGACATAACGTCCGGGTAGATGGTCCTCCCCTGCCGGGCCGATTCCATCATGGCCACCGCCGTGGTGGCGCATCCGATCTGGGAAAAGGGCTTGCCGGAGGTTCCCACCATTTTGTCCGCCCAGCGGCTGTCGGTCTGCTTGAAATGCGGCACGGACAGAGATACGGGACGAAAGTAGCCGGAAAGATATTGGGAGCTGACGTATCCTGTTTTTGTACCATGATACAGAATTCGGCTCCAGCCGCCGCTGGTACTCAGCAGCAGCACCGGCTCCCCCGCGTACAGGGAAGCGGCTTTCCCGTATTGGGTGCCCGGGCCGCTGCGGACGTTAAGGCTGCCGGAGCGGATATTCACGCTGACGGCTGTCCCCTGCACCACCGTGATGTAATTGGCATGGCAATAGCCGAACCGGCCCTTGTCGTATTCCACCTTCCACCAGTCTCCGCTGCGGGAGTGGAGGGTGATATAGCTGCCCTTCTTCAGGGAAGCCGCTGTGGGAGAAGCCGTGGACGGCTGGGTGCGCACATTCAGGGAGCCGCCGGCAGTCGTCACCGCGCCGGCTTTTATATTGGCTGCGGCTTGCGCGCCGGGTGACAGAACAATCAACAATAGCATCAGGAAGAAAATGGAGAAAAATCTTCGAATAAGTACCACCTCACGTCGGTTTTCTCGCATATATGCGCCGTAATTGTAACATATTTGTCACCATTTGTGAACAGGCCAAATTCTGGCATAAAAAACGTCAGAAAAGAGAAAATAATGCTTGACATTTTGCCTTACTTCGTGTATTATATGCGAGTCGGCAGTAAGCCTACAGCGCATGGAGAAGTCGCGTAGCTGGCCGAGCGCGCACGATTGGAAATCGTGTATACCCCAAAAGGGTATCGAGGGTTCAAATCCCTCCTTCTCCGCCAAAGAACCTCTTTTGTCAAGCGGCAAAAGAGGTTCTTCTTTTTTTGTATTTTACACCGAAAAACGTCCCCTGTGCCTTGCGGCACGGGGGACGCTTGATTACTTCACATCCAGCTTGACGGCATCGTTTTCCACGGTGATGCGGATGGAAGAAATGGGATGCTCAAAGCTGTCGATAATGGTCTCGGAGATGGGGTCCTCCAGCTCCCGCTGGATGGTGCGGCGGAGATTCCGGGCGCCGTAGGTGGTGGAATAGGCCTTCTTCACCAGCAGCTGCCGCAGGGATTCGTCCCAGGTAAGGCTCAGTCCCCGGGCGGACAGGCTGTCACGAAGCTCATTCAGCATGATGTCCGCGATACCCAGGAAGTTATCCTGGCTCAGGTGGTTGAAGGTCAGAATTTCATCAACCCGGTTCAGGAACTCGGGCCGCAGGAACTCCCGCAGGGCCTTCATGGTGGTCTCCTGCACCTTATCCCCTTCCGTCCGGCCAAAGCCCAGACCGCCTACCCGGCCCTCAGAGCCGGCGTTGGAGGTCATGACGATGATGGTGTTTTCAAAATTCACCACCCGGCCCTGGGCGTCGGTAATCCGGCCATCGTCCAGCACCTGAAGGAGCACGTTCAGCACATCGGGGTGGGCCTTTTCGATTTCATCAAACAGCACCACGCTGTAGGGTCGGCGGCGGATTTTCTCCGTCAGCTGTCCAGCCTCGTCATAGCCCACATAGCCGGGAGGCGAACCAATGAGCTTGGAAACCGTGTGTTTTTCCATGTATTCCGACATATCCAGCCGGATCAGGGCGTCCACACTGTCGAACAGATCGTTTGCCAGCTGCTTGACCAGCTCCGTCTTGCCCACGCCGGTGGGGCCTACGAAAATGAAGGAGACCGGGCGTTTCTTGGGGCTGATGCCCACCCGGTTCCGGCGGATGGCCCGGGCCACGGCTTCCACCGCCTGATCCTGACCCACGATGTGGGTCTTCAAGCGGTCAGCCAGGCCCTTGATCTGCTGGTACTCCTGGGCCTTGATCTTGGAGGCGGGAATTTTCGTCCACAGTTCGATGATTCTCGCCAGATTCTCCATGGTCACCGCTGGTTTCGGCATGGCTTCCAACTCTTCGATTCTGGGGGCCAGCTGCATCAGCTTGCTGCGCAGGTAGGCAAGACGCTCGTAATCCTGATTCTCGGTATTTTCATTCAGCATCCGCAGCTCCAGCTCATAGTCGTCCCGCTCCTTTTTCAGCTGGGCCAGCTCGCTAATCTCCTTGCATTGCAGATTCACGTCGGAGCAGGCCTCGTCCAGCAGGTCGATGGCCTTATCCGGCAGGAACCGGTCGGTAATATACCGCTCGGACAGCACCACGCACTGGTGGGCGATTTCCGGGGAAATCTCCACGCCGTGGAACTCGGCGTAGGATTTGGCGATGCCCTGCATGATCTGACTGGCCTCGGCGATGGTAGGCTCCGCCACGGTCACCGGCTGGAACCGGCGCTCCAGGGCCGCGTCCTTCTCGATGTACTTGCGGTACTCGGCAAAGGTGGTGGCGCCGATGACCTGAATCTCCCCCCGGGACAGGGCGGGCTTCAGGATGTTGGCGGCGTTCATGGAGCCTTCGGCGTCCCCCGCGCCCACAAGGTTGTGCACCTCGTCGATGACCAGAATGATGTTGCCGCACTCCTTAATTTCCGCGATCAGGCTCTTCATGCGACTTTCAAACTGGCCCCGAAACTGGGTTCCGGCCACCAGCGCCGTCAGGTCCAGCAGGAACACTTCCTTATCCCGCAGCTTGTAGGGAACGTTTCCGGAGGCAATCCGCTGGGCAAGGCCCTCGGCGATGGCGGTTTTGCCAACGCCCGGCTCGCCGATGAGGCAGGGGTTATTCTTCTGGCGGCGGTTCAGAATCTGAATCACCCGCTCCGTCTCCACGTCTCTGCCAATGACCTTGTCAAGCTTGCCGTTTTTTGCACGGCCCGTCAGGTCCATGCAATAGCTGTCCAGAAATTTATGCTTCTTGTTCTTCTTTTTGCCCTTCCCTTCCTCAGGTTGCTCCTCGCGTTTCGCGGGACGCTGGGGCTGGGCCGGAGGATTGGGATTTCCGCCGAAGAGCTGGTTCAGTAGCGGGAATGTGGCGGTCTGGCTGTCGATTTCATCGTCATCCGCGTCATCGCTGTTATCCCGCTGGCCGAACATGCTGCTCATTTCATCCGCCAGCATATCCAGATCGTCCTCGGAAATGCCCATCTGCTTCACCGCCTGGTCGATCTGGGGAATCCCCAGACTCCGGGCGCATTTCAGGCAGTAGCCTTCATTCATGGTAACGCCGTTTTCCACCTTTGTGATAAACACAACGGCGATATTTTTCTTACATTTGCTGCACATTTTCGGCTGCATGGTCACTCACTCCTTTTCCTTTCGGTGAAGTATAGCATAGAACCGCCAAAAAAGGAAAAACAAATTATGAACACTACTTGGTCCAGTCGCTGCCCACCTCGAACTGCTGGATGCCGTCATCGTACCACAGGTGGGTC
>JALFXH010000017.1 GCA_022786965.1 Clostridiales bacterium
CTAAGCCGGATTTCTCTGTATCCACTCCGGAGCTGTATCAGAAGATCGACACCGTGGCCATTGCCGACCGTCCGAATAATCAGGCTATGGAGTCGGCGATGCTGGCAGGGGATCTGGGAAAGGTTGCGGAAAATGTCTGCAACGTCTTTGACCCGGTGGTGACCTCGGAGCATCTGGAGCTGAACTATATCAAGTCCATTTTCCACAGCTACGGTGCGCTGGCCCAGCAGATGACCGGTTCCGGCTCTGCGGTCTTCGCCATTATGGATAGTTTTGAATATGCCGCTGTGGCGTGCAATATGCTGAAGGATAACTATCCCCAGGTTTTTATCGCCAAAGCTGTATAATTCTGGGTGATGCCGTCCATACTGAAAGTATTTCAGTATGGACGGTGTTTTTTATGGGAAAGAGCGCAAAGTGTCTCGGCGTTTGCCTGCTGCTGGCGGTATCGGTCTGGACCTGGGGCTTGCTGCGGGACCGGCAGTATCTGGATCAGGAGCTGATTCGGCTGCATGTGGTAGCCAATTCCGACACGGAAGCAGACCAGAGCATCAAGCTTCAGGTTCGGGACGCCATTGTGGCAAGCCTTTCTGAGGGTATGGCGGACATCGGGGATGTGCAGGCGGCAAAGGCCTATCTGCGGGAGAATCTGTCAAAAATCGAGGCCATCGCCAACAATACCCTGCAAGCCGCAGGCGTGGACAGCCGTGCTGTTGTTACATTGTGCAGGGAAACCTTTGATATCCGTAAATACGACACCTTCACCCTGCCTGCGGGGGTCTATGAATCCCTTCGGGTGGTGATCGGGGAGGGGCAGGGGCACAATTGGTGGTGCGTGGCCTTCCCGACCCTGTGTATGAGTGCCACAACGGAAGACTTTGAAGCAGCGGCCCAGACCGCCGGAATGGACGAAAACCTGTCTGAAACCCTTACCGGCGGCTATCAGCTGCGGTTTTTCCTGCTGGACGCGCTGGGTCGGGTGGAAAATATCTGCTTCCATGGAAAATGATACCCTGTATTTTGGACAGATTCTGTGATATAATCCGAAAAAAAGAGAGAAGGCGAGACAATGGTGCATTTACTGCTGGGGCGGGACTGGACCGCCAATTCCGATGAAATCCTCAAACGGATATCCCGGGACGTAAAGCAGCGGAAAGGAAACAGAATCCTCATGGTTCCGGAGCTTGTAAGCCATGAAACCGAGCGAAGGCTGTGCGCCTTTGCCGGGGATACTGCCAGCCGCTACGCGGAGGTGCTTTCCTTCACCCGGCTGGCGCGGCGGGTCTGCGACACCATGGGAAGCGCGGCGGTGGAGTGTCTGGATAACGGCGGCCGTGTGGTTGCCATGGCGGCCGCTGCCAGACAGCTCAGCAGCCGTCTGAAGGCCTACGCGGCAGTGGAAACAAAGCCGGAGTTTCTGTCGGGCCTGATTGACGCGGTGGATGAATTCAAACGCTGCTGTATTACCCCTCAGGATTTGATGGAAGCCTCCCGGCAGACGGAAGGAAGCCTTGCCCAGAAGCTGGAGGAGCTGTCCCTTCTGATGGATGGATACGACGGACTGTGTCAGCGGGGAAAGCGGGACCCAAGAGATCAGATGACATGGCTTCTGGAGCAGCTTGAAGACGGTACATTTGCTCAGGAGCACGTATTTTACATAGACGGTTTCCCGGATTTTACCCGGCAGAACCTGGCGATTCTGGGGCACCTCATGCAGGCATCCCCGGAGGTCACCATCAGCATGAACTGCGACAGCCTGAAATCCGGCCTGCTGGCCTTTGAAAAAGCGGGAGACACTGCCGGGGAGCTTTACCGGCTGGCAGCCCGCGCGGGCGTTGAGATTCGGATCGAGGAAGTTGCTCCCTATGAACTGCATCTGCGTCCGGTTCGGGAAAGCCTGTTTCAAGGCCCCATACACCCCAAAAACGTACAGGGACTTCACACGGTTCGGACGGTTTCTCCGTGGCAGGAGTGCATGTATGCGGCTCAGCGGGTCAGACAGCTGGTATCGCAGGGCTGCCGCTACCGGGATATCACGGTGGTCTGCACCGATTTGCCTGCCTATCAGCCGCTGATGGATCTGGTGTTCCATCGGTTCCATATTCCGCTCTATCGCTCGGGTACGGAAGAAATCCTGCAAAACAGTGTGATCAACACGGTTCTCACAGCGTTGGATGCTGCCGTGGGCGGCTTTGACCAGAAAGAGACTCTGCGGTATCTGCGTTCCGCCCTGTCTCCGGTGGATTCCGACACCTGCGACCAGCTGGAAAACTACGCGATTGTTTGGGGTATCCGCGGAAATCATTGGACGCAGAGCTGGACAGGTCACCTGGAGGGTCTCAGCGGTCAGTGGGATGATGATGCCCGGAAGACGCTGGCGTGGCTGAATGAGGTGCGGTATCAGGCCATTGCCCCGTTACAGCGCCTGCAAAACGGCTTTCGGGAGGCGAAAAATCTGCGCGGGCAGGTGCTTGCTCTGACGGCGTTTCTGGAAGATATCCGGCTTCAGCAGCAGCTTAGCCGGATGGCAAGGGAGCTGGACGAAACGGGAGCGCCCAGAGAAGCCCAGATTCTGAACCAGCTGTGGGAGATCCTTCTGTCCGCTTTGGAGCAGATGTACGCTGTGCTGGGGGATACTGTATGGGAAGCGGAGCATTTTTCCAGACTGTTCCGACTCCTGCTGAGCCAGTATGACGTTGGCACCATCCCGCCGGTGCTGGATGCAGTGCAGATGGGCACGGTCAGCGCCATGCGCTGCCACCGCCAGAAGCATCTGATTGTCCTGGGAGCAGAGGAAGGAAAGCTGCCGGGCTACAGCGGTTCCGTCGGTGTGCTGACGGATCAGGAGCGGGTGATTCTGCGGGAGCTGGGCGTACCGCTGACCGGCGGCGCTATGGAGGGCATTCAGGCGGAATTCGCGGAAATCTACGGTGTTTTCTGCGGTGCGCAGGAGTCAATCGCGGTTTGCTGTTCCGGCGACCAGCCTTCCTTCCTGTTTCGGAGACTCGCTCAGATGGCGGGCGGGGAGGAACAGGCCCAGACCCTTGACGGCTTTGGACAGGCGGATGCCTTTGAGGCCGGAGCCTGCCTGGCTCGCTGGGATGCGAAAACGGCGGCAAAAAAGCTGGATGTACTTCCCGGCTTTGAAGATACTGTTCAGAAGAGGGATTACCGCCTGGGTGAAGTGAAGCGAAAAACGGTACAGGGCCTCTATGGTAGTACCCTGAATCTGTCTGCCTCCCAAATTGACCGGCAGGCGGAATGCCGCCTGTCCTATTTCCTGAAATATGGTCTGAGGGCAAAAGAACGCAAGGAAGCCGTCATCGATCCCGCGGAATTCGGTACCTATGTCCATGCGGTGCTGGAAAACACCGCCCGGTGCATCCGGGATATGGGGGGCTTCCATCAGGTGACGCTGGAACAGACCATGGAGATTGCCCACCGATTCA
This sequence comes from Clostridiales bacterium, assembly GCA_022786965.1. GTDB lineage: Bacteria > Bacillota > Clostridia > Oscillospirales > Oscillospiraceae > Faecousia. The sequence continues at coordinate 3,450 of JALFXH010000017.1, forward strand.
GTCGGGAGTACGCCAACCAGCGGTTCAGCCAGCTGGACAGCCAGCGCGTGACCTATTTGTTCCAGCGCAACGTGCAGGAACTGGATATGGTGGTGCGGGAGCTGTGGCAGGAATTGAAGGATTCCGGCTTTGAGCCAGTGGAATTTGAGCTTGGCTTCGGCAACGGGGAAGCCTTGCCGCCCATTGCGATCCCCAACCAGGCCATGAACGCCGTCCTGCGGGGCTTTGTGGACCGAGTGGATGTGTGGGATAACGGTGCTTCCCGGTATTTCCGGGTGGTGGACTACAAAACCGGCAAGAAAGACTTTGACTACTGCGACGTCTATAACGGCGTGGGCCTTCAAATGCTTCTGTACCTGTTTGCCTTGGGTGAAAATGGGGATGATGTTCTGGGCGCACATCCGATTCCGGCGGGGGTTCAGTATTTCCCGGCCCGGGCGCCATACCTAAGCACCGAAGGAAAGCTGGATGGGGAAGCGACGCAAAAGGAACGGGCGTCCCAGTGGAAGCGAAAGGGACTGCTACTGAACGATGAAGCGGTTTTGCAGGCCATGGAACCGGGAGATACCCCCAGCCGTATGTGTTACACCCGAAAAAAGGACGGCACCATTTCGGGAGATCTTGCGGATAGAGAACAGCTGAAAAAGCTGAAGGATTTTGTTTTCCGGGTGCTGTCCGGTATGGTGGAGGACATCGCCTCCGGCAATGTGGAGCCGAATCCCTACACCCGGGGCACGAGCCACAGCGCCTGCTCCTACTGCCCCTACGGCCCCATCTGCCACGAAGCCGAGGTGACCGGACGGCGGAATTATAAGACAATGACCGCCCAGCGGTTCTGGGAGGAAATCAAAAAGGAGGGGAAATCCCATGGCAGATAAGCTGACGCACCAGCAGTCGCTGGCGGTACATAACCGGGGCGGGAAGCTGCTGG
>JALFXH010000003.1 GCA_022786965.1 Clostridiales bacterium
ATTGATTCTGTACGGCAGAGGAATTTCACCTCTGAATTTGAGATTTGAGTTCTCTACGATATTTTCTTGATATATCAAGTGCTATCGCATGGTGCTGTTCGTCATAGCTGTCTGCTACGACTTATGCACAACGTTTCGCACGGTAATTGGATTTGATGTCAAACCCGCCGATCTTTCCGCTGGTTGCACGGATTTCGCCGTTTACAAAGGCACCATCCTCGTCAACACGGAATTTCTCTCCATTTTTCCCAGAAACAGAGAACTTGGTGCTCAGAAGCTTCCATGAGAAGGACGAATTGCCGCCCTCCTTGGATACCTTGGCTTCAATTTCCTGCGCATGGATGTTCAGTGTAGCCCTCAGAATATCGTCCTCGGCCCTCCTGTCCTCCACCTCAGCAGCAATCTTCGATGCGGTGATAGACAGGCTTGCCCGGACAGAACGGGTGAATCGCTCATACTGGCGGTTCGTCGGGGACTGAATCTGGAACTCGTGCTCCACTTCCTCTTTGGATGGAGCTTCCAGATCGGTGACGATGTGTCTTCCGTAAGTGGTTGCCTTTGCGAACACTCCTCCGTAGATATCGGATACGGTCACAGCGTCGCCAATCTCCGCAGAAGGGTCGATTCTCGTACCAGCGGCTTTATAGGGCTGGTACTTGTAACCGCGAATTTTGCGGTAGATAGCGTCCGCCTGTGCCTGAGAACCCCACTCGTTGGTGATCTCCAGCACGGTGCCGTTTTTGTCGCCCGCCAGGTACTCAATGTTGTTGCCGTCATCGTCCTGCCCGGCGAAAATGACTACGCCACTGTAGCCGGGCAGCTCGGGGGCGATGTCAAGGCTGCGGACACGCCGCAGAAGGTTGAAGCTTTCCGCCAAAATCCGCACCTCCTTAAATCGAAATATACAGACCGCCGATGGTGATCTTGTAGCCGTCCTCGGTGATAAGGTGCCTGGTTTCCGGCGGCAGGTCGAACATACTCACCAGCCGCAGCTCGCCGGTTGGAGAAATAATAAAGTTTCCAGCATAGGCAGCGGCGATCATGCAAAGGACTTCCCGCATTGAGTAGCCAACCGGCAATGGGAATTTGTACCCGGCTGTCATGATATCCCATGTCCGGGGGTCAACCTGAATGCCCCGGCCGTCGGCATCGATCTTCATGTTGTCGGCGATGAACTGCACCATGTCCTTATCCAGCATGGGGTAGTCGTGCTGGGTGTCGCTGGGATAGGTGATTTCCGACAGAAGCATGGCGTCGTAGGCGTGCAGCGTCAAGATATCAAAATCGAGCAGCGTATGTGTCTGCTCTCGGGTGTCAGTGAAATACACACCATTCGGAATCCATTCGGAAGTTTCAGTGCTGTTCGCCGCCCGGATATATATCGCGATACGCGCTTTTTTTGGGATGTTGTACGGGGAGAGCATTTTGACGTCAGCGTACGCAGATACGGCGCTCCCAACGCATGGACCATCCGATGCAAAAGACTCCTGATTCGCTTTCACGCTTACCAGTTTGTCCTCACGGAAACCGCTCTCAGGCCCGCCGGTGTCCACCAGAATGGCGTCACCGCCAAACAGGATCAAACCGCCGTCATCATCAACCAGACGGCCACTATCACCAATAACAACTGAGTTTTCAAACCAGTGCGTTCCGCCGGCCAGAATGCGTTTATAGGTCTCTGAGGTCTGTTGCATATCACAACTCCTGCAAAGTTATGGATCCGAGATCGACCCATTTGGCACCGCCAAACTTTATGCGTCCCAATGACTGCGCGCTCAAACCATCCAGGCGCATATTGGCATACACGTCCGCATGGCGCTGCAAACAGTGATAGTGCACATAGGCGGGAAGATTTTCGAATGCGGAGCAGATTCTTTCGGTCATTTTTTCCGTCTGAGGATTGAGGGCGAAGGAAACGCTTCCTCTGCGCCGCAGAAGAACAACATGATCAACTCCGTCCATCGTTGTAATGGTCTCGCCGTAAACAGGGTTGTATGCCGTTTGGTAGCTGTCGATTTCAACGGCGTCCGTGATGTCGACGCCGTTTACCTCGATTTTGTATTTATCATTCGCCAATGGAACGCGACCTCCTCTTGCTATAATTTACGGCTGTTCTGCCGATGACGTCGCCGTCCAGCATAAGCTGAACCACGATGGGCTGCTCGGCCCCGGCGTACTGACCGAGGAGGCCGGCGATATTCCCTAACTGCCCCTCAATACGGCCTGTGTTCGATGTCAGAGGCTGTACAACAGCACGGCCTCCGCTGACAGTGAGAAGCTCTGGGCCAGCTTCTCCGACGATAGCGGAGCCTGACAATACTGTGCCACCATTGGCCAGGAACGGAATCTTTCCCATTGTGTCAAAATTGACACCGGGAATGCTGTTTAGCCCGGATATGACCCAGTTAATTCCATCGATGATCGTGTTGATGAAACCAATGATACCGTTAAGCGGCGCGACAGCCAGCGCATACAGCCCGGAGAAGATTCCGCCGAATATTTCTTTAACACCGTTCCAGGCACGCTCCCAGTTTCCAGTGAACACGCCACGAATGACATCAATTACACCATTTAACACCTGTAAGATAGAATCCCAGATATTTTTTAGATTAGCGAAGAACGTATTAAGCGCGTTCCCCAATACGGAGTCAAAAATAGTTGTCCAGTCCGTAGCGAACACACCTTGGAGAAAGTCGTCTACTTTCTGCAGCAAAGCCTGAATTTCGTCGCCCTTGGCAACAATCAGAGAGACAAGCGCAACGATCGCGGCGATCAAAAGCACAATTGGGTTGGCCGCGATAAAACTAAAAACAGTAGAAAAAGCTTGCTGAAGTCTTGGGAGAATGTCCATCGTACTGTTAATTGCGCTTGAAACACTCGATACTCCGGACGCTATCGAAGAGATAATACCAAATACAGGAGATATGCCAGCAATCACAAGTAAAATAGTGCCGAGTAGTTTAATCTGGCCTTCATCGAGATTGCGGAACCATTCTAAGGCTTTAGAAATAGCATCCCCCAGATCGTCCATATACGGAAGAAGCATACCTGCGATTTCAGTGCCAATTTCGGCAAAGGTTCCTGCGCTCTGAGCCTTAATTTTGTCGATTGCATCGTTGAATTCGTTTGCTTTGTTCAGTGCGTCTTGGTCCAGAATCAAACCGGCGTCCTTCGCTTCTTTGGCAAACTGTTGAAAAGAAGCACCGCCATCATCCAACAAGCCAGCTAAGCTATCTGCGCTCTTACCAAATAAAGTCATGGCCAGTGTGTCCCGCTCTGTTTCGTTCTCAATTCCTCCGAGAGCGCGCACAACTTCATCGAAAACAACACTGGTATCGCGCAAATTACCGTTAGAATCCGTAACAGATACCCCTAGACGCTTCCACGCTTCTGTGACATCGGAGCCAGTCGAAACCATATTCTTTTTCATTTTTTGCGCAGATTTTACGATATCATTTACACTGACATCGATGCGATCAGAAGCATATTGCCACATCTGGATCAAATCGGTTGAAAAACCGGACTGTTTTGACAGGGTATTTGTATCGTCCGCAGATAATCCAGCGGATACAGCAGACCCGATCCCGGCTCCAATAATGCCAGTTGCAGCGCCAGACAAGGCCTTTGTTTTGTTTGCAATCTTACCAGCAGAGTCAGCTACCTTGTCTGCAACGGCAGAAACCTTGGATAGTACGGCGTTGGAAGACGATGCTGCTTTTTCCAAGCTCTTCAGCTGTTGCTCCGTATCGATGATCTCCCGCTGAAGAGAATCCCAACGCTCGGGGCTAATCGGGTTTCCAAATTCATCGGAAACCGCCTTCCCCTGCTTTCTTAACTCGGTAACTTTTTTTGTAGTTGATTCAATCTCTGCGGTTAGTTGCTTATAGGCATCAGTATCAACCTTGCCCAAATCTTGCATTTCAAGCTGTTTCTTTTTCAACTTGTCCAGCGTTGCATTCGTGGATTCGATTTCCTTTCGGATTGGGTCATAGGCCTTTTTCCAGTCATCGTACTTGTCAGATGTCTTTGCGGCCTGTTCGCTGGCATCCTTGAGTGTTTTCAATTTGTCCTTTGTTTCTTCCACGGACTTGGCGAGTAGCTTCTGTCTCTGCTGGAGCAGGTTCGTGTTGGTCGGATCCAGCTTCAGAAGACGTTCCACGTCCTTCAGCTGCGACTGGGTGCTCTTGATTTCTTTATTTACGCCTTTAAGGGAGTCAGAAAGGCCTTTTGTGTCGCCGCCGATCTCAACGGTGATACCCTTTATACGTCCCGCCACAATTTCGCCTCCTCAGAACCGGTCAAAGTCGTCTTGCGTAGCAATGGTAGGATATTTTTCGTGATCGTTTCCCTTTTCTATGAGCATGTCGTACACCATGCCCATGGTGTACGACATTAAAACGTCATCCTGCGTAAGCCCCAACTCCGAACAGCGCAGCATAAATGCCGCTCCGTTGGGCTCTCGGGTTGTGGCCTTTATTTTTTTGCCGGGATGGATGTGGTTTTGTTGTTCATGCCCCAAAGATCCAAGATAATCGGGAAAATCTCATAGATGGAGAAAACACCGTCGAAAGATTCCAGCCATTCGTCAGGATCTTCGGGAACGCCCCCGCTTTTGTCGGCGTGATAGGCCATAGCCCATGCGACCCGCTCGAAGATTGTCAAGTCCATCACATCAAGCGCGGCGGACTGCCGCTCTTCCTCAGTGGCATCCTCCGGCAGAGACTGTGCAGCGCGAAATGCTTTGCGCAGTTGGTTCATATCCGATATGATATCGGCCCCAAAGTGAATGCGGTAGATCTTCGGGAGCAAAGAGGACGCGCCGAACGTCACAGTTTTTCCGCAAATCTCAACAGTTTTCCGAATCATGACTTAGCTCTCCGTTTCAGAGGAATCTTTTTCCCACACTGATTTCGTCCAGTTGTCATATACCGTTTTCGGCGTTTCGGCGGTAGTGCTTGCCTTTACGTTTCCGTTCGGCAGGGGCAGCGCCGTCATGGTCATGGATTCCGTGTCCGCTTCTTTCTGATTATCCTTATTTTCGCCTTTGATATTGGGGCGGGAAGCAGTGACATTATATAGACAGTGCCGGCGGCGGCTCTTATCGCCCAGAAACTCATACAGCATTGCAAAAGGCTTGGGCTCCGCCTGCGCGTTCTCCACCAGAACCTTGTCGGTCGTGCTGATCGTATCGCCAAGGTACTCCTGTCGGAACCAGTCGGGGACCATAGCGACATTCAAGTCCCCAGAATAACCATTGTTATTGTTAGTCACGTAATAGTCCACGGCATCTGCCCGGAGTTTAGTCTGCTCGCCCTGGGCGGCAAGGTCCATGGAGATCGCGCCGGGAAGACGCTTTGGCGCTCCGAAGGACACGGTGCCGGCTTCCAGATCGACAGTCAGCGGTGCCACGTATACGTTCGTCAGGTCGTAATGGACCTTGTTTTCGTTACTATCCATATTTACACCTCGATATTGTAGGTTGTCATCCAACATTGTTCTGTATCTAGATATTCCTGGTCTTTCTTCGGATGGAAACCGGCCAGCGCAGCCTCGACCAGGTGTTCCACGGTTAAATCCTTTGTGTCTGTGTATAATTCGACCCGCACAGAGTCACTTAAAAAATAAACCGTGGCGTCCGCGAATAGTGGGTTGGACCCTGTGGTGAAGTAGCACAGATACGGGAGCGGCGGTGCCTCGCCATCTGGAAACGACCAGTACGCAATGGGTATCCCAGTGGACTCCAGGGCGGATTTCAGTGCTTCCAGATCCATGCTCATCCTCCATAACGCAATTTTCGAACGAGTTTCGCAAATAGACGGGTTTCCGCATTTTCTTCCGCCTTGCGGATGTGAGGAATTGCCTCCACCCGTCCGCCGTTCCTCTTTGCGTGGCCAAATTCCAAAAGATGCGTCAGCCGGTAATTCGGTGCCTTAGAGTAGACGATCATGGAGTTATACCACTTTCCCCGTGTATTACGGTCCCGTTTTTTAGCCCAGCTCTCTGCATACTCACCACCGCCAGGACTGCGGGGCGAGCTTGAATTCAGCTCTTCCACAGTCTCCTTTGCAGTTTCCTCGACTGCTTGTGCTACGTCCTCTTGAGTATTGGAAAGGTAGATATCCAGATTTCTCATTATCTCGATTGACATTTTGTCGATGTTAATCGCCATCAGACACCAGCCCTCCTTGTCAGATACAGCTCGATTTTATCACCGCTTGGCTGGTACGTCCGATAAATGGCGTAAGGCACACCGTCCAAAATGGCTTTGGTGGCGCCGGCGTATTCATCCGCCCATACAGTAACGCGGTATTCCGGCTTCAGGCCCATGCGCCCGGCAGCGCCCCACTCCGATTGGGTGATGTTGCCAATTTCACAAAACACTTCTCTGGATTCCGTGCCGGTCTTCACATACTGTCCCAGAGCGTCCCGGCCATAGACCGGGACTTCCAGAGTTACAACGCCGTCACGTGTCAATTTGGACACCTCCCGCGTAATCGCTGGACATGGACAGGGAGATTTTCAGATATTCGTAGGCCTGCGCCCATTTTTCGGATTTTTCGTCATACCCGAAGTGGGCTTTCAGGTACAACTTTGCCGCCTGCTGGATCAGGGGATCCGTAACGGACAATTTACCGACACCGGCATTTTGCAGGTCAAGGAGGCAGGCGGCAAGGGTCTGCCGCACTTCATCGTCAAACTGCGGCAGCGTCTTGCGCACCCACACTTTGGCATACGGCAGGATTTCGTCGGCCTGTTTAATTGCTTCCGCAGCCGTCATAGTCTAAGCCTCCTTGCCGGGCGGTTACGCCTTCTTCTTGACCAGCAGGATGCCGCCCACGTCGGCGGCCTTGCCGTCGCAGATCATCAGCACCTTGGTCTTTTTCTTGTTGGTGTCGTGGTCAACCCAGTTGACCACGGTCATGGCCATATTGGAATTCAGGATGTAGTCCTTCATGTTCATGTACACGGCGACCACATCGCCGGGGGCGGCGCTGTCGAAATCCGGCAGGATATCGGATTCCACAGGCTGTACGTCCTTTCCGCCGAAGCGGTACCGGGGGCCGTTCTCAAGGCCATAGTTGGCCCGGGCAATGGGCTGACCGTTGGTGTCCACCATACCGTCGATATAACCCTCATAGGTGCCCAGGGACATATAGAACTTGCCAGTCTGGTACTTCATGGGAATCTTGGCGAACACCTTCTTCTTCCAAGGGGAGAACTGGGAGAACTCGGCGGCGGTCAGCTCCACCACGTTGGTGACGCGGGGATCCTTGCATACGCCCAGCATCTGTCCTTCGCCGGTGCCCTGGAACGCGCCCTTTTCGATGGTGGTCATAACGGCCTCCACGGACAGCTCCACGAACAGGGGCTGGAACTCCTCGAAGGAAACCACGCTCACCAGAATGGACTGGGCGATCTTGCACTCCAGACCGTAGTATTTGAAGGAAATGGTCTGGGTTGCGGACAACTTCTGATCCTCGGACGCGCCCTCGCCCACCCAGGAGGCGGTGGGAACCAAATCCAGAATGGGGATTTCCACGCCGCCCTGGATGTTCAGATGCCGCATGGAATTGAAAATCACGCCCCGCTCCTTCAGCCCCCGGATGATCTCCCGCAGGGTGGTGGTGGGGATCACCGCGCCGGTGTCGCCGGTGGTGGTGGTGGCCGCCTCGTTTTTGCGGTACTTGGCGGGGATGGCATCGCCCCGGCACACGTAGTTCATAAAGGCGTTCTTGTACTCTGCGCTGTCAAACAGGTCTGCCGGCTTGGGCGCGGGAGCGCCGTCCAGCGCGCCGCCAAGATTCTGCACCGCGGCGGGAACCACGGCGCCGCCTTCCAGCGCTGCGTAATTCGCCCGGGCCTGGGCCTCGTTTTCATACTGTTCGTCCAGCGTCTGGACATCCTTCTGCACCTTGGCGAAATCGTCAAGCCTGCCCGCGTCCAGATGGCCCTTGGCTGTGGCCATCAGACCCTTGCGCTTTTCGAGATACTGTTCTCTGGTCATTTTGCATTACCCTCCATAATCATGTATTCATATTCCGCTTTGGCTCTTGCCACGGCGGTGTTATCACGGACGTGCGCCTTTGCGTAAGCGATGGCCTTTTCCGGCAGCAGCCCGCCAAGGCTGGAAGCCAGCTGCAAAGGCTTCTGGCCGTTTCCGGCCTTCGGCTCCATGATGCGGTCGGCAAAGCCATATTCCACCGCCCGATCGGCAGTGAGCCAGGTTTCCCGATCCATCATCGCCAGAATTTCCTCCCGGGGCTTTCCGGTTTTTGCGGTAAACGCGTTGGCCAGCGCCTCGTTGGAGCTGCGCAGTACTTCCGCCGCGTGTTCCATATCCCGGTAGTCCCCCTCTGCCCGGGTGCTGACGTTATGGATCATCAGCTGGGCAACGGGAGAAATTTCAGATTCCCGGGCTTGAGAAATAACGGCAGCGGCGGAAGCCGCCATGCTCTGAATCTGAATCAGCACATTGCCGGGGTACTCCCGCAGCAGCGTGTAGATTTCCTGCCCGGAGGTCACGTCACCACCACCGGAATTGATGGTGACGGTGAGATCGTCGCCATTTGCTGCGGAAATCGTGTCCCGAATGATTTTCGGGCTCGTGGCTGCCATTTCGAACCAATCATAGATCCATTGGTCATCATCCGGCACAATGACGCCGCGAATGTCAACTTGAGTCATTTCTTACCCTCGCTTTCTGTAACAGCGGCTGTATCAAGCCGTCGGATTGGTACATCGCCGCCGGGAACAGGGGCGTAATTCAGCACCGCACGCCACTCGTTGGGTGTCATAGCCCCTCGGTCAACCATTTCCTTCAGCTGGAGCTTTGTCGCCATGCTGGCGGTTGCCAGATTGGCGGATTCCAGCATGATTTTATTGCCGTAGCTCCGCTTTTTCCGGCTGAACAGCTTCAGCGACAGCTGCACCCCGGTCTGGATCACATCCGGCTCCACCTGGGCCTCGTAAAACGCGATCCAGTCGTTTTCGGTATAGCTGGAGGTCACAATCTTTGCGTTTGTGTTCAGTGCGGCATACAGACGGCTGACAGTCCGGTCGGTATGGGCGGCGTTCGGGACAAAATCGGTAGGCTGCACCTGCTGGGCCTCGGCCTTACTGTCCACCGCCGCCACGCCGAAGCCGTTAGAAGTGCCCAGAAACTGTTCAGCGAATTTCTTTGCGCTGGCTTCCAGATCTTCCGGCCGCTGCGGCGTTACATATTTCAGCAGCCACTTAATAACGGCGCTGTTTTTGATGGCTTTGATGATGCCCCTGTCGATGGTGTCCAGTTTTTCCATCAGCGGCAGCAGCTGCTCCGCCTTCGACCCGCCCCAGAAGTCCCCGCCGGTCATGTCCCCCCGCAGGTGGATAAGGTCGGTGTAGGCAAACTTATAGGTCTGACCCTTGTAGGTATAAAACTTGATGTACAGGTTTCCACCGGAATCGTATTCCGCCGTCGCCATGGTGGCGTTGATGGGGTACATGGCCACCGGGAAGCCGTTTTCGTCCCGCTGGATTACGGCAAAGGCATGGTTGTTGATTTTCAGGCAGGTAGCCATCCATTCCATAAACTTCTGCCATGGCATCAGCGGGTTGGGCTCCTCCAGCAAAAACCGCATATACGGTTCCGGATTCACCTTGATGTCCCGGGTGCCGTCTTCCTTCATGGTCTCCTGGATGTGTTTCGCCACAGTCTTTCCCATGGCGTTCACATAGGGCCGGATGGCGCTCATGACGATGTCGGACTTGTACAGGTTGTCGTTCCAGATGAAAGAAGTCCCATCAAAAGCGATCATTTTAAAGGCCGTCCCGCCGGTGGGCGAACGGTTTCTGAATCTGGTTTTGAGATTGTCTAAAAATCCCGTAGTGATCCCTCCTTACGCGGCGATCAGAGAGAGGTACTCCTCCTGCTTATCCTGCAAAACGGTATAGGCGTCCAGAAGGGCGGCGGTGCCGTCGATTCTTCTGGTGGCCTTGCTGGTCTTGTGGGGCTGGATGTTGCCGTTTTTGTCCTCCTCGTAGGAGGTATTGGCCAGACACCACTTGTCGATGGGGTTGTTGTTGTACACGATCAGCTTGTCGGCAAGATCGTTGTGCAGCCGCTTCATGGGGTCGGACAGGGTCTTTTTCCCTTGATGGACGGCAACCATGGAAGACGGGCCAAAATAGTTGCGCATGCTCTCCACCCAATATTCGGCGCTCCACGCGTCGTAGCCGATATAGGGAAGGAAAATGTCCAGCTGCTCCTGTACCTCCACAAACCAGTCCTTGACATACTCGTGGTGCACCTTGTTGCCGGGAGTCGTCCGCAAAAGTCCCCGGTCCCGCCACTTGTCGTAGGCGATCCGGTCTTCCTGCACCCGGCGTTCCAGCAGATTTTCCGCAAGCCAGTACATGGACAGGGCAAAAATGTGATTGCAGCCGGGCACCATGAACAGCACCTTCGCCGCCGTCAGGTCGGTGGTGCTGGAAAGATCCGCGCCGCCGATGCCATACCGCGGGTACGGCAATTCGATCTCCCGGGTCTCTCCGCCATCCAGATGACGCCAGATGAACCGTTTTTCCTCTGGGTTCAGCAGGTAGGTGTCCCGATTGTCAAGTTCCTCAAAGGTCAGCCAGGCCTCGGAGGAGGTTTCCCGGATATTGAATTCCTTGCAGACAAGGTTTTTCACAAGAGCCGGATTTTGCATGGCCTTCTGAACTTTGTCCGCCAGAATTCGATAGCTCTTGATGGTGCCAAGGCCGGGATTGGCTTTCTTCCAGCAGGCCGGGTTCGTCCACTCGCTGCGGGCGTCCAGCTCGTAGATGAAGCAGATTGTGTGCTCATCGTGATAGCCGTCCGGGTCTTCGTAGCCGTTAATCAGCTTTTCGGCTTCCTCGTACACATCGTCGTACAGGTCTTCCCGCACAACGCCGGCAGTGGAGGTCATGAAGATCAATGGCTGTTCCCGGGCGCTGATGCCGTCGGCAACGATGTCAAACAGCGGCCGGCCGTTTTTCCACTGGTGTATTTCGTCCATCAGGGCGCAGGATACGTTTGGGCCGTCCATAGTGTCAGCATCGGAAGCCAGGGCCTTGAAGGTACCGTCGTTAAAGTCGCTGACCAGTTCCGCCACCAGCGTGCGCACACGCTTGAGCAGGGCCGGTGATTTGCGGATCATGCGCTTAGCTTCCTGCCAGATAATCTTAGCCTGGTCCTTCTTGGTGGCAACGGCGTAGACCTCCGGGCCGGCCTCGCCATCGGCAAGCAGCATATACAGACCGACGATGGAGGACAGCAGCGATTTGCCGTTTTTCTTGGCAACGATCAGCAGGCACTTTTGGTACTGCCGGTTCCCGTCGATGTCGATAAACCCAAAAACCGCCGCCAGCAGCGCCTTTTCCCAAAGCTCCAGTGCCACCAGTTTCCCGCCGAATTTGCCCTTGGAGTGGTGGCAATAGTTCTCGGCGAACTCGATCACATGGTTTGCCCGGGCGGGGCTGTAGGTGTATACCCCGGGGTTATCCAGCTGCCAAACGAGATGCTTGTAGGTCTTGTAGACCTTCAGGCTGACGACCTCCCGGCCGTCCTGGATTGCCTGCCAGTATTCCCGGATGGGGTTATGGTCCGCCGGGTAGCGCTTGAGCTTCCTCACGGGCCGTCACGCTCACAAACGAATTCGTCAAAGCCGTCGCTTTCCTCACCGGCAGCCGCCGCTTTCGGCAGCATGGAGTCCAGCTTGTGGATAATCTTCTGGTAATTCGCGTTCATGGTGTTGTAGGCCTGCCCTTGGGGCCTGGCCCTGGGGTATGGCTCCTGATTTCCCTGGGAGAACATCTCTGCCCAGCCGTTCAGGCGGATATCTTCTTCAAGGTCCTCTAGCTCGACGCGCATAAAAGCGGCCCGCTCGATGAGACCGGCGGCCAGTTTGTGCCTACTCTCCGGTAGATCGTCATAAAGAGTTTCAAGCCTATTTTTCTCCGCCTTAATGCGGTTTTCCTTGGTCTTTCTGGCCATGAAATCACCCCGTTTTTGGCCATGTCTTTTAAGCCACCCCTACGGGGTGCCCTCCCACCGCCCCTAAAAGGGAGGGGGTCGCACGCGCGTGACCCGTGCGTTTTTCGAATGCCCACCACCGGTTCCCAAGCCGCAAGAGCGCCACCGAAGGCAAGGGGGGCGTAGTCTCATAACCGATCATGCGCAAACTCCGGTTTGATTGCGATTGGATCGCCGTTGTCGTCAAACTCGCAGACGATCTCCGACGAGACACCGACGCCGTGTCCCTCGTGCCGGTCATGGCATGGCTTGCACTCGTAGGACAGGTTGCGCCAGTTCAGCGAGATCTCAGGGTCGTTGATGTTTTCCGGCGTCAGCAAAATTTTGTGATGGACGATGTAGCCGAGGTTCTCACGGCAGACCTCGCACACGCCGCCGTCAATCCGTCTGCGCTCCCGGATGTAACCATCCCGGCAACTGCGCCACGGCCATGACTTGTAAAACGCCTTTGCCCAGGGCTGTGCCATCCAACCACCTCCCAGAGAAAGACAAAAAGACGGCCAGTATGAGTCGATGAACTCAAACTGGCCGTCTAAGGCACTGAAACGGTATTCACTTTGGCGAGCCGGTAGCCTTTGCATTTCCGGCAGTAGTACAGCGCCCCTTCCGGTTTTGCCCCTTCTTGTACCCTGCCGATGGGTAACCCACATTGGGAGCAAACAACTCGCCTTGTGTTTGCTATGATTATATCACGAGCGGGAGATGCCGTCAAGACAGATTTCTCGGATTTTTGCATTATCTAACCTCCAACCCAGAAGTTAATATATATTCTCAAGGCAGAAAATTTAATAAAAGCCTACGTTCGTTTCCCGGAGCGGAGTCTCCGGCCCTTTTTCTTCCGCCGCCTCGGCGCTCGTTCTACCAGTTTTGGCCACAGATACTTGACGTATTGATACTTGCCGTACTCCGTCCTTACAACGCCGGTATTATCGTAGACCATTGCTCCCTTGGGCGGCGTCAAGGTCTCTCCGCTGTCCACGATCTGGCAGTCCGTCTCCGGCTTGGCCAGCCCTCGGGACGGGATGTACTTCCGTGCGCCGACGTAGTCTGGAAGCTCCTTGCACAGATACCGGGCCAGGCTTTCGTAGGTTCTTTCTCGATTCAGCTCGAAGAGGTGTGCTTCGATCAGCCCAAAGTCCCAGCAGGCTTTGATATCATCAAAGTCCCGTCCGGTTGCGTTGAGGATCATGTGGACGTGGTAGCGGCCCTGCTGGGCCAGTTCCACCGGGGTAAATGTCGGGTCGTCCCGACAGTGGTTGTGTTCGATCACATATATGTATTTCAGCGTGTCCCCCAGCGGGCTCCGCATTGCGCGGAGCCGTTTGAAGAATTGCCGGACGCAGCCCATGACAGCGGCCCGGCTGTCCGGCAGGTTGGCATCGTCAAAGGTAAGTGTCAGGACGATATCCCCGGGTCGGAAGTTGCAGGCCATCAGCAATTCCAGATTCTGCCACTGGTATTTCTGATTCATCCTCTGCTGGGCGGCGGATGTCAGATTCTTCTTTCCCTGCCGAACCGCCCGGGAATCTCGTGGGTTCGGAAGCGGGTAGATTGATTCATACACCAACGGCCCGGCGACAATTGTCTTTTTTCGTTGCTTTCCCACAGCCGTCTCCTATTCCCGCGCCGGGCGGCGGAAGAAGAGCGTATATCCGACAGGCCCATATGTCACGGTAATCAGCTCCCACTGATTCCTATTGATAGAACCAAGTGCCGCAACCAAATCAACTTTCTTGGAACATATTTCGAAATCATAGATCATACTCGGCAGATCCGGCGGTGCGCAGTAGATATGGAATAAGGACATAACATCCCGCAGAACAGTTTTTTCAGCACTATTGGATGCGTAATACATTTTTATGACCGCATCAACAGTATTTTCGTAATTGTCAATGGTATCCGCCGCAATGCCTATCAGGCGGCAGCCTTTTGTGCTGCACTTGTTTTCATATCCGCAGCCAAGGCAGGCGAGGCTTTTGGTGTTGACTTTCAATTGCCGCAGCGCGGTAACCAATTCAGTGTCTTTCATTTCGTGCCTCCTCTTACAAATCTTAGAATGTGAATCATCCGGCAGCTGTGTGCGTTAAGCACCAGCCACAGGAGCAGCCGCCAGATGGAGGGCAACTCAATCAGATTGTCGTCCGATTCCTCGGAACGGCAGAAACGAACTAAGTAGGCGTACATTCTTCTCCTCCCTGTTTAGCAAGGATCAGATCGAGCGCTGTAAGGATGCAGGCTTGAGCGTTTCTAAGATATTTTTGCGTATCTTCATCGGCGCTGTACTCTGGTATCATTTCTTCAATCTCCTGATAATTCTGATTCAAAAAATCGATAGTGTTTTTGACAGTTGCCCGCCTACGTCTTATTGGGATACGGCAGTATTTTTCTTTTCCTTTGACTTTTCCGCGGATCACACAAAAAGTATCGTCTTCCATCTTTTTCAATACCTCCTCACTCCACCTTTTTCCCTTCAGCCTTCACCCGGATGGCGGCGGAAAGCTTCAGAAGATACTCTTTCATTTTTTCGCCCATCTCCGGGTCAGCGGCGGAAACCTTGATGTAGTACCCGGAAAGTTTATTGATATTCTCAACTGTCTGCTTTCCAAGTAAATTAAACGCCAACACATCCGGATTGGACAGCGCAGCAGATTTCTTCACGCTGACCAGCTGCGCCGTTGCTTCCCGCACTGCCTTTTCCGCGGCGTCACGGGCTTCGGCGGCGGCCTTCGCCTCCTGCTGAGCCGCATCAATTTGTCCCTGCATTTCAGCCCGAATCTGGTCGGAGGCCTTGGCAGAGGCTTCCGCCATAAGCTGCTCCCGGAGGGAATCCGGGATAATTGGATTCTTTTTCAAGTCCTCCAATTTCTTTTTGGCCTTTTCCTCTGCAGCGGTGGCCTTGTTGAGTTTGGCATTCAGCTTATCAATTTCCTGCTGCCATGCGTCCTCTGAGCTTTTCGCGGCGGCGGCCCGCTGCTGCAAATCAAGCAGGCGCTGCTCAGCATCCCGGGCCGTGGCCTTGGCGGTATCCGCATCGGTTTTGGCTTTTTCCAACTCTTTCCGGGCATCATCCCGCTCACGAATGGCCTGCTCAAGTTGCCGAACGGACATATTCTTGACGTCGTGAGACTCTGTGAACTCTTCCAGCTCCTCATCAGGGATAGCAAGCAACTTTACGATCTGGCTGTATCCCAAATTCGCAAACGTTTGCGAATTTGCCCCGGAACGGGAACGCTCATAGATCTGCATAAAGTTATTGGCGGTTCGCTGTGAGAAATTGACCTCGTTTTTGAGGTAGCTGCCCCATTCACCGTGATCAACCAGCGCCTTGGCTTCCACCAGCCGCTTGCCGATCTCGATCATGGACATGTAGGCCATCTGGGCGGCCTGATTGGAAATGGCAACGATTTCCGCCGTTACGGTATTGATACTCCTGCCGGAGGTTGTGACGATATCGCTCATGCGGTTCTCTCCTTTTTATCTGTGTGGATCTGCTGCAGCCACCATGGCATCAGCACTTCCTTTTTCCAACGCTCTACAAAATCACGAACTTTCTGCGGGATTTTATGCCGGTACTCCTTGTTTGAGCCATGGCGCTCATTCCCATAGCCGTGCAGCTGGATTTGCTTCGGCTGGCCGCTGGTCATGTCGATATTCAGCGTGTAATAGCTTCTCTCCGGCCGGCGGTACTTGCGAACAAAGAAAATCAGTTTTCCGTCACAATGCTGTTTCCCGTAGCCGCCGACGCAGTGCCGCAGGACATGACCTTCCCGAATCAGATCCGTATTGCGCCGTGGCAAGAGGATTCTCAGATCTCCGTCATTCCATTCGAGGCACCCATAGGCATCCACCACAGCCCGGAAGCCTGCATCCAGCTCCCGGTTTTTCTTTGGATCACCTTCCAGCTGAATCTGTTGGTCGAGCCTGTCATGTACCGCCATCAGATGCCGGGGCCACCGTTCTTCCTCAGTCAGTCCCCGCTCCGGGTGCAGCGCCTCCGCCATCTCCCTGGCATCTACCAGCATACGCGTTTGGCGTGGAGATACATTCTGTTTTGCCAGATACGCGGAGACTTTCGGGAAGTCCGCCTTTTGGTCTACGCGCAGAAGATCGAAAAGTGCCCCTGTGCCTTCATAGCCGAATTGATCATAGTATTGATCGAATTCCGGCGCGGAGCAGATCCCACCGATTTTCTTGTATTCCACCCAATCTTCAAATTTGTCAGGATTCCACACCGTTGGCTTCTGGCATATGATCCGGAAATCTTCTTTTGCCATATGGAGCATTTCATGTGGCTTATTCTTTGTGAAATCGATGCCTTTTACAGTCGTTTCCAAAATGCGGGTGTCTTGATCGTGATGCCGCGTTATATTTTTCTCGATTAGGGAAACAAATCCAGCTTTTACAAGATTTTCAATATTCCGATGATTTTTCCAGATTTTCAGGTATGTAACTGGATACTGCCCGCCACCCTGTACATATTCATTCAGCCCTGTTTTTTCACCGGTGCACCCGCCTAAGTACGGGACGCGTTTCCAGACGTGAGCGCCAGCCATTCGGTTGTTGATAGAACCCCAGTTGTGGTATAGGATTACAGAGCTATCGGTTGTGGAATTCGCAAGCCTCCAATCCTCAGTCCTATGCTCAGCCGAAAAGCTGCTCGCTGATCCAGCCGTATGGCGATATCTCGTAATGCCGCCTTTTTCACCAATGACATACGCGTCTCTTGGGTAGGTTTCAAAGGAGGAGAATCCATAGCGGTCAATTCTGTGCGCCGTTAACCAGAAAATAATTGCGGTATAGCTGCCGATGTTCTGGACACTGCATCCAAGAGCATTCCGCGTCCTGCCGTACATCCTGGAAGAGTGGATCACAGAAACTTGTGAATCACACATGGGACACGCAGTCGTGTCATTATCGGACAGTTCCACAAACTGGCAGTCATAGCCAAGATCTTCGGCGTCACAATCACCCGGATCGAAGTTAACAGGATCTACAGGATACAGTAAGCCGTCTGGGCCTGAGTATAGGGTGAATCCATTTTTGATGTGATGTGTAACAAAATCCTCACCACATGCCGTGCAGGTGCACCGGGTTTGCCATATGGACTTGATTGGTTCAAAATCCTTCGGTTCCATGTAATCTTTCAACTGTGGATACACCTTTACCCGCTCTGCGGAATAAAGCAAGAAGTCCAAACGAAGATCTTCTTTCGCTTCCCGGAGGATCCAGTCCTCGTATCCGACTGGCGGACGTTCCGGGAGCATACAGCGCATCAATTCTCTATCCATGGAAGCAGCCTCACAGGAAATCCGCGAAATCAGGGAGTGCATCATCCTCAACTACGGGAGCCGAAGCCGGCTCAGAAGAACCGCAGGCGGGAAGCCCGTAGAATTCCCGGATGATACCCTCCGCCACATCGGGAGGAACGCAGACGCAGGAACCCTTGGTTTTCTTGTGCTGTTCGTCTGCCCAGGCTTTGATTTTCTTCGCCGCGTTGGCCAAAGACATATCCTCTACGTCCATGTCCTTGTCGACCATCTCTTCCAACGTGGGATCGCCGCGAAGAATATCCTTGAGCTGCTGACCGACCATCCAGATGTCAGTATTCTCATGCCCCTTCTGCTGGGCAGCAATTTTTTCATAAACTGTCATTTTGTTTCCCTCTTTCTTTTTAGAACGGAACCGGCGTGTCATTCGGCAGCATTTCCAGCTGCTCATATGGATCCGGTTCCGGTGGCTGGTGGAAGGTGCAGGTGCTGTAGTCAAACGGTTTCAGGGGCTTGTCTCCCTTGCCGACATACAGAAACCGCTGCAAGCCTCCGTCAAATTCCAGCTTTGTGGTGCCGGTCTTGCCGTTCCTGTTTTTGGCGACAATAAATTCCACCGCATTTGCTTGTCCCTCCGGGCGGTGCAGAAACGCTACGATATCCGCGTCCTGCTCCAGCTGACCGGAGGAACGCAAATCCTCCAGTGTTGGCCTTGCGCCCCGGAGCCGGTCAAGCTGGCTCAGGGCCAGAACGGTGATGCCGGTGCTTTTGCACAGCATTTGCAGCTCATGGGACACCCGGGTAACACGGTCGTATTCCTTGTCTCCCCGTCCGGGGACGATCTGAAGGTAGTCGATGATGATAATGTCAAGGTGCATTTTCAAGGCGTCGGCCTTGATATCGGATACCGGATGCCCGGAGGCAGGGATCACAAACAGTGGGGCCTCGTTGATTCTTGCGGAGATGGACGCAACGTCCTGCATCTGCCGTTCC
Source organism: Clostridiales bacterium (assembly GCA_022786965.1). Classification (GTDB taxonomy): domain Bacteria; phylum Bacillota; class Clostridia; order Oscillospirales; family Oscillospiraceae; genus Faecousia. The sequence continues at coordinate 18,298 of JALFXH010000003.1, forward strand.
GGGATCCGGCGCTCCATGACGTCCTCCAGTTGGCAGCCGGCGCAAGTGGCAATCAGGCGGTCCGTCAGTTCGTCCTCGTTCATTTCGTCGGTATAAAAGCCGACCCGCAGTCCGCACGCCACCGCCCAGTAGACAGCCGCCTGCATGGCAAAGGCGCTCTTTCCGACGCTGGGCCGTGCGCCGATCATCATGTAATTGCCCTTCCGCAGCCGGATCACCCGGCGCATCTGGGGAATAAACCAGTCGTAATAATCCGGCGATTTTGTGTACCTGGTAAAAAAGTCGGACAACAGCTTTTTCAGGCTGATGGCGGTCAAGCCGCTTCTGGTGACCAACATACCGTTGGCGCTGTCCATGATTTCCTGCGCTTCCTCGATGCCGTCCACGTCCATCAGCTGCATTCCGATTTCCCGCATATGCAGCACCCGGGCCTGCTCGGCGGTGATCTTGATGTAATGCCGGATATTGGCGGCGGTCGGAGTAATCTCCATCAGTTCCATGATCGTTTTCCGGTATTCATCCCCGACAATGTGCGTGACGGTGATGGGGTCAACGGGCTTTCCGGTGGTGTACAGGTCAACAATTGCCCGGTATAGTGGCCTGTATTCCGATGCAAAATCGTCCTCCCGCAGACCAAACACAATTTCCGCCGCGCATTTTTCCTCGATCAGACAGCTTCCAAGGACACCGGCCTGAGCCTGAATCCATGTCTCTCTCGTGATTTTCATTCCGCAACCCCCTAGAAGTAATCAACGGGGGCCGGCTCAGGCTTCTGGGTTCCGTCCAGCACCTTCGGCTCATCCTCCCAGCGGGCATTGTTCAGCCAGGTACTGGCATAGGGAATGCCGATGCCGTTCTGCCAGTCTGGCGAACGAATCTGTCTTTGCAGGGCCTTGCCCATGCGGTCAATTAGAGCGTCATCCGGCCGGAGCTTGTCCCATGCTTTCACTGCCTCCAGTCTCGCCTCGCCCCTGCAGTTGGTCCGATAGAATTCCCAGAACCCGGCGAACCGCTCCGGCTTCCACTCCGGCTCGGACTTTTTCTTTTTCTTGTTTTTCTTTTTATTATCTTTACTTGATATATCTTTATTTAATTCCGTTGGATTTTCCGTCAACGGTTTTTCCGGCGACGGATTTCCCGTTGACGGATTATCCGTCGTCGGATTTTCCAACAACGGTGGATCCAAAACAGCGTCATGGTCATCCGGCACCGCATTCGGCCCAGCCACAACGTATTCGTAGGTTTTCAGACGGGTAACCGGCTGCTCATGGATGACATACTCGTTGCAGGCAAACTTCCCGCTTTCATCCTGTGTCTGGCGGCGGTCGATGTATCCGGCCTTCTCTAGTTCCTGCACCGCCGTGCGGATGGCGTCCTTGCTCTCCTTATTGATCCTGGCCAACCCGGACAGGGTGAAGTCCCATTCGTCCGGCAGGGACAGCATCTGGGAAAGCAAACCCTTCGCTTTCAGGCTCAGTGCGCTGTCGCGAAGGTGGTAGTTTGACATGACGGTATAATTATCATTCTTTTCGACACGGAAAACGGCCATTTTTACAGTCACCTCCTTGACAAAACGAACAAATTGCAGTATAATAACACTGCAAATAAACTCCTTTGTTCCTGAATGAGCGTCGGTGCGTTGCGGGCACCGGCGCTTACTTTTTTTGCGGCAGGGAGTCGGATCGCAAACCATGTCCGAACCGTTTATTTAATAATCCGGCCCCTGCCGCAGGTCTTAGACAATCATAGGCATCACGTTTTCCTTTCCAACAGTTTATATTAAACTGTTAATACCACCATGGAGCCAGTGACGGGAATCGAACCCGCGCCAGCAGAGTGGAAATCTGCTGTGCTGCCATTACACCACGCTGGCATGATGCCCAGGAAAGCGCTTTCCTGGGCTGGACTACTTTACCATTTTCCTAACGGAGTTGCACCGTTCGAGGTTGTCCGTAGCCTCGGCATCTGGGACTTGTCGCATGGCTGCGATGGTAGCGGGATTCCGCCCGCTGCGGCCCCGTCTTTCCGGGGTGCCATGTTTTTCCAAAGAAGCTGGTTAGCCGGATCGAGCTGTCCGGGCAGGTCATAGACCCGAGCCATGCACCACACATGGCTTTAGCGTTGGTGGTTCCCCCGGGGGTCGAACCCGGATATCATGGATTATGAGCCCAGCCCTCTGCCTTTGAGGTAAGGAACCATACCGCCGCCTGTCGCAGCAGGCGGAAATACCCAGATTGTATGCTGCAACATACAAGAGCCGGTACCGCTTTGCCGGAGCCGATACCCATTGCAGGATGCGGATGCCCTATGGTGTGACAGGCCGGACTCGAACCGGCGGCCTCGTGATCCCAAATCAAGCGCGCTGCCATCTGCGCTACTGCCACATATTGCCGGTCTCTCCCGGCTGTCAAGCTGCCGCTTCTGTGTTTGCTTTAACACCGATAACGAGCGGTTGCCCCGCGTCCGTATTCCCATCCGGTTTCGCGGTGTCTCAAGGGCTAGCACCTTGTGGGCCTACCTCTGGGCACGGATGCGCTCCGTGCGGGCGCTGCACCTATATGGCTAAATGCAGATTGGCGCCCCTGATTTCTTTACGATCTAAGCGGCGAAACAGAATCAGGAAAGAAAGGCCTCTTGGTAGCGGGATTCCGCCCGCCGCGGCCCCGTCTTTCCGGGGAGTCAAGAAAGAAAAATTACATGAGGTTAGCCGGTTCGAGCCGTCCGGGCAGGGCATAAGCCCCGAGCCATGCACCACACATGGCTTTGGCGTTGGTGGTTCCGCCGGGGGTCGAACCCGGGTATCATGGATTATGAGCCCAGTCCTCTGCCTTTGAGGTACGGAACCGTGTCACGGTTTGACACCTTCAATACCAAAGTGTCCTTTGCTCAGCGCTTCACCGTAAAGCGCGGGACGGGCTTCCCTCCCGACAGGGCCATGCTGACGGGACAGAACCGGCTTCCGCCTGCTGGTAATGGTTTCCCAGCCTTGCGCCCCCGTACTCTGTCAGCTTTGGGTTCTTGTGGGACAGGCCGGAATCGAACCGGCATCTTCCAATTCATCAGGCACATGCTTGCTTAAACCTGACTACTGTCCCATATAACCGCCGGGCATGGCTCAATCCCGGCGGGCTGTCTTTCCATGCTGTCAGCTGAGATAGATTAGGAGATTCCCACTCTGGCATCGGACGCGTATGCGCCGTGGAGGTCGGGGCGGGATTCGAACCCGCGGCTGACACGGTTTTGCAGACCGCCGCTCTTCCGCTGAGCTACGCCGACCATGTGCCCGGCTTTCGCCGGGCGAGGGAAAGGGGGAAAGAAAATCACTGCCCTGCGAGGTCAGGGCTGGTGCATCCGCGGGGCTGTGAACCCCGTAGGCGGCGGGAAGAAAGGCAGACCCGCCCCGGACGGATGCGTATTCAGCTACTCTCGATAATATCTCGCATATTTTTCGAAGCGCGCTCGCTCTTTTTTGTCAGCCGTCTCGATAGACCGCGTAACAATGTCAAGCAGATCGTCAAGTTTCTGCAAATCTTCACGAAGATACTGCGGCACAGCGTCTCCACGAACCTCGCACCACGTAATTTGCTCAGCAACGCCGCGTCTTCTGGAGGATAAGCAAGTTTTAATTTCGAGTGCGTCAAAATAGCTGACTTTGATTGATACGTCCATGTCATTGTCTCCTATCAGATAAGTTTGCGGGACAGGCCGGATTCGAACCGGCACCATGTCGGGCTATGTGGTCCCGACGCTCTGCCATTTAAGCTACTGTCCCATATGAGCCGCCCCGCCGCACTACTTGCGGGACGGCTGCGTGAAAAATGTTCCGGGGAGGCGTGGATCGAACCCGTCTTCTGATGGGAAAGTTACAGACCATCTCTCGTGCCTGAAAGAAGTTCAGCAGAACAGGATCCACGACCCCGGTGGGATGCCGCGTATTTGGGCAACGCGGCTCAGATGCCTACAGCGCCGCTTTCGCGGCTAGCTGCTTCTCCAGATAGTTGATGTAGGCAAGGGCGTCTTGGGCTCTGATTATCGCGCAACCCGCCATTGATTCATATGGGCACCCATTACACCCAACGTTTTCGTTACCGCATATTTGCAGCCCAATCATCAGCTTTCCCCGGTCAACGGGGCAATGGTTCTCTTCCATCCTCGGTCACATCCTCCATTTCTCTGTCCCAGCAGGCGCGGCAGTCAGCGCTATAGCACTTCGGTTCATATTCAAGCCCCGGCGGGCAACGAAGGATGTGTATGAAGTCTGCGCCTTCTCCCGGGTGCTCCGCGCGGAATTTCTCACGGTAGGTCATTGAGTTTAATTCCTTTCCATCTTTGCCGCCTCAGCCCTGCGGTTTGCCCGCACGAGGTTGATGGCGGCTTTTTCGATTTCCTTCATACGCCGGGCGCGTTCCTCTTCTGTTAGGTCGGGATGGTGTATGCGGATGATGGCGTTTTTGGTTACGATGACTTGGGTTTCCAGTTGCATAGCCTCTCCTCCCTTTCAGATGGTCACTTAAGATATATGCGCCGGCGGCTGACCGGGGTACGGATTACCCAGCCTTACGCACCATTTCCAGCGTGCGCATGATGGTATTGCATTCCTCCCGCCGTTCTGCTACAATCGTGGCAGAAGGGAGGTGATAATGTGTCAGGTATCAAAATGGACGGGTTGGACGATCTGAAACGGGAATTAAGCCGAATACAGAAGAACGCCCGCGAACTTGACGGGAAACGCGAAATCCCGTTCGATCAGCTTTTTAGCAGAGCATTCATGCGAAAATACACACGCTTTGCGTCCATTGATGAGCTATTGGAAGCTGGCGGCTTCCATGCGCATACCAACGATGAGTTTGAATCGATCCCAGAAAACGAACTGGATACCCATATCGCAAAATGCACAAAGTTCAAATCATGGGAAGCTATGCTCCAAGAAGCAACCGAGCAGTATGTACTCAGCAAATTAGGATTTTGATTGATTTCCCGTAAAAAGCGAATCGATAAGGCTTGCAGCTTCTCGTAAAAGCGCATTCAGTCGGTTCGCTTTTTCAATTGCGACATCCAAATCAGAGCAGTCTACGTTGACTTCCACACTGAGACCACTTTTGTTGTCGTTTTTTGCTTCCAATTTGTTCCCCTCCAATCTGCGGGCATCAGCCCGCCTTGCGCACCATTTCCAGCGTGCGCAGGATGATGTTGCAATTCACCGCCCGGTCTGGTAGAATTCAGTCGAAGGGAGGTGATTCATGTGTACATATACGAAGTAACGGAAGGAAACGAAATGAAGATATTAACTCCGTGGATAGACGACTTTTCAAAGATCAAGAAAAAGGTGATCAAAATGCCGACCTTTATTCTTTCTCAGTTGGACTATCCGAATGGGTTGCATCTGGAAATAGAAGAACACGCGAATAAAATTGTCTTCTACTCCAATATGGAACTCAAGAATAACGGAGACGGCACTTTTACTGCACCTTCATCTCAATTTCACCCTGAGTAACCTTTAGATTGGAATGACCGTTAACGACTGTAACTGAATCATCGCATTGCACCCTTTGCACCGCAATTGCATTGGGTGCGATTGCATTCAGCTCCAGAATACCGGACTTCACTTCGAATCCGATTTCCTGAGCCAGCATCACCAGCTCATTGCGAAGCGTAACGAAGCGTTTCAGTTTTTCGTCCAGCGTTTCAAAATCCACCTTCGCATGGAAATAAGTAAATTCTTTTTCGGACACACCCTCACCTCCTTAATTCGGTCTCTGCAGGCATCAGCCCGTATTGTGCTTATTGTCCCGAACTTCTCCCTTCGGAGCGGTCAGATCCTGAAGCAGCAGCTCGGGATGCCGCCTGGCAAAGGCTCTGGCAACAGCCTCCCAGCCCCGGTCACGGTCGGCCTGCGTAAGTTCCGGTGCACTGATGATCTTCCCGGTTTCCCGGGATACCACAATGGGCATCGTCCGCCCCTCCTTTCTGGTTTGAATCAGCCCGCCTTGCGCACCATTTCCAGCGTGCGCAGAATGATATTGACGGTGTGCTCCAAATCCCGTGCTACCTGCTCGTGGTACTCGGGCGGAACCTGTTCCAGCAGCTCATGCAGATCATTCATGCCTTTTTCTCTCTCTGCCATGTTGTCACCTCCTTAATGTGGTTATCGGCTAGTTAATGTAATTAATATATATCATAACCACATTAGTTTGTCAATAGTAAATTATTAATTCGCTTAATATTCCTGTTGACTATTTTACTGATGTATGATAAATTGTCTTTGGAGGTGATACAATGAAGGACAGAATTGCTCTCATTGTCAAAGAAAGCGGCCTTACAAAAGCAAAATTTGCTGAGAAAATAAACGTTTCTGCCGCATTTGTCACAATGATGTGTTCAGGAGCTTCTAGTCCAAGTGACAGAACAATCGCCGATATTTGCCGGGAATTTCGCGTAAACGAAACGTGGCTTCGCACCGGCGAAGGCCCTATGCACATGGAGAGCAACCAGCACGATCGGCTTGAACGGTTCTTTGGTGATGTGTTAACTGGGGCTCCAGATGCTCGGAGTGATCTTCTAGCAGCCATGGCAAAGCTACCGCCGGAATTCTGGGGAATGCTGACGGACTGCGCCAGAGAGATCGTGTCCAATCTGGACACAAAGAAAGAGCGCCAGGAGAAACCCCTGACGCTGCCGAAGGTAGCGGCCCGCGGTGCCGTTGATCAGGACGCCCTGAGCAATGCGAACACCGATATTCAGCTGCCTGATATGGAATCCGACATCATCCCTTGATAAAAAGAAAACCGTCCCGGCACATTTGCCGAGACGGGCATATTGACAAATCCATGTCAGGGGATTATACTAAGCATAGAAAGGTGCTGCCGATAGACGGTTAGCCCCGATCAGTTAGCAAAGTAATCGCCGAACTTTCTCAGGGGCCGGCGATTACTTCTTTTTCGTTACCTGATAAATCAGGCCCGCAAAGCCGATAAGTACCAGACAGAACTGAAACAGTTCGCCATAAGTCACCACATCGACCACCCCCTCTCTATCTGTCAGGGGTGAGAAGCGCACCCCTCGGGAGGGGTTAACCGCCTACCGTTATTGGCAGCACCGGGCAGTTTCCTGCCCACATAAAGGATAGCATAACATGGCATAGATTGCAACTGGTTTTATGTCATGGGCTATCTATAAACGGCTCAAACTGCCTGTATACTTCCTGTTCCAGCGGGTGAAGAAGGAACTTATTCCGCTGATATAAAATCTCCATCCTCTCGGCTCTGAAACGGGCCGCTTGGATGGAGATTTTGCATACCTCGGCGATATCCTCCGCCAGGTGCAGGTCAAGCCCCCATAGCACACAGGCCGGGGCCAGCAGATCCGCCGCGAAGCGGTTCGCCGCCTGTTCCGTTGGACTGTCGCCCGGCTGCGGCTCCCGGTTCTGGTGGGTGTATTCTCCGGGCTGCACATGGCCAAGCACAATATGCCCCAGCTCATGCCCGATGGTAAATCGTACGCGCTGCGGTGTTTCCGCGTCATTGAACAGGATCACAGGCTGAGACCCGGCGTAGAATGTCATCCCCGAAACCTGTTTGGCGACCTCCGCCAGCCCGGTGGATTCCAGCAAATCCAGGACCCGGCTGTAGGAATACGCCCGCACTCCCAAATGCCGAAGTACCGCGTTCAGATCCACCGGCAGCTGTTCCACCCGGCAGGCCAGCAGAATCTCCCATGCCGCGTTCCTGGATTTTTTGTAGTTTTCATAGTTCATAAAATCAACCTCCGCTCTGCATTGTAGAGGCTGACGGGCCGTTTGTCTGCCGGTAAATTATGGAAAAGCGAGAGACAGATTTCTTGATAGCAAATATTTATGCCATTTGTCGATGGAAAAGTGTTTACACAGCGCACACGTTGTGTTATGTTAAACATAACAGCCGCATTTTCACGGCTACACATAGAAAGAGGGATTGCGATGGGCTTTCGATTCAGAAAGAGCGTAAAGGCCGGTCCCATGCGGATCAATTTCAGCAAGTCCGGCGTCGGCTACAGTGTGGGCGGAAAAGGCTTCCGCTTCACTAAAAAGGCCAACGGAGGCACGCGAACCACGACCAGTGTCCCCGGGACAGGCATTTCTTTCGTGAAGGATAGTAAAAAAGAGAAAAGAGGAAGCGCAATGAGAAATACTAACGAAATCGAACCAATCGTCAGGCCGACCGGAGACGGAGGATTCCAGGATCAGCCTGAAAACCGTCCAGCCGTCACGAAGGCAGAACTGCTGCTCGCATGGCTGCTTGGCTATTTCGGAGCGCACAAGTTCTATCGTAAGAAGATTGGAATTGGCATCCTGTATGTGTTTACACTTGGTCTATTCCTCATCGGATGGCTTGGTGACGCGATCTGGCTCACCGCCCAGTATGTTTATGCAAAGAAAGGGAAGTCCGTCACAAAAGGACATAAGATCGGCTCTTACATTGCCGGTTTCCTCTGCTTCTTCATGCTTGGCAGTTGCGGCGGCGCGCAGGAGAACGCCCCAGTACCGACCGAGCCGATTGTTACGGAAGTCGCAGCTATAGAAACGACCATCGAAGAAACCACCGCACCTGAAACAGTTTCACCTACCACTGTTCCGCAAACAATCGAAACGCCTTCCGATACAGAGGAAACCGTTGCGCCCGAAACCACTGAGGTGCCAGCTACCATACCCGCCACCGAGTATCATACCGAACCAGCCACAGAACCGGAAGTCATCGTACCTCCCACGACAAAAGCCACAGAGCCGAGAGAGGAAATGGTATGGATACCGACAAACGGAGGTACAAAATTTCACAGCCGCTCCTCCTGCAGCAATATGAGCAATCCGCAGGAGGTTACGATTTCTCAGGCGAAGTCCCGTGGCTTTACTCCGTGTAAAAAATGTAATTGATTGTGTCCAAATTGACACAATCAAAACGCCCGGTGTTGGCGCGCCGGGGCGAAAAACAAAGAAAGGAGCCGTGAATATGTGGCAGTTACCAAAAATGTCTGTTGACGACATTCTCATGTATCTGCGCAAATCCAGAACCGACGACCCGGCCCTGTCCGTTGAGGAAGTTCTGTCTAAACACGAACAGATGCTGGACGACTGGGTGCAGCGAAATTTCCCGGACAGCAAGACAATCCCGGAGGGAAACCGTTATCGAGAGGTCGTGTCCGGTGAGACCATCGAAAGCCGCCCGAAGGTGCAGGAGCTGCTGCGCCGTATCGAGTCGCCCAGAGTGAAGGCCGTTCTGATTGTAGAGCCGCAGCGTCTCAGCCGTGGCGACCTGGAAGACATCGGCCGGCTTGTCAAGCTTCTGCGCTACTCCAACACCATCGTCATTACGCTGCAATACACTTATGACCTACGCGATGAACGGGATCGGGATATGTTCGAGCGGGAGCTGAAGCGCGGAAATGAATTTCTTGAGTATCAGAAGCGGATTATGGGCAACGGTCGGTTGCTATCCGTCCAAAACGGTAATTTTATCGGTCAAAAGCCGCCATACGGCTATAGGAAGGTCGTAATAAAGGACGGAAAGAGAAAGTGTCATACGCTGGAACCGGACCCAGACCGTGCGCCCATCGTAAAAATGGTCTTCGAGATGTACGCCTCCGGAACCAGCGCCTGCCAGATTGCCAGGACTCTGCGGAACATGGGCATCGCCACGGCAGACGGCGGGAAATGGGTAACGTCCAGTGTCAAGCAGATGCTCACAAACGATCACTATATCGGCATGGTGCACTGGAACAAACGGAAAACGGTAAAAGTGGTGGAGGACGGCGATGTGATCGCCACACGGCCCAGAAACCACGATTATCAATCCTACCCCGGGAAGCATCCCGCCATCATTGATAAAGACCTGTGGGATGCGGTTCAGGCCGTTAAAGGGAAGTTGCCGCCTGTAAAGGACCGGGCCAGGAACGTAAATCCATTTGCCGGGATCGTTTACTGTCAATGCGGTGCCAGAATGTCACGGCGGCAGTATATGAACAAGGGCGTAGAACGCTGCTCCCCTCGCCTGCTCTGTGAAAACCAAACCGAGTGCGGAACAGCATCCTGCACCGTGGCTGAGTTCTCAGACGCCGTTATAGAGGCTCTGGATCAGGCAATCTCCGACTTCGAATTGAAGATTGAACGCGAGCCGGATGACAGCGCAGCGGTTCAGCAGCGTGTCATTGCCAAGCTGGAAAAGCGGCTGGAGGATCTGGAACGGTTGGAGCTTGCGCAGTGGGATAAGTACACGCAGGAAGGAATGCCGAAGCACATTTTTGAGCAGCTGAACAGTAACGTTGTCCGCGAAAAGGAAAACGTTCAGAAACAGCTGCAGTCTGCAAGGGAGACAGTTCCCAAGAAAGTCGACTATGCTCAAAAGCGGGAAACCTTCATTTCGGCGGTAAACAGCCTACGGGATCCAGAAGCTTCCGTCAGGGAAAAGAATCTGCTATTGAAGAAGTGTATAGAAAAAGTTGTTTATTCCAGAAAGAAAAAGGATTCTGATAACCGTAGATTTGGTGTGCCGGAGCCGATGGAGCTGGACTTTCACTTCAAAGTGTAGCCACCGCCCATATGCTCTAGTGATATTGCACAATCATTTCTATCATGGTGGGCCGTATGAACTCGGGCATTTAGAGATGATTGGCGCCATTGTGCATCAGTTGACGAGAAATCTGAACGACAGCCAGATCAAAGATGCCGGTTTCGCTCCCTATTTTGTTGACCATACCGTTGGCGTCTACCCAACTGCTGCTTCCGGCAGTCCCTGGAATGCTGCCAGTATGGCGGTCAAAGGCGATCCCATGGCAGATCTGGTGGAGGATCTGGCGGCTGATGGTACGACTGTGCAAGAACAACGTGGCTGAAAACCCTTGAAAATACAGGATTTTTTGTTGTACGAGTTTTTTCATGCTACGTTTTTAAAAGGACAACCTACCTAAAAATACAGATAGGACAAGCTATTTCACATACCAAAATTCCATATCGTACCTATATCAATGGCTGCTTTGAGCTTCGCTTTCCAGCTTGTCCCTTTCCGCTGGGCGTCCCATTCGGCGTAGCTCTTGCCCTTACTCTGGCCGGGCTTTACCACGGACAATCCGTTTTCCTTGCACAGCCGATCACTGGTGCGC
>JALFXH010000048.1 GCA_022786965.1 Clostridiales bacterium
AACAGTGGGTATGACTTTTTACACTCGGGATCTGAAGCAAAAAGTTATCCACAGCTGAAATTAACCATTGCTGTATTGCTTGAAATTTTTCTGCATTTTACACAAACGCATTGGGATTTTGAGCGGCTACTGAATAGAAACATTCCATAAAAGAAAGGCACCCCGTTGGGGTGCCCCCGGACACCGGTTATGGTTTTCAGCCCACGGTCCTACGGACCGCGTTCTGAAAACCATGGACTCTCCCACGGCGGGAAAACATGCCACCGGCATGTTTTCTTTTCCGCCTTTCGAGTCCCGTATCCATTCCATAAATTAAGAGGCACCCCAATGGGGTGCCTCTTAATTTATGGGGTGGATAATGGGACTCGAACCCGATTAAAAAAATGCTAAACCCGTTGCGGCTCTAAGACAATTTATTTTTCGTTGCCAATTCCGTTGCCAATTTGGCCTTTTCACTCTCCGGGAGGAAGAAGTTTGAGAAGTCCTCAGACCGCTTCGCGATGTCCTTCTTTGCAAGGTGGGTGTAGATGTCGTGCATGGTTTTGCTGTCCTCCCAGCCGCCGATTTCCATGGCGATCTTTTCTGGGATTCCGAGATGGTAGGCAAGAGACGCAAAGCTGTGCCGCAGTCCGTGATTTCCAACCTGCGGCAGGCCGTTGGCGGCGCACACCCGGTTGATCTGCTTGTACACCCCGGCACAGGTCATCTTCACAATGTAGTCATCCGTCAGTGTCCGTCCTTCCAGCGCCTGCCGCAGCGGCGGGATCAGAGGGACGTATCGGTCAGAGGCAGCGGTTTTGTTCGCTTCCTTCTGCACCAGCTTCCCGTCCTTACCGTACACGGCGGCTCCGTGCACCCTGACGCGGTTATTTTTCAGGTCTATATCCGTACCTCTCACGGCGCGTACCTCGGAAAAGCGCAGGCTGGACAGCTCCAGAAGGGCGGCTATCTCTGCCGTCTTGCCTTTCATTGCTTCTACAAATGCGGGTATTTCGTCCGGCTCAAGGAAAGGCCGTTCCTTCCTGACCGGGTTGTCGATCTCTATCTTTGGGCGGTGTCCTGTTTCTTCTTCGATAGCGGACGCAAAGAACATCCACACATTTTTTCTGTATTTATCGGACAGTTTGCGAAAATCCCGGTCAACCGCCGCCTGCCACTGGGCGTCTGTGGTGGTGTACACGTTGGCGCCCATCATGGATTGCAGACGGTTATCCTTGTAGGATAGATAGCCTTTTATGGTGGCCGGAGACTTCCGGCCGTCCCGCTTGTCGATGTACTTTTTGAGTGCTTCCGACAGGGTGACATTCTTTTTCTTCGTTTTTTCTTCTGCTTCGATCACTCTGTGTTTCAGTGCGAGATACTCAGCAATGCAGGCTTCTTCTGTTTCCTTGGTGATCGATATGCGCTCACCGTTTATCAGAACACGGGTGTGGGCCATTCCAGATGGCAGGATGGTGATTTTCGGCATCTTTATTGACGGCTTGTTTTTCCGTTTTGCCATTTTGGCCTTGCCTTTCCGGGGCTTTTCTGGTATCATAAATAGGCAGACTGCCCCTATCGTCGTGGGTGGGTGCTGACTGTATTGATTGGCAGTGCTGGTAACACTTCCAATCGCTGACCGCTTCGGTGCTGGTAACACCGGGGCGGTTTTTTACGCTAATTAATCCTCTCCACTATTCTTTAGCTTTTTCTGCTCACGCTCAATCTGTGCAATACTTTTTTCGGGAGTTGGAAGATCTTCCGGCATTGTTCCTCCGAGTTCCTTTATGGTTTGCCGAACTTTTTTTCCAACTTCGTAATGCGTATTGTAGGCAGCCTGCTTCCCTTGAATATTTTCGCGTCGGAGTTTTTCATCTGTCTGCGTGGCCCGGAATAGATTTGCTGCTAGTTCTGTACTTCCCATGTGATCTAAAATTTTTTGATTCTTTTTCAAGCCTTTTCGTGCGTGAATCTCTTTCACGCCAAGTCCTCCATACAATCCTTGATAGCCTTTATTCTGGAAGATGGCGTAATCTCGCTGATCTGCGATACCCGCCATCTGAGCCGCTTCTGCCAAGGACTTATTATGGGCGGCCATTTCGTTTCGTATCGATAGGCGTTTCTGGTCTTCGGAAAGTTGATCGTAGTTATCAATCAATTCCTGCTGGCGCGTCTTTACCGCGAAATATGTCTGTCCAACGGCAATGACGGATTTCGACGGGTCACCGTTCATCACGATCAGGTAGCACGCGTACCTGCTTAGTGCATAATCACTAATTTTTCTTGGTTTACCGTTATTCATTTTTGTGAAACTGGTGACTTCGCCGAAATTGTCATCCAAAGAAACACCACTGTTTTTGCAAGCATCCATGGCCTTGAAAATCGCATTTTCAAAGTTACGCCAATCCGCATATTGCAAAGCACGTCCAAGCTCGCGGGCCAACCAGTATTCCTGTCCATATTCGTTTATATGCTTAATGCTTTCAAATGTTTCTTCGCTGTATTGTTCCAGTTCATAGTTTTTCACAGCCATCAAGCCTCTTTCCTCTTGCATTATGTTTATGGTTTTGTATTATGAAAAATCAATTCCCCGGCAGTCTCTCCAATAGGAGAACGCCTTCATAACATCCTGCTCCGGCAGGTCGAAGTATTCCGCAAGCTGCCAAGGCTCGGTATACCCGGCGGCAAAGGCTTCCCGGAAATCTTCCTCTGTCAGGATGTGCTCCGCTGTCCAGCGGTTGGCGCGGTGTTCGCTTCGCTCCACTGTCTCGAATGGACTGCTGACTTTGTGCAGCGCCCCGGTGGAAACATGGCCCAGCTCATGGGCACAGATGCCGCGCAGTTGGCGGGTGGTCATGATCTTCGTGAAGTCCAGAAAAATGCCATAGTCTGGCCCGTCGCGCAGGGTGGCCCCGGCAGACGGCATACCGGCAAATGGAATGATCAGAATGTCGTGTCCTTTGCAGTAGTCGTAAAATTGGGATAATTCAAACACGTTCGCAGCTCCTGTTTACTTTTCCGAAGCCCTTCTCTTTCGCATGACGGAAACCATGTCCCGGATCGTGGCCCGGTCTTCCTCGGTCAGTTCCTTGTATTCTCCGTAAAACGCAATATCCACATCGTCCAGCACATCTTTGCGCTCACCGTTCTCGGTGGGCGCTTTTTCTTTTCCTTCCCGGAGATATTCCAATGTTACGCCAAGACAGTCAGCCGCCTGCTGGAGCTTCTTGTCTGTGGGCTTATACCTTCCGGTGTTCCACTGGGAGTATGAGGCGGACGAAATACCGCTGTTCTTATAAAAGTCGGCCTTTGACATCCCAAGTTCAGCAATCCGCAGCTCAATTCGCTTAATTATTGCTAAGGTGTCCATAATTTCCCCGTCCTTTTTGTGCAAAACAGCAAACTTAGTAAAAACTAAGGAATTATGGTTGACATTAAGTCAAACTTAGCGTATACTAAGCTTGCGCTTAAAAAGCGCAGAAAATCCCCGTGAGAACTTAGTAAGTGTTTCGCAAGATATGAGTTGGTGGTACTTCTTATATTAAGCGAAACTTACTAAGTTGTCAAGTATTAACTTAGTAAAGGAGGAAGAAATTTTGAGCTTTTTATCTGCCCGCAAAAAAGCCGGTTATTCGCAGGCGTTTGTCGCAGAAAAGCTGGGAATCGCTCCGGCGTCTGTTTGCCAGTGGGAAACTGGAAAAACAATGCCAAGAGCGTCCATGCTTGTCCGCATTGCTGACCTGTATGGATGCGCCATCGATGAACTGCTTTCTGACGATGATACATCATCGCAGCAGAAATACAGTCCAATAAACCGGCACTGAAAGGAGGTTCATGAAACGAACGGAAATTTAATTGCGCTGATTTATGTTTCTGCTTGGTTTGCTGCAAAGGCATCTCTTGATGCTCTGTACTTCAAAGACGTAAATAGCGCAAAAAAAGATTTACTTCATTGGCTTATTTCTGCGGGAAGTATTTTGTTTGCGCTTTGCATCTCTCTTTTCGTCAATCACTTTGGTTAAGCAGACATCGGAATTTCCAATGTTGCCAGACTGAACTGCAAAGTAAAGGTCATCCAAAAGATACGCGAGGTTTCCGCTTTCTTTAGACCTTATTGCTGCAATTTCAGCCATTGCAGCTTGTTGGCACGATGTTCGGCCTGATTGAACAAACTTAGCCACAGAGGAAGACATAGCAGCAAATTCATCGTCGGAAGATACAACATCTTCCCGTTCCCATGTAAGGCGCATTCTTTCTACCTCTTTATTTGCTGTTGAACGCGACACGCCATATGAAATAAGAGCAGACAACAGCGCACCGCCAACAGAGATAAGTGCGCAAATTACTTCTGTAGACACAAAATCACATCCTTCCGATGTGATTTTACCACACTGAAATTCAATATTCAATAAAGGAGGCTATTTCATGCCAAGACTTCGCCAGAATGCAGAGCGGGACGCGATGGCAGACTTCATGGGCGAGCTGAACGCCCAGCGGGCGCGGTTCGGATATGGCACCCAGCGTTCCTTGGCTCCAGTCCTTGGCGTGTGTCAGGCGACGGCTGGCAACTACATCCGAAACCCGGAAACGATTCCCTTCGGCGTTCTCCGCGCCATCGTCAAGGCTGTAAAACCAGACCCCGGCATTCTCCTGAAGGCGTTGGGCTACACCACACAGGACATCAAAAAATTAGCAAAGGAGTATTCATCATGAACGAATTTGAAAAGCAGAACGCGGAAGTGTTCGCAATGGTGCACGATAACCCCCGCCGTAGCGGTGTGCTCACCGAGATCGGCTACATCGTGCCCATGAAGCAGGCCCAGAGCTATGCCGCCTATGAGGCAGCGCAGGCCCGGAAGGGCGGCGGTATCGGCAGCCTGATTCTGGCGGCGGCTGGGCTGCTGGTGACCGTGACCGCCACAGTGCTGGCGCTGGTGTAGGGAACGGCCATGGCGAAACTTTTCACAGAGGCAGAGTTGGAGGAGCTCCGGCGGGCCGATGATGAGATCGAGGAGAGCTTCACGCTGACGCAGGAAGACCTGAATTTCAGCCGGGGTCTGGATCGGGAAGCGAAACTGGATAAGTTGGATAATCGCGGCAGGAAGATCGCTGCCCAGAAGGCTGCGTATCGTGAAGCCAACCGAGAGAAGATCGCTGCCCAGCAGGCTGCGTATCGTGAAGCCAACCGAGAGAAGATCGCTGCCCAGAAGGCTGCGTATTATGAAGCCAACCGAGAGAAGATCGCTGCCCAGCAGGCTGCGTATCGTGAAGCCAACCGAGAGAAGATCGCTGCCCAGAAGGCTGCGTATCGTGAAGCCAACCGAGAGAAGATCGCTGCCCAGCAGGCTGCGTATCGTGAAGCCAACCGAGAAAAATGGAACGCCTACCAGCGGGAATACCGAAGGAAAAGGCGCGAGGAGCAGAAAAAAGCCGCCTCCCGGTGTGCAAGACCGGAAAGCAGCTCACAAAACTAATCCGCCTACATTCTACTTATGTGAAAGGAAAAAGTCAATATGTTTGAGATCCGTGTAACCATTGCCTGTCCTGACCTTCTGGCAGCCGCGAAGCTGCTGGCGAGAAATTCCATTCCCGAAGCTGTGGAGGCGCCCACGGCTCCTGCGGTCGAAACGACTGCCGCACCAATGCCCGTGCCCGCGCCTACTCCCGTTTCCGTTCCCGCGGTACCCGCGACCAGCACTCCCGTGAACACCGCAAATCCTGCGCCCACCGCCGCATCGGTAGTTCCCCTGTCGCAGGGTCCCACATACACGCTGGCCCAGATTGCCAAGGCCGGCGCGGATCTGATCTCTCAGAATCCCGGTCTGATGCCCCAGGTCAACGCATTGTTGGCGCAGTACGGCGTTCAGGCTGTGACGGACGTGAAACCGGAGCACTATGGCGCCTTCGCTACCGCTCTGCGGGGATTGGGGGCGAAGATCTGATGCCCTCCCCCGAACAGCACGCTTTGCTTTCGGCCAGCAGCGCCCATCGATGGCTGAACTGTCCGGGATCGGCGCGGCTTGCGGAGCAGTTCCCCAATCGGACAAGTCCCTATGCGGAAGCCGGCCGTGTGGCACACGCCATTGCCGAACTGAAAGCCCGGAAATACTTCCTGGAGCCCATGAGCGCGCGTACTTACAACGCCCAGCTGAAAAAGCTGCGGGACAGCCCCCATTTCGATAAGAGCATGGACGAAAACACCGATACCTACCTGGAAGTGCTGAAGGAGACCGCCCTTTCCTTTGAAAAGGCCCCCTTTGTTGCACTGGAGACGCGGGTGGATTTTTCGGACTCTGTCCCGGAGGGGTTCGGCACAGCCGACTGCATCATGATCGGGTCCGGCACCATCGTCATCATCGACTACAAAAACGGCGCCGGTGTTCCCGTTGAGGCGGAAGATAACTCCCAGATGAAGCTCTATGCTTTGGGTGCCCTTCAGGTCTACGCCCCAATTTACGGCGACACCATTCAGCGGGCGGTGCTGAAGATCGTCCAGCCTAACGCTGGAGGTACCAAGACCTGGGAGACCACGGTACAGGCGCTCAAACTCTGGGCATTCAACACGGTGAAACCGATCGCCCGGATAGCCTACGATGGCAAGGGAGGATTCAGCGCCGGCGACTGGTGTGGGTTCTGCCCGGCAAAAGCGCAGTGCTCTGCCCGGGCGCGGCAGATGCTGGAGATGGAGCCTATGGTTGGAGCAAAACCGCAGCGTTCCAGCGCCCCGGAGGGGCCCGGGAAAAACGCCCCAGCGCTATTGTCCGACGCAGAAGTCGGTGACATTTTGCGCCGTGCGCAGACACTGGCCGCCTGGGTAGAGGATCTGAAAGAATACGCGCTGTCCGCCGCCCTTGCGGGCAGGGAGATCACTGGCTTCAAGGTTGTGGAGGGACGCGGATCCAGAGAATGGAACAACCAGGACGCGGCTTTTCAGGCCCTGCAGCAGCGGGGTGTTGCGGAGGAGCTGCTGTGGGAACGCAAGCCCTGCAGTGTCGCCGGCTTGGAAAAGGCCCTTGGAAAAAAGGTATTTTCGGAAGCGGCGGAAGGCCTGGTGGTCAAAAAGCCCGGAAAGCCCGCCCTCGTTCCGGCTAGCGATAAGCGCCCGCCTTACAATGCCGCGGCCATCGCTTTTGGAGGAAAGTGATGCGTACCATAGAGATACGGTATGGCGACTTTCGGGTGGTGTTGGATGCGGATGCACTTGACACATTGCCCAGGGCGAACATAAAAAAGCTTCTCAAATTAGCCTCCCGGGATTACCGGAACGAATCGGAACTGCGGAAGCTGCGTAGCATTCTGGAGGAAAACGCATCCGCCGCGGCTTCGGCCCACGCAAAAGCAAAAGAAGAGTTTACGGCAGGCTGGAAGTACGTCAATACAAAATCCCGCACAAAAGATGCGGTAGAGACCATGCAAGAGAATAACCGGCTTCAAAATGCAGTAAAACGCACAAAAGCCGCATTAAACAAGACAAAAGCATTACTACAAATTTTTAATGAAATGGAGATTAACCAAAATGGCAGCAGTTACAATCAATGACGTTCGTTTTTCTTACCTGAATGTTTTCCAGGCGAAGGCCCCCCACAACAACCCCAACGGCGAGGCAAAGTTCTCCGTCACCATCCTGGTGCCAAAGTCCAACACCCAGGCGAAAGCCATCATCGACCAGGCCATTGCGGCGGCCATCGATGCCGGTGCCAGCACCAAATGGAACAACGTCCGGCCGCCTCAGCCCGCAATCTGCGTCCACGATGGCGACGGCGTCCGCCCCAGTGACGGACAGGCCTTCGGCGAAGAATGTAAGGGCTGCTGGGTGTTCACCGCATCCGCAAAGGCAGATCATCCTCCCTTTGTGGTTGATGCTCAGGTACAGCCTATCATCGACCCCACGAAGGTCTACTCCGGTATGTGGGGCAACGTATCCGTTTCTTTCTTCGCATACAACAGCGCGGGAAAAAAAGGAATCGGCTGCGGCCTGAACGGGCTGCAGAAGACCCGGGACGGCGAGCCTTTGAGCGCCCGGGTAACCGCCCAGGACGCTTTCCAGCCGGTAGGCGCTGCTAATCCCGCAGCCGCAGCCTTCGGGGCGCCCCCCGCCTCTGGGTACAACGCGGCAATGCCCTCTCAGGCACCCTGGGGCGCCGCCGCTCCTCAGATCAACCCCTTTACTGGATACCCCATGTAAGCCATGGACGCTGTACATCATTTGAGTATTGACATCGAGACGTACAGCGATGTGGACATCGGCAAGGCCGGGCTCTACAAATACGCGCAGAGCCCTGCCTTCCAGATCCTCCTGATCGCTTACAGCCTCGATGGCGGGCCTGTGGAGGTCATTGATCTGGCCAGCGGCGGCATGAGCAGCTGTATTCCGCTGTGGCTGATCAACGCCCTGAAGGACCCCGCATATATCAAGCACGCTTACAACGCGGCCTTTGAATGGTACTGCCTGTGCAGGCACTTTCGCTGGAACCCGGAAAAGGAGGGCGCGGCTTTCCTCCGCCAGTGGCGCTGCACCATGCTCCACGGACTGTACTGCGGCTATACCGCCGGGCTGGATGCCACAGGCAAAGCCCTGGGGCTTCCCCAGGATAAACAGAAGCTGGCCACAGGTAAAGCGCTGATCAAATATTTCTGCATCCCCTGCGCACCGTCAAAGACCAACGGCGGCCGCACAAGAAACCTTCCGCACCACGATCCCGGAAAGTGGGAGCTGTTCAAGGCCTACAACGCCCAGGATGTTGTGACAGAGATGGAGATCGAGCACCGCCTGTCCCGATTCCCAGTCCCGGAAGAAGTGCAGGCCCAGTGGGTCACGGATCAGATTATCAACCTTCGGGGCGTTGCCGTTGACCGGGCCATGGTGGAGGGCGCGCTGGATCTGGATGCCGCCGTCCGGCAGGAGTACCTGCAGGAGGCAATGCGGCTTTCCGGGCTGGATAACCCTAACAGTGTGGCGCAGCTGACCGCATGGCTCCAGGAGGAGACCGGGGAGGAGGTCGCGGATCTGCGGAAAACAACCGTCTCCGACCTGCTGGGCAAGGACCTTTCCAGTGAATCCGCCCGCCGTATGCTGGAGATCCGGCAGGAGCTGGGCAAGACCAGCAACAAGAAATACAACGCCCTGGAAGCAGCTGTATGCGCCGATGGACGTGTCCGGGGTCTGCTGCAATTCTATGGCGCCAACCGGACAGGGCGCTGGGCGGGGCGGATCGTGCAGCCACAGAATTTGCCCAGGACATACATTGACGGCGACTTGCTGCCGATGGCCCGGCAGCTGGTGGAGAGCCGGCAGCGGGGTGCCCTTCAGGTCATATTCGGCAGTGTGCCGGACACGCTGTCCCAGCTGATCCGTACCGCTTTTACGGCCAGCCCGGGGCATACCCTGGTAGATGCGGACTTCTCCGCCATCGAGGCCCGGGTGATCGCCTGGCTTGCCGGGGAAGAATGGGTGCTGGATGTATTCCGCACCCACGGGAAAATCTATGAGGCCACCGCCAGTCAGATGTTCAACATCCCTCTGGAACGAATCAAAAAAGGCAGCCCGGAGTACAGCTACCGCCAGAAGGGCAAAGTGGCCACGCTGGCGCTGGGGTATCAGGGCGGCACCGGGTCTCTTGTCAGTATGGGTGCGCTCCGCAACGGCTTGACGGAAGAGGAACTTCCGGACATCGTGGATCGCTGGCGCAACGCGAACCCCAATATCGTGAATTTCTGGTACACCGTGGATGCGGCGGCCAGGGAGGCTGTGAATACCGGAAGGTGTATCGGGCTCTGGGACGGGCGTCTGGCTTTTGCCAGGGAAAGCGACCCGGACAACGACTTGGATTTCCTGACAATCCGGCTCCCCAGCGGGCGAAAATTGTACTATGCCAAGCCGCATATGGGCGTCAACCGTTTCGGTCAGCCGAGTCTGGGATACTGGGGCATGAACCAGAAAACCAAGAAATGGGAGCGACTGGAGACCTACGGGGGGAAGCTGGTGGAGAACATCACCCAGGCCGTCGCCAGGGATTGCCTGGCCGAGGCCATCGACCGTCTGGAAGCGGCTGGCTATCCGGTGGTGTTCCATATCCACGACGAAGTGGTGATCGATGCCGGGCCGGACAAAGCAGATCTGGATGACGTGATCCGTATCATGAGCCAGGTGCCATCCTGGGCCGGGGGGCTGCCTCTGAATGCCGACGGATGGGTCAATGATTTCTTCAAAAAGGACTGAGTTTATGAAATATACGAGCGAACGATGCAACGGCATCAAGGCCGGATTCTGGTCTCCCCACAACAAGGAATCCGTGGTTCAGAAGCTGGGCGCAATCGAGAAAGACGCACCTGCTCTGATCGAAGCAATCTGTGATCAGTGCTGTCAGTTCCGGGGGTCAGATAAAGACCCTGAAACCGTGCCGGAGCGGCGTTGTGACCGGTGCCCCGTTACCACGCTCAGCGGATTGATTCAATAAACCACCTACCCAGAAAATGGGGGAGAAGAAAATGTTATACGACAGACAAATCACAATTACGGTCGGCGCAAGCCGGCGGGCGACACAGTGGCAGCCGCAGACGATGCTGCTGTCGGAACTGTACACGCGTCTCAGCGTGCCCGCCCGTGGGGCTGAATCTCTGGCGGAATATCTCCAGATGCCCAAGAGCCAGCAGGACGATCTAAAGGATGTGGGCGGTTTCGTCGCCGGCACTCTGAATGGCCCCCGCCGCAAAGCAGGGGCCGTGACTGGGCGTGACGTCCTGACGCTGGATCTGGATAATATCCCCGCCGGGGGGACGGATGATGTGCTGCGCCGGGTGGAAGCTCTGGGCTGCGGCTACTGCGTATATTCCACACGAAAGCATATGCCTTCGGCACCCCGGCTGCGGGTGCTGCTGCCTCTGGACAGATCCTGCACAGCCGATGAATATGAACCCTGCGCCCGGCGTATGGCCGAGCTCATCGGAATGGAGCTGGCAGATCCGTCCACCTTTGAGGCCAGCCGTCTGATGTATTGGCCCAGCAGCTGCGCCGACGGGGAAGCCGTCTACCATTTCGCGGACAAGCCTATGCTGTCTGCCGACGGCCTGCTGGCCACCTATGCGGACTGGCGGGATTATACCTCGTGGCCAGCTGTGCCCGGCGCAATTGCACCGGCAAGATTGGCCGCAAGGCAGGGTGATCCTCTGACCAAAAACGGCGTTGTGGGAGCCTTCTGCCGGGTATACGATATTGAGGCGGCAATGGCGACGTTTCTTCCGGGGATCTATGAGCCCGTAGACGCGATGCCTGGGCGCTTCACCTTCACCGGCGGCTCCACCACTGGCGGCGCGGTGCTGTACGACAACGGGAAATTCCTCTATTCCCACCATGCGACCGACCCCTGCGGAGGAAAGCTGGTAAACGCTTTCGACCTGGTGCGCATCCATAAGTTTGGCGACAAGGACGATGAGGCGGCACCGGGGACCCCAACCAACCGGCTTCCCTCCTATACCGCCATGTGCGAGATGGCGGCCGGGGACAGTCAGGTCGCCGCGCTGCTGCTGGATGAGCGCTGGAAAAAAGCCCAGGACGCCTTCGGCCAGGAAGCGGCGGAAGAGGACGGCAGCTGGCGGCATCAGTTGGACACCAATTCTCAGGGCGCTCCGGAGAAGTCCATGAAGAACCTCCGCACGGCGCTGGAGCACGACCCCAAACTGCGGGGGAAACTGAAGCTGAACCTGTTCTCCGGGCGCATCGATCTTGTGGGAGAGCTTCCCTGGAAGCGGCCCGGGGATTCCAAAACCTGGGGCGACGATGACGCGGCACAGCTGCGGATCTATTTGGAACCCTTCTTTGGAAAAACATCCAAGAATGACCTTCTGGACGCGGTGGCGGCCTGCGCCAGTGACCAGGCGTACCATCCGGTACGGGAGTACCTGAGCGGTCTGGAGTGGGATGGAGTGCCCCGACTGGACGGGCTGTTCGTCGATTATCTGGGGGCGGAGGATTCCCCCTATGTCCGGGCTGTGACCCGCAAGGCCTTTGTGGCAGCGGTAGCCAGAGTCATGCACCCCGGCTGCAAGTATGACACCATGCTGGTGCTGGTGGGCTCCCAGGGCCGCCATAAGTCCACGATCCTGGCGAAGATGGGCGGGGAGTGGTTCTCTGACAGCCTTCGGACATTCGGCGACAAGGACGCCATGGAGACAATACAGGGCACCTGGATCAATGAGGTGGCGGAGATGCAGGCTATGGCGAAGGCGGAGGTGGACGCCGTCAAAATGTTCCTCAGTAAGACGAACGACTACTACCGGGCAGCTTATGGCCGGTATACCGCCGATCGGCCGCGGCAGTGCGTCTTCTTCGGTACCACCAACAGCAAAGAGTGCCTGGTGGATCAGACTGGCAGCCGCCGGTTCTGGGTCATTGA
This sequence comes from Clostridiales bacterium, assembly GCA_022786965.1. GTDB lineage: Bacteria > Bacillota > Clostridia > Oscillospirales > Oscillospiraceae > Faecousia. Next base: position 12,372 of record JALFXH010000048.1, read on the forward strand.
CATCGACCAGCAGCCCCGGAGTAAAAATGTATTTCAGGATCTGGATCAGGAACGGGATCAGCTGTGGGCCGAGGCTGCGGCCTATTGGCGGCTCAGGGAGCCCCTGTATCTGCCGCCGGAGCTGGAAGCGGTGGCGCGATCTGTGCAGGAGGCGCACCGGGCACGGCATCCGTGGGAGGGCATGATCGCGGACTATCTGGCCCAGGATATCCCCGCAGACTGGATGAAATGGAGCCTGCAGCAGCGTCAAATGTGGCGCGGCGGGGGCATGAAATACGACGGTAAACTGGAGCCGAGGAGCCGGATCTGCGCCGCGGAGGTGTGGTGCGAGGTCCTGGGGAAGCCCCGCGGGGACATGCGCCAGCGGGATACCAGGGAGATCAACAGCCTGCTGGAACGGGCGGCGGATTGGAACTGTGTGGGCGTCCGGGACGCGGGAAAGCCTTATGGAAAGCAGCGCTGCTTTGAGAAAAAGGCGGCAACAGATTGACGGCAACAGTCTGAAAAATGGCAACAGATTGACGGCAACAGTTTCAACAGTTTGCAAATAGAGTGTTGCCGCAAAAATCCTTAGAGCCGCAACGTTTTCAACAGACACAACAAAAGCAACACTTACTATTATAAATAAAAAATTAGAGGTATTAGAGACGTACACACACGCCTAATACGCCTAACGTATATGTGTGTTACGCGCGTTACGCGCGTATCGCGCGCGAGAACGCAGAAAGGAGCGCAGAAATGACCGAGTGCGCAGCATGGTTGCAAGACTTTCTGGCAGATGGCTGGAAGCCTTGCGAGGCCGTCAGAGAGGCGGCATATGAGGCGGGTTTTTCCAAACGGGATTTACAGATCGCGAGAGCCGAATTAGGGGTCATCCCGGATTCCATAACAACCTGGCGGCTCCCGGAGGAACAGGCATGAAAGAATCGACCGTCGAAGCACGTCTCGTGAGGGAGGTCAAAAAGCGGGGCGGCCTGTGCTACAAGTTTACTTCGCCTGGGAACCCCGGGGTGCCGGATAGGATTGTCATTCTTCCCGGCGGCATAACGGTCTATGTCGAGCTGAAAACCGAGATCGGCAGGCTGGCCAAGATCCAGAAATGGCAGATCGAAGAGCTGCGCAGGCGCGGGGCTGCCGTTCGGGTGCTGAAAGGAATGGAGCAGGTCATGGAATTTTTGGGGGAGGTGGACAAGGGTGAAATTCGTCCCGCATGATTATCAGCGGTACGCCATCAGCCGGATCGTATCAGACCCCGCGGTGGGCCTCTTCCTGGACATGGGACTTGGGAAAACGGTGATCACGTTGACTGCCGTTTACGTCCTGAAGTTCCAGCGCTGGGCGGTGTCCCGGTGCCTGGTGGTGGCGCCGAAGAAAGTGGCGGAAGCCACATGGAGCCGGGAGGCGGAAAAGTGGGACCATCTGCAGGATATGCGGATCATCCCGGTGCTGGGCAGCGCGGCGGCACGTATCCGGGCGCTGAATACACCGGGGGATGTGTGGGTCATCAACCGGGAAAATATCCCCTGGCTGGTAGAGTATTACCGCAACGGGTGGCCCTTCGACATGGTGGTGCTGGATGAATCCTCCAGCTTCAAGAACCACAGCAGCAAACGGTTCAAAGCTCTCAAAATGGTTCGGCACCTGATCAGCCGGATGGTGGAGCTGACAGGCACTCCGGCCCCCAATGGGCTGGAAGATCTCTGGGCGCAGATCTATCTTCTGGACGGCGGTGACCGGCTGGGCAAAACCATTTCCAGCTACCGGGAGGCGTTCTTCACCCAGGACGATTCCCACCCTGGGCAGATGTACCGGACATACTCCCCCCAAGCAGGGGCGGACACACGGATCAGAGCGGCGATCTCTGACATCTGCGTCAGCATGAAGGCGGAGGATTATCTGACCCTGCCGGATTACATCGAGGACATTGTGCCGGTGGTGCTGGATGACAAAGCCCGCAAGGCCTACGATAAGCTGGAACGGGAGATGCTGCTGGAGGTGGATGAACAGACAGTGACTGCCGGCAGCGCTGCGGTACTGAACGGCAAGCTGCTGCAGCTGTGCAGCGGCGCCGTGTATGACACCTCGGGCGGGGTCATGCAAGTCCACGACTGCAAGGTGGAGGCGTTTCTGGAAGTGATCGAGCAGCTGCACGGGGAGCACGCGCTGGTATTCTACTGGTTTCAGCACGAACGGGACAGGCTGCTGCAGGCACTGGAAAAGACCGGGAAACAGGTCCAGGTGTACCAGGGACCGGAGCAGGAGCGGCAGTGGAACGCCGGTCAGATCGATGTGCTGCTGGCCCACCCCGCGTCCTGTGCTTATGGCTTGAATTTGCAGCAGGGCGGTCACCACGAGGTTTGGTTCGGCTATCCAAACTGGGCGCTGGAACTGTACCAGCAGGCAAATGCCCGCCTGTACCGTCAGGGTCAGACCCAGCCGGTGATCTCCCATCTGCTGGTGGTGCAGGACGGCATGGACGAGGATGTGGTGGCGTCCCTTCACGACAAGGGCGATACCCAGGAGGCGCTGATGACGGCGCTGAAGGCAAGAATACAGAAAGCGAGGAAAGCAAAATGATCGAACTGAAAGAACTTATCCGCGCCCTTCGGCGGGGCGCCCCGGATAACCTGCGGTGCTTGGGCTGCGGCTTTGAGCACAGCTGCGGTATCCACGGCTGCCGGGTGATGAAAGAAGCGGCCAGCAGGCTGGAGCATCTGCAGACTGCGGCCTACCGGATCAGGAAGCGGTATGATTTTGCTAAAGGTGCTGAAAAGTCGATTCTCGGTGAAGTTTTGAATCTTCTGGGGGAGGGAGATCATGAGTAACCGCCAGCAGCGCAGAGCTGCAAAGCACAAGGGTAAGCGGTCCGGCGAAACTTATGCCGATGTACTGGCCCGAAAGAAGATGATTCAGGAGGAAGTGGCCAAATCCGTGCGGGACACTTCCATCTCCATCGAGGCGGACATCAAGACGCAGCGTTTCCTCTGGATGGCCGTGGTGGCACTGAATGAGGCCTTTGGCTTTGGTGGCGAAAGGGCTAAGAGGTTTATGCTGGCGCTGGAAGAGGTGGCCAACGAATGCCAGCAGATGGCGGAAGAGAACGGAGGCACCTATGCCAGGGCGAAGTTAATGGAACGTGCCAGCCAGATCACCGGCGTCGTAATCACGCCGGTATATGAGGACGCAATCAGGCAGGCGCGGGAAGAAAATGAGGCAAATGGTGTTTTCTTCCCCGCTGGTGACCCGGAAAAGTGGTAAAGGAGGTCGATTGACTTGAACTGGAAGCATGAAGCAATTGAGAAACTGAAGGATTACAACGCAAAAAAGCAGTCTCTTACCTCCATCCCGGAGGAAATCGCCCAGCTGGAATCCGCGGTGAAGGGAATCCGCAGTGCGTCGGCGGACGGTTCTCCGGCCCGTGGAGGCGGTTCCGGAAGGGAGGATATGCTGCTTTCCAATATCTGCAAGCGGGAGGAACTGGGAAGGTCGCTTGCGTCTGCAAAGGCGTGGGTATCTCAGGTTGATACCGCGCTGGCCGTTCTGAATCAGGAGGATCGGCTGATCCTGGACAGGTTCTACGTATCGTCCCAGAAAGGGGCGGCGGAACGGCTGGCCTGTGATCTGGGCGTGGATGTGAAGACGGTGTACCATCGGAAGGACGCTGCCTTGCGGCGTTTCACCATCGCCTTGTACGGGGCCGTGGAAAGTTGAGAATTTTTTGGGTTGAAATTTCGGTTTGAAGTGGTATACTGGTAAAAACGAAATTGCAGACGAGGCTCGGGAACGCTCCCGGGCCTCTTTGTTTTGAGAGGTGGTGGTGTGGCACGGCTGACCGAAAAACAAGCCAGATTTGTAGAAGAGTACCTTGTGGATCTGAATGCCACACAGGCTGCTATCAGGGCGGGTTACAGCGAAAAAACAGCGAGGTCTGTAGGCTGTGAAAACCTTACAAAACCTGACATTCAGGAAGCAATCAAATCTGCGATGAGCCTTCGTTCGGAAAGAACGGAGATCACGCAGGACATGGTGCTGCGGGAGCTTGCGGCCATTGGCTTTTCACGAATTACGGATTATGTAAACATAAAAAACGGGGTCGTTGAGCTTAATGACACGTCCTCCCTGACAGATAGTCAGAATGCTGCTATCGCAAGCATAAAAGAAGGAAAGTTTGGTATTGAGCTGAAGAACTACGATAAGCTCCGAGCGCTGGAACTGCTAGGACAGCATCTTGGTATGTTTCACGGAAAGTCGGATTCTGATGAAAATGTGCCTGATGACGGTTTTGTGGACGCCCTTCGCGGGGAGGCTGCGGAAGTATGGCAGGAAGACTAAAACCAGCTGTATTCCGGTTCCGGCCATTCTCCCGGAAGCAAAAGCAGGTGCTAACCTGGTGGCTGCCGGAATCCGGGGTATCTGGCGCAGACGGCATCATCGCGGATGGCGCCATTCGGTCTGGAAAGACGGTGTGCATGGCGCTGGCGTTTGTCCAGTGGTCTATGCAGACCTTCAGCGGGCAGAATTTCGGTATGTGCGGCAAGACTGTCGGAAGCTTCCGGCGCAATGTGCTTTCCGTGCTGAAACAGATGCTCGGTTCCAGAGGGTATCAGGTTTCCGACTGCCGGTCTGATAATCTGGTCATCATCTCCCGGGGTAGCGTCGAAAATTATTACTACATTTTCGGCGGCAAGGATGAAGGCTCTCAGGATCTTATTCAGGGCATCACGCTGGCGGGCATTCTTTTGGACGAGGTGGCACTGATGCCGGAAAGCTTTGTCAATCAGGCCGCAGGCCGTTGTTCTGTGGAAGGATCAAAATTCTGGTTCAACTGCAACCCGGAAGGCCCGGAGCATTGGTTCAAAAAGAACTGGATCGACGCGAGAGCGGACAAGCATCTTCTGTACGTCCAGTTCACCATGGAGGACAACCTGAGCCTGTCTGAGCGCATCCGGGAGCGTTACAGGGCCATGTATACCGGCATCTTCTACCGGCGGTATATTCTCGGCGAGTGGTGTCTTGCGGAGGGCTTGATTTATGAATTTTACCCGGAAAAGCACATTGCGGCCAAGCTGCCGGATTCCGGGGAATGGTACATTTCCTGTGACTATGGCACTCTGAACCCGTTCTCAGCTGGCCTGTGGTGCGTGAATCGCGGACGGGCCGTCCGTGTGAAGGAATATTACCACTCCGGCAGGGACAGCAGCCATCAGCTGACGGACGAGGAGTATTATCAGGAAATTGAAAAGCTGGCCGGTGGCAGGGAGATCCACCACATCATCGTGGATCCGTCAGCGGCTTCTTTTATTGCCTGTATCCGCAGGCACGGGCGGTTTTCTGTACGGAAAGCGAAAAATGATGTGCTGTACGGCATCCGGCTGACCTCGGTCATGCTGAGAGCCGGCGTTATCAAAATCGGCGCGGACTGTAAGGACGCGATCCGGGAATTTGGTCTGTACTGCTGGGAGGAAAGGGGCGAGGTAGACAAGCCTGTGAAGGAAAACGACCACGCCATGGACGATATCCGTTACTTCTGCGCCACGGTCATGGCCAGGAACCGGGAGACCCGGGGGATCATAGGAGGAATGTGCGATGAGAAAGAGGATCCGAAAGTGGATCGTTGATATGGCACCAATCTGGGCGAAAGCGTCATTGCAGGCGGAAAACAGGGCACTTGCAGAGGAAAACCAGCGGCTCCGTGATGAAATCGACAGGCTGAATGCTTACATTCAGGGTTTGCAGTTCGCTACACGGGCGCTTCGCAGAATTACCATCAATACGGCAGGTGATAAGAATTGAACTACGCGGAATTTGAAATGGCTTTCCACGCGGTGGACACAACTTCCGATATGATGAAGGCTGCTATTCAGAGGTGGTACGATATGTACTATGAAAAAGAAGCTACTGAGGAATCAGACCCATGCCAGCGGATTCCGTATACCATCGTCAGAAAGTTGGCCAAGACTGCTTTTTCGGAATATTCAGCCACCAGCAAGGATGATTTCGCTTCCAGCGTCATCCGTGCGGCAGACAGCAAGAAGCAGAAGGCCATGCACAAGGCACTGATCGGCGGTATCAGCGGCTTGAAGCCTGTCCCCACGAAAGATGGATTCCGTTTTTCCGTTGTAGACAGGAGCGTGATGCTCGTGTTTGCGCGGGACGGCGACGGTGTTCCTGTGGATATCGGAACCTATGAAAAGAGCACCTTCGGACGGTTTTACTACACCCTTCTGGAACGGCGCACTGTTGGTCATGGCGGATATCTCACAATCACAAACAAACTGTACCGCTCTCAGGATGATGGAACGCTTGGAAGCCCTGCGCCACTGACAGAGCTTCCGCAGTATGCAGGCATGATGGAGGAATACACCTTCCAGAAGCCTGTCGGCGGCGTCGGCATCGCATGGCTGAAAACGCCTATTGAGAACTGCGTGGATGGAAGCGCTGATTGCGTCTCAGTCTACGCCCCGGCTGTTGGCCTGATTGAGAACATCAACCGCAATGAAGCCCAGATGAACGGTGAGTTCGACCGTGGAAAGAGCCGGATCATTGCCAGCGCGGATATGCTGGAATTTGATGGAACCGGCAAGCGGAAGAAACTCAGTGCGGATGTGTTTACTGCCGTAGATGAAGCCCCGGACGAAGTGGGAATTACCATTTTTTCCCCGGAACTGCGGGAACAGTCTTTCCTGAACAGGAAACGGGAATATCTGCGCAATGCGGAAACCATTATCGGCCTGAAACGCGGCCTTCTGTCCGATGTGGAAGCGGAGGAGCGGACTGCTACGGAGGTCACTTCCTCCGAGGGTGACTACAATCTGACAATCATTGACTTTCAGCAGATGTGGGAGAACGCTCTGCGGGAGGCAGTCAGGCTGTGCGGTATCCTCGGTCAGCTATACCATATACCCGGCGCACATGAAGTGCCGGACGATTCTGTGGTCATCGACTGGGGCAACGGTGTCCTGTTCGACGAAGAAAAGACCTGGGCAGATTACAAGGACATGGTGGCATCCGGACTGCTAAAGCCTGAAATCGCCCTGGGATGGCGGTTCAATATGCCGGCAGACACACCCGCACAGCAGGAGAAAATCCGCAAGATGTATATGCCGGGCGCTGTGGAGGACGGTGAATAACCATGCTGACTGCTGACCAGATCGAAGCTCTCGGAGATTATGCCGTTCAGTTGCTTTCGCCTGTAACGGAATATCTTATCGAGGATATTGCAGAGAGGATTTCAGAAGCTGGCCAGCTTACCGGCACTGCTGCCTATCAGGTATGGCGGCTTCAGCAGCTTGGCGTGTCTCAGCGGCAGCTGAAAAAGGAACTGCGTAAGCTTCTGAAGTTGAGCCACCGGGATCTGCGCCGTCTGTTGGAACAGTCCGCCGAGGCAGGATATGACTATGATATCCGAAAGCATCCCTATGTGCAAGCACTTTCTTTCAGAGAAAACGCTGTGATTCAGAACATCGTATCCGCAGCGGTTCAGCTTGCGGAGGATGATCTGACCAACATCACACAGACAATTGGATTTATCGGCCCGGACGGGCATGCGCGGGAGCTTACCGATGCCTACCGACAGGCTTGCGACTTTGCTTTCAAAAAGGTATCCACAGGAGCGCAGGACTACGCTTCCGCAATCCGTCAGGCTACCAGGAATCTTTCCGAGAAGGGAATCGTCACAATCGACTATGATTCCGGTGTGCACACCTCTTTGGAAGCCGCCGTACGCCGCAGCGTTATGGGCGGCCTCGGTCTGATGCAAGAGCAGATCAGTCGGCAGAATCATGATGATTTCGGCTGTGACGGCTGGGAGATTTCCGCCCACGCCGCCAGCGCCACCGACCATGAGCCGATTCAGGGAAAGCAGTATTCTGACGCGGAATATGAGAAACTGAATAATTCCCTTGTCCGTCGGATCGGAACGCTGAACTGCGGCCACTCCGCTTTCCCGATCATTCTTGGCGTGGATTCCCCGCAGTACACCCCGGATGAACTGGAGAAAATGCGCCGGGGAAATGAAAACGGCGTTAACTATGAGGGAAGGCATTACACCATGTACGAGGCAACCCAGCGCCAGCGAAATCTGGAACGGAAAATCCGAAAGCAGAAGCGGAGAATTCTGGTTGACGAATCCACAGGAGACAAAGAGCGGCTACAGCAGGATCAGATCAAATATCAGGTTCTGAATCAGGAGTACAAGCGGTTTTCCAAGGCTTCCGGACTGCGTACACAGCATGAGCGCATGGAACTGGCTGGGTTCGGGCCGAAACAGGAAAAAGCAGCGAAAGAATCGTATATCGATGTTGCAAATCAAGCTGATTCGGTGTATGATACTGGGAGTATAGATGGTAACGTCAAAGCATTTATGCGTGACCTGCCAACCAGGCAGATGATCGGAAGTGACAAATATCCGCTTTCGCTCCATTCGGGAAGGCAGAATAAACATATACCTGGTACACACGAATTTGCACAGTATGCGAATTGCCTTGAAGCAAAAGGCCAGTTCGGGCCGTCCAGAATTACGATTACAGAAGATGATGTCAGTGGTCTTGTACAGAAATATCACGGGAAAGGCGCTTTGCTAAAGACAAAAGATGGAACTTGGCGTGGAATTGAGAGAATTACAGTACATCCTGGCGTAATTGGCGTGGCAGTAAATAACCTTACTGGTGCAGAAGCTGACACGACTACCTTCACGATACGCTACAGCAAAGACGGATACCATGTCGTACCTGATTATCCAAGCAGGAAGGGTGAGAAATCAAAATTATGAAAGTAGAATACACCATGGAGGATCTGTTTGCTTTCATGGATTCCAGAAGGCCGGTAAAGGTCACCTGCACAGATGGAAAAGCTTTCTCTGGTATGTGTTGGGCCTACTCCGATGTGTTCAACATGGAGGAAGAAGGAATCAACGAAGCAAGCATAGAGGTGCAGGATACCATGATTTTTCTTCATGAGATTCAGAGAATCGAATATGCCGATTAACCACCATCCGATTCCGGCTGGTGGTTTTCTCGTGTCCATTTTTAGGAGGTAATGCCAATGAAATGCCCCTATGCGGTAAATCGCCATATGGTGCAGCAATCCGTTTATGAATAGACGACAGCGGAAACCAGACCACCCAGCAGACGATTGAACGTAATACCGCTGAGTTTGTGGACTGTCTGATGGAGGACTGCGGTGCATGGCATGATGGGAAGTGCCGCTACAATCAAGTTGATTAGAGCAACTGTTTCTGATTTGGAAACGGTTGCTTTTTTCATACCATATTTGGCCGATCCGCAGGCCTAACAAAGCGGAGCGGTGGGAGCTGGCAACCTCCTAAAACGCCTAGCCGCAAAAGGAGTACAATGAAAACCGAATTTTTGCAGAATTTCAAAGTAAACGACCATCCCCTGTCCAAGGAGATCATTGACGCCATTTTGGCTGAGAACGGCAGGGACATCGAAGCGGCAAAGAAGCCGTTTGCCGACTACGACACCACCAAGCAGCAGCTGGACGAAGCTCAGAAAACAATCAAAGGCTTTCAGGATCAGGATATCGATGGCATCCGCCAGTCCGCAAAGGACTGGGAGGACAAGTACAATGCCGCTGTGGCGGACAGCCAGAAGAAGATCGCTGACATGGAATTTGACCACGCTCTGGAAGCTGCCATCACCGGCGCAAAAGGCAAGAGCGCAAAAGCCATCCGGGCACTGCTGGACGTGGATACCCTGAAATCCAGCAAGAACCAGGAAGCTGACATCAAGGCCGCGCTGGAAGCTGTCCAGAGGGACAACGGCTATCTGTTCGACGACGGTTCCACGCCTCCTCCTTATGCAGATGGCACTGGCACACACAAACAGCAGCCCAATGGCGAACCGAGCAGCCTTGCTGGTGCGCTCAGGGCAAAATACAATCTGTAATATGAAAGGATGATTTTTCAATGGCGATTACTCTTGCAGAAGCAAAAGTTGGCATGGCCGACAAGGTAGACCAGCAGGTCATTGACACGTTCCGGCGCAGTTCTCTGCTGCTGGACATGATGACCTTCGACAACTGCATTTCCCCCGGTACCGGCGGCAGCACGCTGACCTACGGCTATGTTCAGCTCAAGACTCCCAGCACCGCCGGCGTGCGTGAGATCAACGCCGAGTACACTCCCAACGAGGCAAAGCGGGAGGAAAAGACCACCAAGGCAATCATCATGGGCGGCGCTTTCCAGATCGACCGCGTGATTCAGGCCACCTCCGGCGCCGTGGATGAGCTTTCCTTCCAGGCTGAGCAGAAGATCAAGGCCACCGCCAACGAGTTCCACTACTACGCGATCAACGGCACTTCCGCGTCCAGCGGTGCTGGCTTCGCTGCCAAGACCTTCGACGGCCTGCGCAAGCTCCTGTCCGGAACCTCCAACGAGTTTGCGACCACCATTGACCTGTCTACCGCCGCCGCGCTGGATTCCAACTACGGCGCATTCCTGGATGAGCTGGACGCCCTTGTGCACGCCGTTGACGGCACGCCCTCCGTCCTGCTGATGAACGGTGATATGCTGCTCAAGGTTCGCGCCTGCGCCAGACGCGCCGGTTATTACGAGCGCACCAAGGACGACTTTGGCCGGATCGTGGAGCGGTACGGCGGTATTCCCATGATGGACATGGGCGAGTATTACAACGGTTCCGCGTCTGTCGATGCCGTTGCAACCTCTGCCCCCACTTCCTCCGCGCTCGGAACGTCCTCCATCTTCGCCGTTACTCTTGGTCTGGACGCGTTCCACGGCGTTTCCCCCACCGGTACTGGCGTCATCAACAGCTATATGCCAGACCTGAAAGCACCCGGCGCCGTGAAGAAGGGCGAAGTTGAACTGGTTGCCGGTGTTGCACTGAAGAACACCATGAAAGCCGCCGTGCTGAACGGCATCGGTATCAAGCCGAAGACCGCCTGATGAAAGGAGCACCCCATGGTAGAGCATGAGTTTTATCTGTTCAAGTATCATGGTGTGTCCATTTCCTCGCCCGATGAATGGTATACGTACGAAAGTCGTGCGGCGGCCCAGTTGGCGCGGTACAAGCGCATCTACACTGTATCTGCCCCGGGCGAAAACGCGGAATCCATGGCCATCTGCGCCATGGCGGACGCATTCTACGCCTTTGATTCCGTTGCAAACGGAGGGAACGTTCAGTCTGCGTCCATCGGCTCGGTTTCTGCCAGCTACGGAAGCACACCCAGCATCGATGTCAGCCCGAAAGGGCAGGCGAAGGAACTTTACCGATGTGCTTGCCTGTATCTGGATATTTACCGGGGGTGATTTCGTGTTTTCTATCAGGCGCAGAAGCTGCCCGGTTGACTACCGTATGTGCAATCAGACTGTCACCGTCTACCACAGGGACGGTGACAGCTATTCCAGAAAGGTCATCGAGAATGGCGCGTTTCTGGATTTTCGGAAAACCCAGTCTGTGGACAAAATCGGCAGCTCAGAGGCAAATTCCTTCCTGCTGGTGATTCCTGGGGAGGAACAGGCCGTTTTTGTTGGTGACAAGGTTCTTCTTGGCGAAGGCCCGGAGATCACGACACGGGAAGAATGGGCGCAGTTCATTCCGGCGAAGGTGTCTGGGTTGGTGGTCGTCAAGTACGCTGACCCGAAATACTGGAACGGAAAGCTGGTGCATACGGAGGCGGGCGGATGAGTACGCGAATCAAAGTGGAAATGAAGCCGGTCTCCACAATCCTGACAAAGCTGGGCGTGGACAGGAACGGAGATGTGCAGATGCAGCTTACCCGGATCGTAAACAAGCGGATCACAAGGTATATGCCCTTCCGATCCGGCGCTCTGGCAACAAAGCTGAAGTACATCAAAAGCCCTACTGAGATCGAAGTTCTGGGTCCATATGCCAGATATCCGTATTACGGGAAGGTCATGGTAAACTCTGTGACAGGGAAGGGGCCTGCGATGATCCCAGGCGTTGGCTACCGGTATCGGAAAGGCACGACCTTGAAGGTTACGGAAAGAGACCTGGATTACGATAAGACCAAGCACCCGGAGGCAGGCCCCTATTGGGATAGGCGCATGATGACTGCGGAAAAGGATGCCATTGCCGCCGATGTGCAGGCCTATGTCAGAAGGAGGGGAAAATGACCGCTCTTGACAAAATCAGAGGATTCATCCGGCAGTATCCCGGCGCGGATATCTTCCGGGACTTCCATGTGGACTATACGGATCAGATTCCGGCCAACGGCGGCGTGTTCCCCTCCGGCCTGATGGAAACTTCCAGAACGCGGGACATTCTGGGGAATGTGACCACCGTCAATCAGTACAACTTCGGACTTTACTATGTGTTCGAGAAGTCCCCCGGAGACGATACTGGTGCGGCTGAGAATGCGGACTGGGTCATGGATTTTCAGGAGTGGGTGCAGTCTGCATCCGCGCTAGGCTTTGCCCCGGTGTTTGGCGATGTCCCGGAAAGTGAGAAAATCACCGCTCAGAACGGCGTTCTGTACGGTGCGGACGAAGAAGGCACGGCAATGTACATGGTACAGCTGACCGTGACATTTATCAAAAAGTATGAGGTGAAAAACGAATGGCTGACGTAAGTTTTAACACTGCCGAGGGCAGTGTCGTTGAAAGAAAGCTGCTGATCCTGTATCTCAACACCGGCACCTCTAATGCCCCCGTCTGGTCTGTTGTGGGCAAGCGGGTAGAGGACAGCTCCATGGAGTACGACTGGAGCGAGGAGACCAAGCAGGATATTCTGGGCAACACCTACACCACCATGAAGAAACCCAAGATCACCCAGACCTTCGACCCCTGCGAGCTGGATTCCGGCGACAAGGCGCAGGTGAAGATCTGGAATCAGGCTGTCCGGGATCAGGACGTTGCCGCCATGACCAACAACGACCTTCTGGTGGTGCACGCCTACACGGGTACTGCGGAAGCCGGCGCATTTGCTGAGCGGTATCCTTCCAGCGCGGTGCGGCCCACTGGCCTGGGCGGTTCTGCCAACGTGGGTATGCCCATCGAGGTGACCTTCGGCGGAGAGCGGGAGACTGGTACTGCTAAGGTCGCTGACGGCTCTGTGACCTTCACAAAGGGCGCGTAAGGCGGGAGGTAGGATATGAGCACGGACAAGCTCTGCGTGACCGGCGGCATCCTGCACGTTCCTGTTTGTGTGGATGATGTGGAGACTGGTCGCTTTCTGGACTTCAACCCTTCCGATCAGGGATTCGCGGAAGACCTGTATGGTCTTGTAAACAAAATCTCTGCCATTCATGAGGAAAAGAAGAAGATGTACGATGGTGCAGCAGACCCTGCGGCAAAGTTTGACATCAGCCGGGATGAAGATCGGCAGATGCGCTCTGCCGTTGATTCCCTTTTCGGCAACGGATTCTGCGAGGACGTTTTCAAGACCCGCCTGTTCGCTATTGCCGATGGCATGACGGTGATTGAAAACTTCCTGTTCGGCGTTCTGGACATGATGGACGAATCCGTCACGGAAAACATTTCCAAACGGGATGCGAAGATCAGGAAGTATACCGAAAAGTACAGGAAGTACCGAAAATAATGACGAGGTGATTCCTCATGAACTATTCCCTTCCAAAGAAGATGGCAGTCTGCGGGGCTGAATATGATATCCGCTATGACTTTCGGTGCATTCTGGATATCATATCCGCCATGGAAGACCCGGAACTGAGCAATCATGAAAAGGCTTTTGTTGCGGTTTCCATATTCTACCCGGACTTTGCGAATGTGCCGCCTGCAAACTATCAGGAGGCTGTGGAGCGGTGTTTCTGGTTCATTAACGGCGGGAGAGATCAGCTTAAGAACAGTGAAAAGCGGCTTGTGTGCTGGGAACAGGATTTTCAGCACATTCTTCCCGCTGTAAACAAGGTCATCGGACATGACGTTCGGGAGGTTCCGTATGATGAAACGGAAAATACTGGCGGGCTTCATTGGTGGACGTTCCTTGCGGCGTATCTGGAAATCGGGGAATGCCTGTTTTCTCAGATTGTCCGAATCCGCGACCTGAAATCAAGAGGGAAGAAGCTGGACAAGGCGGAAGAAGAATGGTATAGGCGCAACCGGCATTTGGTGGATTTCCAGCAGACATTCACAGAAGCGGAAGAAGAAGTGCTCAGTAGATGGGGTGTGAAATAACAAAACTCCCCGGAATAACCGGGGAGCATTGCTAAATTCCAGAATAATCCATCATCTGAATGAGTTTATCTCTGTCCCATAGAAGGACACCTGTTGCGGAAGCGGCTTCTTTCGCGCCTTTTGTGAAATATCTGTTCGTCATTACTGCGCCGATTTGACAATTATAAATCGTCTTTCCTGTATTCACCTCTTGAACCGGTTTGTTTCCTAAGTCTGAGGAATAGCACTTGCACTGGATTGCGTATTTGATACCGTCTTTCTCTGCGATAACATCAACACCTTGATCTCCACTTGTAGTAGTTAGACGAACATTGGAAAATCCATTGTTTCTAAGTAGATTTGCACACCAGTTCTCAAAAACAATACCATCCATACCATCGACAGCATCAATAGAATCGTCAATATGTTTAGGTTGTACCGATTTAGGCATGATCAGACATCTTACTTCTTCAATAGCTTCGTTTGCAAGCTCTGCTGTATCTGGAGAAAACCTGAATTGAACGCTCTGAATGTCGTTTTCAAGTGAATCGAATGATCTCCTTTGAAATTCTCGACTATTTTTGTACTTTTCCTTTATTTCAGAAATAGCTGAATCTTTCGCGCGGACAATAGCATCGCATAAATGCCACTGAAATTCATCTTGCAACCTACGATAATCTGCATTTGGAGAACCTTTGAATTTTGCTTTGTTTAAGTAAGTCAGCTTTAATATGCAGTCGAGAGCTTTATCATACCATAGAATGAACAGAGAAACACAGTCAGATTCGTTTGCAAGAGAGACGTATGTATTCGTTTTAGAAATCAGCTCATCCGCAAGTTGCATTTGCTTCTTTTTTGTACGCGGAGCCTTAAATTCAGATTCTTCACTTTTCTTAGTTCTAAAATTTTTGTTTCTGATAATTGATGATATGCTGAATATAAGATTTTTGCATGATTCATGCATTTTTCCGTATAGAGCAGTGCAAACGGCTGGAACAGCCAAAAGGATAATCATATACCAAACAGGAACAGCGGTTGCTCCGCTGTCAGCTTTCCTGAAAATGTATGAAGAAGCAATGGCCAGAGCGAAAAACATGAAAAAGAACACCGCAACTCTATCGCCGGCTTTTTTTAGCTTTGGGTACTTTTTGCTCGTAAGAAAAATAGATGACAGAATAGCTGCGGAAAAACAGATAATTGCGCACATTTCTGACATTGTATTATCTTCTCCCGCTGCTTTAGGAATGATAAATGACAAAGCAAGAGCGAAAATCATAAAAGACCCGAAGAAAATTGAGACTATTTTAATAAGTTTCATACAACCGCCTCCACACAACTCATCATACCACAATGTAAATAATTCGTCAATTTTTATTGCAGAAAATAGGTGATAAGCATGCCTGACGGAAAAATCACGTTTTCCACCGACCTTGACAATAAAGGGCTTGAAAAACAGTTAAATGAAGCTACAAAGCAGATAGAATCTTCTGAGAAAAAGTGGCATGCCATTGAGAAAAAAAGAGCTGCTGCTGATGCGAAAGTCAGTGAAAAAACAGAAACACAATCCAACTTAAAAACAGAGTATGAATCAGCAAGTATGGAAGCGAAGAAAACAGAAACAATCATTTCTGATTTGAAAGCTCAAATGGCTCAGTATGAATCCATACGAGATGAATTTGGGATAAAGAATCCTGTTGGAATGTCTGGAACGGCAGCAGAACTAAAGAATCAGGAAGCGATTCTTGCTCGTCAGGACAAAGAGGTAGAAAGCCTCCATGCAAAGTATGCAAAGGTCACAGAAGAACTTAAGCGGGCAAAAGAAGCGGCCCGCATCCTGAATCTTGAATGTGAGGATGCGAAAGAGAAGACATTGGTGATGAAGGCGCAGGCGACTGAAATCTCCGAGCAGATCGAGGCAGCGTCCAAGAACCAGAGCGCTTTCGGTGACGCTGTGAAGGCTACCAACAAAAAGTTCGACTCCCTGCTGTCCAGAGTATCCCGGCTGGTGTCACGGGTGTTCGTGTTCTCCATGATAACCGCTGGCCTGCGGTCGATGCGTGAATGGATGGGGAATGTCATCAAAAACAACGATGAAGCGTCCGCCGCCATTGCCAGACTGAAAGGCGCTTTCCTGACCATGATGCAGCCGCTGGTGAGTGTCGTGATACCTGTTTTCACAACAATCGTGAATCTTCTGACCGCCATTATCGGTAAAATCGCAACGTTTCTATCCATGCTTGGCGGGAAGACAGTGAAACAGTCGGCAGAAGCGGCAAAAGCGCTGAATAATCAAGGGAAAGCATACGGTGGCGTTGCGAAACAGGCGAAAGAGGCGGCTAAGCAGCTGATGAGCTTCGATGAAATCAACAAGTTGGAATCTACGGACACTGAAACAGACGGAAGTGGTTCCGGCGGCAGTGCATCAGATGGAATCCAGCCGGATTTCAGTTGGGCGGATGATATTTCTGATACGCTTGACAGAATCGCGGATTACGTCCTCCTGATAGGAGCTGGGTTCCTGCTCTGGAAAATCGGCTCCATGCTTCCGGGTCAGTTAGGAGAAATTCTTTCTACCTTGGGCCTGATTCTGATAGCCATAGGCGGACTGCTGATTGCATGGGACGGCATACGAGATGCATGGGAGAACGGCGTGGACTGGGGGAATATGGCCGAGATGATCTTAGGCGTTGCGATTGCGGCCGGTGCGCTGTACATGGCCTTCGGCAATATTGGAGGCGGTATTGCTCTTGTAGTTGGCGGTTCCGCTCTGCTGATAACCGCTTTCCGCGACATTATGGAAAACGGATTCAATTTGCAGAACACGCTGCTGGCAATAGCTGGAATCATGGCTGCGGGTCTCGGAATTACTCTGCTGACAGGCTCGTTTATACCTCTGCTGATTGCAGCCATTGCGTCAGCGTTGCTTGCTCTGACGGTGGCAACCGGGCACGGCGGTGACCTGATAAACGGACTGAAGCAGATTTGCAGCGGGTTCATTGATTTCATCACCGGCGTGTTTTCCGGGAACTGGGAAAAAGTATGGAGTGGAATCGTGAGCGTCGGCAAAGGCGCTGTGAATGTGCTTATCAGCATCATCAACAGCCTGATCAGTCTGGTTGTCAGCGGGCTGAATATGATCAGCTTTGATATTCCCGACTGGGTTCCGTTCATCGGAGGCGGTCACTTTGGCTTCAACATCCAGCAGGCCCCGCAGATCCCCTATTTGGCGCAGGGCGCTGTCATTCCTCCGAATTCCCCGTTTATGGCAGTCCTCGGCGACCAGACCAGTGGCAACAACATCGAAGCCCCGGAAAGCCTGATTCGGAAGATCGTCCGTGAGGAAACCAGAGGCATGAGCAGCCGCCGGGTGGAGGAACTGCTGGAGCGGCTGATTTCTACCGTGGAGGGAATCGAAGTCGGAGATGAAACCATCGGCAGAGCTGCCGCCCGCTATAACCGGGTGGCAGAACGGGCAAGGGGGTATTAAATGGCACGGAAGGTGCTTATCATCAACGGCAACGACTACTCCGATTACGTTGCAGATGACGGCTACCAGTGGGAGGACTACGATGTTGACGGTGACAAAGCAGGCCGCACTATGGACGCATCCATGGACAGAGACCTGATCGACGACAAAACAAAGCTTCTCATTTCCTGCCGTGACCTGAAGCAAGAGGAATCCTCCCGCATTCTGTCCGACATCAAGCGGGAGTTTTTCAATGCCACGGTTCTGGACGCCTGCAAGGGGGAGATCACCTGCCAGATGTATACAACCAGCCGAAAGGCAGCAATCGCTGTCATTGACGATGACGGAGATGTCGTATGGTCTGGTCTGAGCTTCAACATGATCGAGAGGTAAGGCCATGCAGCAGACTTCCGATACTTACAAGCGAATCCTGGCCGATAGCCACTGGTTTGAAAACTCCGTTGTGTTGGGCGACAACGGGCGGCTGGTGGACGATGACGGCGGTCTGATCCTGTTCGGCGGTGACGCTATTCTGGTGGACACCGGCGGCCCGGAATCTGGATTCCGGGAAGACAAGCTGTTCAGCGTAAAAACCAATCAGGAGTTCTTCTCTGACGGCTGCCCGGACGTTGGAAGCGCAGTTTCCGGGTATGTGGATATCGAGATGGTGGCCCCTTACAACATACCGAAAAAGGCCCGTATCTCCCTGTATTGCAGAGCAGCAAACGGCACGGAGGCGTCTGAGTGGATTCAGCAGGGCGTGTATTTTATAGACACCCGTAAGCAGACCCACACAGGGCGCGGCTATGACGTTCTGAAAATCAAGGGATACGACGCCATGCTGCTGTCTGAGGTCACCTATCCCAGCGACAACGCCCATGACTACCCCCTGCTGGACAAAACCATGGTTCAGTTCATCGCCGACAACATGAAGATCGACGCGGACGGTCGTGGCATTCAGGTAGACCCCCGGACGTGGGAGATCATGACGGCCGGGTACAAATTCCCCCTTCCCGTGGGCTACTCCATGCGGGAAGTGCTTTGCATGATCGCCGCTGCCTATGCTGGAAATTTCATCATCTCGCCAACTGGAGAGCTGCGTCTGGTGAGTATGTTCGACCTGCCGCCGGAGACCCGGCACCTTATCACCGATGACGGCTATAAGATTACATTCGGCGGCGACTATATTCTTTTGTAGGAGGTGATTTCTTGGCGGAATCCTTTAACCTTCTGCGGCGTGTCTGCAGCCTTTACATCGCCCCGGAACTGTCCGGCTACAGCGGCGTGGTTATCTTTGCAGGGCAGGACGATGCCGGCAACAACATTGAGTACCGGGCCGGTGACCGCACTGGCACGGTGCTGGAGATCACCAACGAATGGGGTTCTCAGGCCCAGGCGGACGCTATCTACCGCAAAATCCGGGGCTTTAAGTACCAGACCTATAAGGCAGGCGGCACCGACATAGATCCCACCGCCGAGATCGGCGATGCTGTTACCGTTGCCGACATCTACAGCGGCGTGTTTGCCAAAAAGACCACCTTTGGGCGGCACATCCGCACCGATCTGAAAGCCCCATCCAAAGAGGAGGTCGAGCACGAGTTCCAGATTCAGTCCCCAACTAACCGGCAGTATGAACGGTTTACCCGGTCTGTCCGGGCCAGCTTATCCATCACAGCCACGAAAATCGCGGCAGAGGTGGAGGACAGGAAGGCGGCAGACAACATCCTCAGGGCAACGCTGAACGTCCACGCGCAGGAAATCGAAGCCAAGGTATCCAAAGAGGGCGGCAATTCTTCCTCCTTCGGCTGGAAGCTGACAGCTACCGGGTGGTCTGTGTACGGGAACGGCAGCGAGATTTTCGGCATTGATCGTTCCGGTGCATATGTAAATGGTGAAATCCGGTCGAAGACAGGGAAAATCGGCAACTGGGACATCAATTCAAACAGCCTATCCTACAATGGCCAGACCTGGGGTGGAACCAACAGCACCGGCGCATATATCGGTCAGTCCGGCATCCAGCTGGGAAAGAATTTCCGGGTGGATATGCAAGGGAACCTTACCGCCGCAAGAGGGACATTCGGTTCTCTCAGCGTAAACAGCAGCGGCAGCACCGTCGGCACCTATTCCGGCAGTCTCAGTGGCTGCGGTGGCAGCGTGAGCAATCTTGGCGGCAGTGTCAGTGGCATCAGTGGAAGTGTCAGCGGCCTTACTGGCAGCATTTCCACCGGAATCAAGGTTGGAAGCAAGAGCATCGGAACCTATGTTGGCGATATCATTGCGGATACTATTACCGCTTCTTATGTTCGAGCGAGAGTCGGAGACCTGAACCAATTTGTTTTTAATGGCCACACCGTCAAGGAGAAATGGATCAAAGACGGAAATGGGAACAGTGTGTGCGTTCTGGCAACGCAGTAGTGATGGAGGTAATCATGGAAAATTTGAAAAACGTAATCTCTTTATTGCAGTCCGTGGATTTGACCATGGACACAATTCCCGTCACAGGCATTGACAATCAGGATAAATTTGTCGGCTGTGCAATGTCCATTAGGACGGCGGCAAAGCAGATTTCTGACTATATCGCTTCTGCGGAAGCGTGCACAGATAAGAAGAAGGAGGTAACCGATGGGCGTAAAGATGGTTGAAGACCTCCCGTTCAAAACCGGGTTTTACAATCTGATCGGCGTGGTCATCCCGAAATGCTGTACGGAATGCGAGACTGCGAAATTCCACTATGCCTCCCACTGCGTTGGAATGATGTTCTCTCTGAATTGCAAAACGTGGGACAGGTGCCCGCTGAGAAATAAAGAAACCGAGGAGGTAGCCAATGGCTGATAAATCCATAGACCAGCTGAATGCGGCTGAGAAAATCTATGCAACAGACCTGTTTGTTCTCCAGCAGTCCGGGTCTGCCAAGAAACTGACCGGGCAGATTCTTCTGAACTGGCTGACAGCGGCTGCTGA
>JALFXH010000113.1 GCA_022786965.1 Clostridiales bacterium
AACCATTCAGGAGACCAACCCTCCCGCCGGGGCATTGCAGTGTGATTTCGACTATTTCCGCATTCTGTGCTACGCTCTGAGCCGGACGCTGGAGCGCAGCGGCGGTGTGGTCCATGTGGCGCTGCTGAATGCCGTCCCGACAACGGAGCGGGGAATGTCCCGTCAGTCCGTTGACCGGGTAATGGGCCAGCTGGGGCAGCAGATTCGTCTGAGCCTGCGCCGCGGCGACATATTCTGTCAGTGCAGTGTTTCCCAGTTTGCCATATTGCTGTCCCAGGCAAATTTTGAAAATTCCCAGATTGTCTGTGACCGGATCCTGCGGAGCTTTCGCCGGGCATATCCATACATTCCCATCCGCGTGATCTACCAGATTCGCCCCCTGCCCCCAGGGCCGACCGGTCAAACGCTGCCGGAAAGCGCCCCCTGAACCAAGCTGTCCCGCGTCCGCGCCGGGCCCTTAGTGGAACTTCGAACTGTCATCCCGAAGCAAGTGTCCACGATCCCTGGTGCGGGACGGCACACGGCTTTGTCGGAGATATTTTTGCAATAACGACCTCCATGGAATCATTTTGCGCAATGTGCAAATGATTCCTTGGAGGTCGTAGCCATTCACAGGTTCTCCCATGAAAACGCAACGTAATGGAGCGGCTTTTCACAGGATTGTATATCCGGGCGAGATGAATATTAATGGGTGCCAAACAGAATAGCGCCCTGCTCCTGGAGCACCTTCTGCAGCTCGCTGACATCCTTTTCCATTTCCCGGGGTGTAATGCCGTGCTTTACGCACAACGCGGCGGCGACTCCGGCTGCCTGACCGGTAACAATGGTCTCCTGCAGGAAGCGGTGGTAGGAAGCCCGGTCTGTGGAAATCGCCTTGCCGGCAACCAGGAAGTTTTCCAGCCCCTTAACCACCAGGCAGCGGTAGGGGATGTCCGTAGAGCCGCCGTCCTTGGGATAGACGATGTGCTGCAATGCCAAAGCGGCGTCGCCCACTGCGTGCTTGGCGCCGGCGGTGAACGCGCTCTTTCCGATCACATCATCGAACTTGCGGGCATTGGCGACATCCTCTTGCACCAGCTTGTAGTCACCCATAATACGGCGGGTTTCACGAATGCGGACCTCCGGACAAACCCGGGTAATGTACGCGTTTTCAAAACCGGGAACGTATTTCTTGAAGAATTTGAACGCAATGACATCCTGCTCGCGGCATTCGGCCTCGGCACGGCTGATGTCACGCACATCGGTGCAGTCCACATTGCCAACCTGAGAGGAGTGCTGGAAGTGTGCCAGAATCCGGTCTCCCTTGGGCATAATGAAGAAACCAACACCGGACTGGTTGTGCCATTCACCGGTTTCCACGCCGATTTTTTGCAGGGACAGGAAGCCCATGATTTCACCCATTTCCACAACATCCCGGCAGTTGCGTACGGCTTCCTTAATGCCGTCCAACGTCATGTAGTCCGTATTTTCATAGCCGATCTGGCTGAACAGGAAATCGTCCACATTGTTCCGGACGTAATCCATGACCTTGTCCCAATCCACGCCATCTGCCGTAAAAGCGGTTGTGGCAGGCTCCAGAATATCTCTGGGCTCCAGCTCGTACTCCGCGCCCGCCTGATAGGCAACCTCGCCTTCTCCGGTGCAGTCGATGACAATCTTTGCGTTCACGAAGGACTTTCCGCTGGGATGCTCACAAATGACGCCCTTGACCACATTGCCGTCACGGACCACCTCCGTTACCAGAGAGTGCAGCATCAGCTCGACGCCCTCCTCCTTGCAGAGCCTGTACATCAGCAGTCCCCACCAATCGGGATCTAGATAGGCGTAGGTGTAATTACAGCGCCAGCGGGGGTGCATTTCCGGAAGCGCGTGGCCCTCTGCAAGCAGCAGCTTGTGGGTCTCCTCAGCGAAACCGGAGATGACTTGCTCCTGACGGTAGTTGAACCAGTGGGCAAAGGAGAAGCCGGGAGGGCCGGAGAAATTCATCTGACCGCCCAACTGTCCCACACGCTCAATCAGCAGCACCTTTTTGGCACCTGCGCGCGCCGCGCAGATCGCCGCCGCGCAGCCGGAAGTTCCGCCTCCGCAGACCACAACATCATAATCGCCGTAATAATTCAGCATGGCTTATTCCTCCATTTCGTTTTTGCGGGGGCCCCTGTGTTTCGTACATTTTACTATTTTTTCGTTTGATCCGATATGCTGTTTTGTGACATATTACATTGCCGTTATGTCGTAATTTGCGCAGTCTCTTTTTCTCGGGATTTTATACGACATTTTTCGGTGAAAAATGTCGTATAATGACCATATTTCTTTTTGACGGAATCAGATATAATAGGTATGGTACCTTAAAATGCTGATTTCTGAATTGTCGCTTATTAAAAATGGGGTATTTTACAAATATTTCCAGATCAGAAATTGATTTTCTCCTTTTAACCGGATTCATTGTGTGCTATTATGGAACCAGGGATTTACAAAAACATAATATATTTTCCATAATGTTTCTGTATCCTATATTCCGTCTGGATTGTTTCATTACTGATTCATCAGGAGAATACCCATGAACATTTCACAAATTCATGCGTTTTTCAGTGTTGTCACCAGCAAAACCTACACCGAGGCCGCGGAGCGGCTGCGTGTATCTCCTTCCGTGCTGAATAAGTCTATCAACAGTCTGGAAAGGGAACTGGGTGTCACCCTGTTCCGGAAGGGCAGGAATAACCTGCTGCTGACGGAAGCGGGGCAATGGCTGTATCCCCATATGCAGTACATCCTGTCCCAGTACAACTCCATGGAGCGTCTTGCGACCAACCTCCGTGTCACCCAGCAGTCGGTTTCCATTGACATCGGGTGTATGTTTTTTTCCGACTACTATAATCTTGTGGAACTGGTGAGCGATATCGAGAGAACCTCTCCGGCGCTGAAAATCAATCTGTCCGAATACCGCTCCAGCGAGCTGAATGATTTGCTGCGAAACTATTCCCTGACCGGCGCGTTTATCTACCGGGAGTTTCTGCAAAACAGCTATCCGCATGTGCTGAATATTAAAAAAGAGCTTGTCGTCGCCCTGATGAACCGGGAAATGGCAAAAAGATTTCCGGCGCCGCTGCCGTTGAGCGCATTGGCGGAGTGCACCTTCCTGTTCATGCGGGGAGACTATCAGCTGCACCATCATTTCCAGCGCGCCTGCATCAGCGCTGGATTTGTCCCCCGGGAGTCGCCCATGGATTTGCGTGTTGCCACAATCGTAGAACTTCTGGAAGCCAGTAATATGGTTACCTTGATTGTACAAAGCTTCGCGGAAAAAGAAGCCGCGTCCCATGAGAATCTGGCAATTGTTCCCGTCACGGGTATCGACCCGCTGACGCTGTGTCTGGTTTCCGCCCGTGATTTTCCTCCCAATGGATACATAACGCTGGAAAGCTATTTGCAGGCAGGCTTCAGTCCTTTCGGCCGATTGATAGACGACATCCGGTAATTGATCCGGAAGACAAGGAGTCATGTTATGAGTTACGCTGCCCTGAAACTGCTTTCCGGCTTTTCTTTTTCAGAAAGCCTGCTTACGGCGGAATTGCAGCTGCATTCTGTTGCCTATCTGGAAGAGAATACCATTGATATTGCCCAGTCACATCCCTATCATGAGATCGTCCTGGTGCTGAGCGGAGATTTGGCAGTAGAACTGAACGGTGCGATTTTTCAGGTGCGGCAGGGAGAACTGCTGCATATCGGTCCGCAGATCACCCGCAGGCTGAAGATTTACCCCCATATCCCTTTGAGCCTTCTGCTGATCTCCTTCAGCATATGCGACGGCAGTACCCGGCGTGGAAACATAAAGCCGGAATGGATTGAAGAGGAACGGACACTTCTGGCGCTTCTGAACGAGAGCGGCTGCCATATCCGGCCCTACGGCACGGCGCTGCTGGAGCAGGTTAACCGCCTGTGCCGTTGTCTGGAAGAAAACCGCGCCGGTGTAGCATCCTTGCTCCCCAATATGCTTTCCGCGCTCGTACTGAATTGCCTTCAGGATCTGGGGCAGCTGCAAAGCCGGCCAAGCGCGGCCCTGCAGGGCAGTACCGTGCTGGCAAACAAGATTACCGCGCTGAACGAGTATATTCAGCTGCACTATGCGGAACCGATAACCATCGAGCAGGCGGCTAAGGCGCTGAATTATTCCAGCCGGCACCTGCAGCGCCTCATCTCGGAGTACCACTCCGTCAGTTTTTCGGATTACCTTTTGCAGTTTCGGATCGGTCGGGCAAAATCCCTGCTGGGGCTGACAACCGAGTCTGTGGATACGATTGCAGAACAGTGTGGCTTTCGCAGCCTGCGGGTCTTCGAGAAGAATTTCCGAAGACTTGTCGGTATGACACCCACGGCCTTCCGCAGTAAATACAGTGTTATTAACCCAACAGACAGCGAAGATTAAGGTGGCGCTATGGATCTGTCAATACTAACCTACTTTGTTGCCATTGCTGATGAAATGAGTTTCTCCTCCGCGGCAGAGGATCTGTTTTTATCCCAGTCCTCCCTGTCTAAAAGAATCAAGAAATTTGAGCAGGAGCTGGGCGTTGAGTTATTTATACGGGAACCGCACCGACTTTCCCTGACTCCCGCCGGAAAATCTCTGCTGCCCTTTGCCCGGCGGATCGCCATGGAGTTGGATGCCATTCGCAATTATGTGGACGGAAATTCCAACGAGAAGATTATGCGCCTCCGGATTGCGGCTTTTTCCCTGCTTTCTGCCTATGGTGTGGATAAATTCATTTCCAACTTTATTCTGAGTCATAGTGATATTGACATCAGCGTCACGGAAATGAGCTCTGATCAATGCCTGGACGCACTGATTTCCAATATGGTGGACTGCTGTTTTGCTTATGACTTCGGCCAATACGCGGATGATGCGTACACCAGCATTCCCTTGAAGTCGGAGCGTCTTGTGGCGCTGGTAGCGGATGACAGCCCGTTGGCTGGCTCCCGGGGCATAACCCTGGAACAGCTCCAGGATTATCGGATTTATGTACCATCCAGCTATAATGAGCCCCTGTTCAAACAGCTGCTGGAGGAGAATATGCGCAGCTATCAGTTCCGGACGGAGGAATTGGGCATCTGGTTGTCCAGTCTGCATCCCTTCCTGGCCCGGACGCCTGGGAGTATCTCCGTTCTGCCGGAGCGGGTGGCAACGCACTACGGCATTTCCAGTGTTCCGATTCTGGATGCCAAGCCCTTCACCCTTTCGCTCGTTTTTCGCAGTGACTCTGTTCTCCCGGCATTCCCCATACTTATGAATGAGCTGGAGCCGTTCTTTGAAGAGTTCTGGAAATTGCAGGATTGATACTGCTGGATACGGAGGTATTACATATGCGGCATCCGGATATTTTTATGATGCTTCTGCTGGTAATGGCAGCAGCCCTGGTTTCTCAATACCGATCCCTGTCCCGGAAAAAATTCAGCCGGGAGCTGGAGAATGTTCTGCGGCGGGAACAAAATTATGAAGCCTACCGACAAATGCTGGAGTCGCCCAAGGGAAAACGGTATTTCAAGCAGCCTGCCGCCACTCTGATGCTTCTGGACACGGCGATTTCCCTGGAGCAGGAGAAGACTGCCCGGCAGCTGATGGAGCAGCTGGACACCACCAGAATGAATTCCACGGATTTTATTAACTACAATATGAAAAAGCTTGCCTATGGGATACAGCTCGGGGATGCCGCCCTGGCGGAAGCCGGTTGGAAGGTGCTGCATGAATCCCGGTTCGCCAGCTATGTAAAGAAGGAAGCCGACCAGCTCTACGACATCTATGTGCTGCACCAGTCCAATCACATTGAAGAACTGAAACAGTTTGCGGACAAGGCGAAGAACCCTTCCAGCAAGGCCATGGCTTATTTTCGGTTGGCAAAACAGTATCATTACCGCGGCGACCGGGAGACCTGCACGGAATACGTCCGTAAGGCAAAGGCAGTTTTCCCGGATAAAACGTGGCAGGGTATGATGGATGGTATTCTGCAGGGTGACTACACAAAGCTGGACTGACTTTATTGAGAAAGAACCCTATGCGCAAAACGCATAGGGTTCTTTCTATGTAGCTGCCCGCAGTTCGGTTTTACGGATTTTCCCGCTGATGGTTTTGGGCATCTCCGATACAAACTCAATGAGCCGCACCCACTTATATTCGGCAAGTCTGGCGTTGCAGAAATCCTTAATCTCCTTTTCCAGCTCCGGGGAAGGCTGGCGGTTTCCAAGCACGATGAAGGCCTTGATGGCCTGCCCCCGGAGTTTGTCCGGTACGCCAATGACGCTGCACTCCACCACCGCCGGGTGCTCCATGAGCACATTCTCCACCTCATAGGGTCCCACCCGGTAGCCGCCGGTTTTGATGATATCGTCAAACCGTCCGTGAAACCAGTAGCGGCCCTGAGCATCCCGGTAAGCGGCATCCCCCGTGTGGTAGACCCCGCCCCGCCAGACCTGGCGGTACTGGGATTCATTATCCAGATACCCGGAGAATATACCGATCTGTTTCCCACTCTCCGGCGGGAGAATCACCACCTCGCCGATTTCTCCGTCGGGAACCGGGTTTCCCGCCTTGTCCCGCAATTCGATGCGGTACAGAGGGGAGATGGTGCCCATAGAACCCTCCACCGGCTGCATCCCCTTGAAATTCGCCATCAGCAGGGTGGTTTCCGTCTGCCCATAGCCCTCGCACAGCGAAAGACCGGTTCTGAGCTGGAATTTGCGGAACACCTCGGGAGCCAGAATTTCCCCGGCGGTGGAGGCGTGGCGCAGACTGGGCATATCCGGGATGCCCTTGCGCACCAGATACCGGTACACCGTAGGCGGCGCGCAGAAGGAGGTCACGCCGTAGCGGTTGATGACGGTGCATAGCTGCTTGGGGTCAAAATTGTCGAAGTCAAACACCATCACCGCGCTGCCCATGGAGCCCATCATAAACCCTGGGTCCATGAAAAACACAGCACATTTCTGCCTGCCGATTTCCGCGGTGCCGCAAACCACTGCCTCGGCTTCGCCGCTGGAAGAACGGGCGGTATCCAGCTTTCCGTCATAGCCGGGAAAGGACAGGGGGTTACCGGACTTCACCTCCCGGAAAAGCTCCCGGAAGCTGCCCTTATCCGTCAGCATGGCAATCCGCTGCCGGGCGTTCATACGGAAATGGTGGCCGCAAGAGCAGACCATGTTCCGATCCCACAGGTGGCTGCCGGGGATGGATTTATGACAGTTTGGGCAAAGCTGCTCCGGCTCTCCGGGGTCACTCTGGACGGGAGCCGCCGCCCGGCCGCCCTCCTCCAGCTTGTTTTTCGGCTTCAAAAATGATATTACGGCCATTTACCTGCCTCCCAAAAATGTCAGATCGTAGCTGCCGCTGATAAAGCGGTCATCCCCGATGATATTCAGCTGCTGCATGAGATTGGTTTCCACGCCCTGAATCACCAGCTCGCACAACGCGGCCCGGAGCTTGCGCAGAGTCTCCTCCCGGGTCTTGGCGCAGACGATGAGCTTGCCCAGCAGGGAATCATAGTAGGGCGTAATTTGGGTGCCTGCCATCAGGCTGGTGTCGAATCGAACCGCCGGGCCGCCGGGCACATGAAGCAGCTCCACCTTCCCACAGCTTCTGGCGTTCACGCGGCATTCGATGGCGCTGCCGTTCAGGCGCACATCCTCCTGAGAAAAGTCCAGCGGGATTCCCGCCGCGATGCGGATCTGCCACTTGACCAGGTCAATCCCCGTCAGCATCTCTGTGACGCAGTGCTCCACCTGCAACCGCACGTTCATTTCCATAAACCAAAAATTTCCCGCCCTGTCCAGCAGAAATTCCAGTGTGCCCGCGCCGATATATCCCAGCTTCTTCACCGCTTCCACCGCGGCGGACATGAGCTGTTTGCGCTGGGGGTAATTCACCGCCGGGGAGGGGGTTTCCTCGATGAGCTTCTGGTTGCGCTGCTGGATGGAGCAGTCCCGTTCTCCGAGACATACCGCGTTTCCCCATTCATCCGCCAGAATCTGCAATTCCACATGGCGGGCGGGATAGATATACTTTTCCAGATACAGGCTGCCGTCTCCAAAGGCGCTGAGGGCTTCTGCGGCGGCCTGATGCCAGTTTTCTTCCAGCTCGTTTTCGGAGGGGATCAGACGGATGCCCCGGTCCCCGCCGCCGGCGCAGGCCTTCAGCATCACCGGATAGCCGATGGTTTTCGCGGCGGTTCTGGCTTCTTCCACAGAAGATAAGGCCTTTGTGCCGGGAATCACCGACAAGCCGGTGCCGCGAACCAGCTCCTTCAGCGCTGCCTTGTCGCTTAACCGCTCCATCTGGCTCGGGCCCGGGCCGATGAATACCAGTCCATTTTTCTGACACAGACGGGCGAAATGGGCATTTTCCGACAGAAAGCCGTAGCCGGGGTGAATGGCCTGGGCTCCGGCCAGAAGGGCGGTGCTGATGATCTGGTTTTCATTTAAGTAGCTGTCCGAGGCATCCGGACCGCCGATGCAGAAGCTCTCGTCCGCCAGCGCCACATGAAGGGCTTCCCGGTCGGCCTGAGAGTACACCGCCACGGTGGCGATGCCCATTTCCTTGCAGGCCCGGATGATGCGGACGGCGATCTCGCCCCGGTTGGCGATGAGGATTTTTGAGAACATGGCTTACACTCCCGTAATGGCGAAGTAAAACTCGGCGCTGACGCAAAGCCGTCCTTCCACGCACACCGTCCCTTCGGCGAAATAGAAGGGGTGTTTTGCCCGCCTGATGCGGCAGCGGGTCTCGATGGTGTCGCCGGGGCGCACCGGGGAGCGGAATTTCACCTTGTCCAGCCCGGTGTACACCGGCAGCTTCCCGTCCAGCATGGCGTCCTTCATCAGCACGCAGGCGGACTGGGCCAGAATCTCGCACAGGATCACCCCGGGAACAATGGGGTTTCCGGGGAAGTGGCCCCGGAGGAAAAACTCGTCTCCCCGGACGTGATAGTGTCCAACAGCATCTCCGCCGTCCAGAGAAACCTCGTCCAGCAGAAGCATATCCTCCCGGTGGGGGAGAATCTCCATAATTTCGTCTTTTGTCATTGTCTTACCTCTTGATGCGGAACAGCTCCGTGCCGTATTCGACCATCTGCCCGTTGGCAACGCAGATTTTTTCAACGACGCCGTCAAATTCAGCGGTGATCTCGTTCATCAGCTTCATAGCCTCCACGATGCACAGGGTCTGGCCCTTCTTCACCCGGTCGCCCAGAGAAACATAAGGTTCGGCGTTTTCCGCAGGGGCGGCGTAGAACAGTCCAACGATGGGAGAGGTGACGCTGATGCCATCGGCAGATTCCGGAACCGGCTCTGCCAGGGCAGCCACGGGTGCTGGGGCAGGAACCGGGGCGTTCCGCTCCAGCCGCACCACCTGATTGTTTTCCGTGATTTCCAGCCCGGTCAGCTCCAGCTCTTTCATAAGCATCGCATATTTGCGAATATCGGATTCATTCATGGCTTACACCTTTCGGAAGGCCAGACAGGCGTTATGCCCGCCGAAGCCCAGAGAATTGCTCAGGCACAGGTCGATATCTGCCTGCACCGCCTGATTGGGTACATAGTTCAGGTCGCACTTGGTGTCCTTTTCCAGCAGATTGATGGTAGGGGGCACCATGCCGGTTTCCAGCACCTTCAGGCAGACGATAGCCTCCACCGCGCCTGCCGCACCCAGCATATGTCCCGTCATGGACTTGGTGGAGCTGACGAGAGCCTTGTAGGCAGCGTCCTCCCCCAGCGCCTTCTTGATGGCCAGGGTTTCGCCTGCGTCGTTCAGAGGCGTGCCGGTGCCGTGGGCGTTGACGTAGACCCGTTCGCCCGCCCGATAGCCCGCTTCCTCCAGCGCCTGTACCATAGCCCGCGCGCCGCCCTCCGCTTCCGGGTGGGGCGCGGTGATGTGGTAGGCGTCACAGGTGGAGCCGTAGCCGCAGACCTCACCGTAGATTTTCGCGCCCCGGGCCTTGGCGTGTTCGTACTCCTCCAGCACCAGCGCGCCGGCGCCTTCACCGATGACAAAGCCGCCCCGGCGGGCGTCAAAGGGCAGGGAAGCGGCGTTGGGGTCTTCCGCCGTGGACAGGGCCTTCATGTTGATGAAGCCCGCAATGCCCACGGGAACGATGGAAGCTTCCGCGCCGCCGGTGATGGCAGCATCGGCATAGCCGTGGCGAATGAGCCGCAGGGCCTCGCCAATGGCGTTGGAGCCGGAGGCGCAGGCGGTGACGGCAGGCAGAGCCGGGCCCTGACAGTTGTAGCGAATGGCGATCATGCCCGCCGCCATGTTGGTGATCATCATGGGCACGCACAGAGGGGATACCCGGTGGGGGCCACGGCTTTCCAGCTTGCCAATCTCGGCGGACACGGTGTTCAGGCCGCCGATGCCGGAGCCGAAATACACGGCAATCCTGTCGGGTGCCACGGTGCCCACAACGCCGCTATCCTCCACGGCCTGCACCGCAGCGCCCATGGCGTACTGGGCGAAACGGTCAGAGCGCAGAGTTTCGCTCTTCTCCATATAGGTCAGGGGGTCAAAATCCTTTACCTGGGCCCCCAGCTTGGCTTTGTAATTGGTGGTATCAAAATAGGTGATGGGGCCGATGCCGTTGCAGCCGGACACCAGATTATCCCATGCTGTATGCATATCGCTGCCGACGGGGCTGACGATGCCCATGCCGGTGACGACCACACGTCTGTATTCGTTCATGTTAACTCCTTTCGCGTACCAGAGCCTTCCCCTCTGGGGAAGGTGGCCGAGCCTTAAGCGAGGTCGGAAGAGGTTCTTGTCGTCTCGCCGAAATGCAAGGAAGAATTTACGCTTTACTGCCCTCTTCCGCCCCAGTGTGCACACTGGGGCACCTTCCCCAAAGGGGAAGGCTTTGATCCCATTATTCTTCTGAGCTGTGGCTGTCGAGGGGCCCAAAGGATGTTAGTCAATCGCCCAGTGTTCGTAACGCATTGACTTCCTCGAAATCCGCTACGTTGCATTTGTAAGCGGCGGCTTTCACGCCGAAACCTTCACACTGACCGCAGACAGCCTGGGCCGCTTCTTGATTTCCGGCGTAAACGATGGCGATATTTGCCCCCATGGACGCGAACTTTCGGGCAATGGCTGCGCCGATGCCCGGGAACCGCCGGTAATCAGGGCTGTTTTTCCGCTTAACATACGCTTTCCTCCAAGCAGGCGGAATAGGGCATTGCCTTCACCTCCGGGTCAATTTTCGTAATCATATTGGTCAGGGTTTTGCCCGGGCCGACCTCAATAAAGGTGTCCACCCCGGAGGCAATGAGATTGCGAATCAGGCTCTCCCAGCGCACGGGGCTGGCAATCTGACGGGACAGCAGCTGGGCGGGATTGCCGCTGTATTCTTCCGCAGTCACATCGGAATACAGGGGAATTGCCGGGATTTTCATCTCGGTTTTGGATAAATCTTCGGCAAAGGCCTTGGCCGCGTCTGCCATGAAAGGGCTGTGGAAGGCACCCTTGACCTTCAGAGGAAGGGCCCGACCGCCTGCGGCTTTGACTTCGGCAGAAAAGGCTGCCATTTCAGAGGACAGACCGGATACGGTTATCTGCCCGGGGCAGTTGTAGTTCACAGGGTACAGTCCGGGATGCTTTGCGCAGAGGGCTTCCACCGTTTCGGCAGGCAGCTTCACCACTGCCGCCATGGCGGTGTCCTGCTTTTCCGCTGCCGCCTGCATCAGCTGGCCCCGGCGGCATACCAGCGTAAAGCCTGTGGCGTAATCAAAGAGTCCAGCAAATGCCGCGGCAGTCACCTCGCCCAGCGAAAAACCAGCCACAGCATCGGGGACAATGCCCCTCTCCCGCAGCACCTCCGCCGCCGCCAGCTCCATGGCAAAGAGGCAGGGCTGGGTGTTGGCAGTCTCCTTCAATTCCTCAGCCGTGCCGGAAAAGCATTGACGGATGGTTCCGGGTCGCAGCCTGTCACACAGATCGAAAATTCTCCGGGCGGCGGCATTGGTTTCGTATAGCTCCTTTCCCATGCCGGGGAACTGGTCCCCCTGGCCGGGAAAGACGAAGGCTACTCTACCCATGCAGTTGCCCTCCGCAGAATGACTTCTGCTTCCTCCACGACCTCCCGGACAATGTCGGCGGCGGGCTGCTCTTTATTCACCATAGCGGCGATCTGACCGGACAGGAAGCAGCCGTTTTCGGCGTCACCCTCCTGCACAGCCATGCGCAGTTTCCCCGCGCCCAGGGCTTCCAGCTCCTCGTCCGGCATTCCACCGTACTCCGCCTTTGCATAGTTCCGGGCAAAGGGCGTGCGAAGAGAGCGCACCGGATGGCCCAGCCGCTTGCCGGTGACCATGGTGCAAAGGTCGGTGGCTTTCAGAATCCGCTCCTTATAATTCGGGTGGATACTGCACTCATAGGCGCTTAGGAACCGGGTGCCCATCTGCACGCCGCAGGCCCCCAGCATGAAGGCAGCCGCCATGCCCCGTCCGTCGGCAATGCCGCCGGCAGCCAGCACAGGCAGGTTGGTGGCATCGCAGATTTGCGGCACCAGCACCATGGTAGTCAGTTCCCCCACATGGCCGCCGCTTTCGCCGCCCTCGGCGATGAGGGCGGAGGCCCCCAGACGGGTCATGAGCTTTGCCATGGCCACGGAAGCCACCACGGGAATCACCTTGATGTCAGCCTCTTTCCAGGCTTTCATGTATTTGGAAGGATTGCCCGCGCCGGTGGTGACCACTTCCACCTTTTCTTCCACCACCACCTGGGCAACTTCATCGGCAAAGGGGCTCATGAGCATGATGTTCACGCCGATGGGGCACTGGGTTTTCTCTCTGGCAATCCGAATTTGTTCCCGGACATAGCTGCCTGGAGCGTTGCCCGCCGCGATAATGCCAAGGCCGCCGCCGTTACTCACAGCAGCGGCCAGCGCACCGTCGGCGATCCATGCCATGCCGCCCTGAAACACAGGGTAGCGAATACCCAGCAGCTCACAAATCGCAGACTTCACCATGGCGTTACCCCTGCTTGCTCTGGATGAAAGCATCCAGCTCGCCAACGGTAGCTACAGGCTGGTCCAGCTCCAGTTCCATGCCCAGCTCGTCCTCCAGATTCATCAGCAGCTCTACAGTGTCCAGCGAATCAATGCCCAGCTCGGTGAAGGTGCTCTCGGGCTTCACAGCGGAAATGGCACAGCCGGTACGCTCGGCGATAATCTTGGCAATAGAATCAAAATACATAATCATAACCTCCAGTTTTTTCATCGGCTATTGCCGTTTCTGGAAGCCATTATACACATCCCCGGTTCCCGCCCTGATCCCCGGGCGTTCCAAAAGCGTTCCTGATCAAAAAACATTTCGTGCGTCGCCATTTGACGAAAGCGGCAAAATATGATACAACGCTGATGTTGAATAATCAACTTCTTTCGTTGGAGAATACTATGAAGAATCAGCCCATTGCCCCAATGGATGCACTGAACCGCCTCAGCGGATTTCACCAATACTGTCTGGACGAACCCGTAAGGCTGTGCTACGTCAGCCGGAATCTGTGCCAAATGCTGGGCGCACCCGAATCAGAGCTTCTATCGGAAGCGTCTGACGGGTATCTGCCCTTTCTTCACCCGGAGGATCGGGAGGAATATGAAAGCAGTCTGCACCAGCTGGCGCAAGCGCCCCAGACCAAGACCATCCAATACCGGCTGATTTGCCGGGATGGCCGGACGCTCCTTGTACTCGACACCGTAACCTCCTATGAACTGGATGGCCGCCGGATGGCGGATTCTATCCTGACGGATGTCACCGGACAGCAGCAGGTGCGAGCCCAGCAGGAAACCGGGCGCTATCTGCGGGCATTATCCGAGGTCTACGACAAAATTTTCGAATTTGACCAAAGAAAACACACCGTCAAGTGTCTCTACGGGCAGAATTCCCCCAGCTTTCGGTGGCTCCAGAATATTCCCATGGAAATGGAAAGCGCCACGGAAAACTGGATCACCAGCACCGCCGCTCCGGAGGACCGGCAGCCCCTGCGGGAATTCTTCCAAACCTACTGGAAGGACCCTTCCGACCGTCCTGCCCGGATTCTCTACCGTGCCCGGGCTTCCACGGGGGAGATGAAGCCCTATGCCGGCCTGTTCCTGAAGCTGGATGAGGGAATCAGTCTGTACTGCTGCCGGTGCTGCCAGAACGAGCAGGAGGCGGAGGCCCTCCGACAGGAAAATGATTCCCTGAAAAATGTGCAGGCCCTGACCATGCAGTTTACCGAAGGCGTGATGGCCTTTGAACTGGAGGATAACCGGGTCAGGCCCCTGTACGGCGGCGACAATCTGCGCAGCTTCTTTGGCTTTACCCCGGAACAATGGCTGGAATTGGTGAAGACACGGCCCACCGTCCGGGAGTTTATCGCGAAAAGCGGCATCGCCTACGGCGACATCCAGGCACTGTTTTCCAAGGGCGAGGCAGAGTTTCCCTATTTTGATATGCACACTGGCACTTACCGCCGGATCCGCGCCATCTGTTCCAGAAAGTACGACGGCACGGGCAAATGCTATGTGATGCTCTACCGGATGGACACGCCCCGGGAGCTGCCCAAGGAGCCTCTGGTCTATATCCGCGCCTTCGGCTATTTCGATGTGTTCGTGGGGGAGCAGCCCATCGCCTTCCGCAACGAAAAGTCCAAGGAGCTGTTCGCTCTGCTGGTGGATCGGAAGGGCGGCTTCATCACCTCCGAGGAGGCCATCAGCTTTCTGTGGGAGGAGGAAAGCGCCAATTCCCTGACCATGGCCCGATACCGCAAGGTTGCCCTGAGACTGAAAAATACCCTGGAGGAATACGGCATCGCGGATATCGTAGAATCCGTCAACGGCAAACGGCGGCTGATCCCGGAGCGGGTGAAATGCGACCTGTATGATTATCTGTCCGGACAGGAGGAATACGCCCATCTGTTCAAGGGCAGCTATCTGACCAACTACAGCTGGTCGGAGACCACGCTGTCAGAGCTTACCGGAGAGTATTTGTATCCAAAGAATCTTTGAAAAGAGAGTCGGATAGGGGTGGGTCGGCGGAAAAACCGCATTCCTTCCGGGAACCGTGGGGACATTCCCGTTTCTCCACGCGCATCGCTGCCAAAACATCCGTTCAATCCAAAAAACGGCATGACCCAAGGGTCATGCCGTTTTTTGAAAATAGAAATTGTTTCCGGGCCCTCACGCTGTGCTTACTTCCACAGACCGTCGGGGTACTTGCCCTCGTCGGTCATGGCCTTCAGGGCAGCCACCACCACGGGCTTGTCCGCGGCGTAGGTCACGCCGAACCAGCGGTCGGGAGAGGTCAGCACCTTAACGGTGGCCTTGCCTTCCTTAATGAGCTGGGACACGGGCAGGGGCAGGAAATACTCGCACTTCAGGGGGTTATTCGGAATGGCTTCCTTCAGGAACGCGGCGAAGCGGTCCTGGATTTCATCCAGGAAGCTGGGCATAAAGCCCCACATATTCATGGACACGGTGGTTTCCGCAGGCAGGTCGGTGTATTCACCGTTTTCCAGATACCGGATGCCGCCCGCATAGGTTTCGATGCTGGTACGCTCGATGACCTCGGTGAGGTAACCATTGCCGTCGATCTGGCACACGCCCCGGGCCACGCTGCCGTTTTCGGTGACGGTCTTGCCCAGCTCATAGCCCACCATGCAGTAGCCGTTGGGTTCCGTCATGGAAGCGAGGGCATCGTAGATCACCTTGAACGCGGCCTTGCCGTAGTAATCATCGGAGTTGATAACGGCGAAGGGTGCGCCGTCGATCTGCTCTTTCGCGCAGAGCACCGCGTGAGAGGTGCCCCAGGGCTTCACACGGCCCTCAGGGATGGTGATGCCGGCAGGCAGCTTGTCCAGCTCCTGATAGGCGTAGCGGATTTCCACCGGCGCCTTCTCCAGCCGCTTGCCCACGGTTTCCATGAAATCCTTCTTGATGGCTTCCTTGATGATAATCACAACGGTCTCAAAACCGGCCTGATGGGCGTCATAGATGGAGTAGTCCAGAATGGCCTCGCCCTGAGAGCCAACGGGGTCAATCTGCTTCAGACCGCCGTAACGGCTGCCCATGCCTGCGGCCATAACAACGAGAACAGGTTTCTTTGCCATAAAAGCATTTCTCCTTTGCGTTTTGATGCAATCTCATTATACGCGTAAGCCGTGAAGAAAGCAAGTAAAACTAAAAAATAAATGAAAATATGCAGTCTTTTGGGCGAATTGTATAAAGGAGTTGGCGGCGGATAGTCCTCCCAAATCCGGGCATACTGGACAAATGAGGTGAAGCGCATGATTCTTTCCTATCTTCGCACACTTTTCCTGTACCTGGTGCTGATTTTCGCCGTGCGGCTCATGGGCAAGCGACAGATCGGCGAAATGGAGCCTGCGGAATTTGTGGTCACCATGCTGGTGGCCAATCTGGCGGCTATCCCCATGCAGGACGGGGCGATTCCGCTGTATTCCGGGCTGGTGCCCATTCTCACGGTGCTGGGGCTGGAGCTGGTGCTGTCCGGGGCGATCCTCCGGAGCGTGAAGCTGCGCAAGCTTTTGTGCGGAAAGCCGGTGATCCTCATTGACAACGGAAAAATCCTGCAGGACAATCTCCGCAATGCCCGCGTCACCCTGGACGAGCTGACGGGACATCTGCGGGAGAAGGACGTGCTGGACATTCAGGCGGTGCAGTTTGCCATTCTGGAAACCAACGGCAATCTGTCCGTGTTCCCTTACCCCAAGGAAAAGCCCGCGTCGGCCAAGGATGCCGGGGTGCAGGCGGGGAAGCAGTATTTGCCGGTGACCATTGTGGAGGACGGCTACCTGTCAAAGGAGAACCTTGCCCGGGCGGGAAAGGATGAATCGTGGCTGCAAAAGGTACTGGGTCAGCACAGCGCAGATGTTATGTCAACCTATCTGCTGACCGTAGACCCATCGGACAAGGTGCTTTGGCTGGGAAAGGAGACAACATGAAGCGGGTCTGGTTTGGAGCGGGACTGCTCATTGTTCTGCTGGCGGTCAGTCTCGGCGTGACCTGGGGCATGGACAAAATCCATGAGCCCATCGTGGCGGACCTGAATCAGGCGGCGGAGTGTGGGGCACTGGGGGACTGGCACAACGCTGAGGTATTTTCCCGGCGGGCGGAGCAGGCATGGGAGAAATGGGAGCATTTCCGGGCCTGCTTTGCCGACCACACCCCCACAGAGGAAGTCGGTGCGGAGCTGGCCGCCATGAACACCGCCCGCGAGGCCCGGGAAACCGCGGATTTTGCCGCCTCCTGCGCCCGGGCGGCGAAAATGGTGCAGGCCGTGGGGGATGCCCACGCCCTGTGCTGGTGGAACCTTCTTTAGGGTGTGAATTTGGCGTTAAGTATTACACGCAAGAACAGAAAAAACGCTCCGCAGCAATTGCAGAGCGTTGACAAAACGTTTATGTTGGGTTATACTGAACGTAAGGAAGGTGCTACCGGTAGACGGTTCACCCCCTATGGTTAAAAGAAGTAACCGTGAAGCTTGGGGGCTGGGCGGCTACTTCTTTTTATCTTTATCCTGAATAATCAGGGAGATCAGTGCGATAAGGAAAATGCCGAACTGGAACAGTTCCTGCCATGTAACCATATCCACCACCCCCTCTCTCTCGATTGGGGGCAAGAAGCTTTACCCCCGATGAAAGGGGGAACCGCCTACCGTGGCGCGGTAGCACCAAGGACAGTTTACTTCAAATAATCTGGAATGTCAACAATATCCATCCTTTACGCTTCACTCACCACGCTCCCCACCCGCGGTTCCCTCCGCCAGCGCCACAATGGCCTTTGCCAGCTGTTCGGCTGCCCGCCGGGCTTCCGGGTGGGTGTTGCCCGCCGCGCCTACTTCCACCAGCAGGGAGCCGGGGTGCAGATCCTGATTGAACCGGGCTGCCCGGAGCTGCAGGGGCCGGGTGACGCCGGGGCACTGGCGCTCCAGCTGGGCGTGGACCTTTAACGCCAGGGAGAGATTCTCCTCGTAGGTATCGTAGTTGGTGCCCATCACCAGCATCAGCTGGGCGGATGGTTCTCCGTCCACCGTGGCCCGTGTGCGCATCTGATTGCTGCCTTCCCCCGCCGCGTCCCGGTGCAGGTCCAGAATCAGCTGAATGCTGCTGTTTTGGTTTACATAATCCTGTATAGCCTTTCGGGTGCGGGTGTAGGAGCCGTTGTAGGAGGGATAGTCGTGAAGCTCCTGGTCGTGGATCACCGGGATGCCGTTTTTCTCCAAAATGTCCTTGACAATTTCCCCGATGGACACCATGTTGTAGTCCTGGTCCGCCGTACGCCAGGCGGCGGACTCGGTGTAAGGCTCGTCCACCCGGGTGTAGCTTTCCGTGGTGTGGGTGTGAACGATGAGTACCGTGGGTTTCTCCCCCCGGAGATTCCACTGCAGGGGCTGGGCCAGCAGGGCGGGAATGTCCGGATTTTCTGTAGAAGCGTAGTATAGCTCCAGCCCCTCCGCGTCGGAAAAGACCGGAAGGGTGGGTTCCGTTTCCGGAAGGGTCGCCGCCGGGGGAGATTCCATGAAATCCGGCGAAAATGCCGGTAAAGACGGCGAAAACCGGACATCCCGTCCGGTTTCCAGATAGATATAAAAAGCGGCAGCCTGAGGGCTGGTCAGCAGGTTCAGGAGCTTTTCCCCATAGCCCTCACTCCACAGCCGCAGCACAAGGGCGCACAATATGGCGGTGATTCCCACCCGCCGGGCGCGGCTCCGTTGCTTCAATCCCTTAGCCCCCTTTCGGTTTGATGAAGCAATACCTTCCCCCGGGGGGAAGGTGGCCCGGCGTTAGCCGGGTCGGATGAGGAATGGCGAAATCTGATTACTGGCGATGCAGTCACCAAAAACGAACAGTCTTTGCACTTGTACATGATTAACGTAGTGCACACAATATCGAAGCATATCGTCGTTCCTCATCAGTCAGACCTTACGGTCTGCCAGCTTCCCCCCGGGGGAAGCCATTGGTGCTTTCGCCGTCCACTGATTTCGGTTTCCATTTTGGCCTGTTGCGCAGTTCTGTCCGCAGTTTCTGGAAAAAATCCGTCAACAGAAGCCCGCATTCATCCTCCAGCACCCCGGCTTCCACCGCGGGGTGGTGGTTGAACTTCATGTCGAACAGGCTGCACACCGAGCGCACCGCGCCGCATTTTGCGTCCGATGCGCCGTAGACCACCCGGGGAATCCGGGCGTTGACAATGGCCCCGGCGCACATGGGACATGGCTCCAGGGTGACGTACAGGGTGCACTCCCACAGCCGCCAGCCCCCCAGATTGGTGCAGGCATCGTTGATGGCCTCGATCTCTGCGTGGGCCAGGGCGTTTTTCGCCCCCTCCCGGCGGTTGCGGCCACGGCCGACAATGGTTTCGCCCCGGACGATGACGCAGCCCACAGGCACTTCCCCCTCGTCAAAGGCTTCCTTCGCAAGCTTCAACGCTTCCCTCATAAACAGCTCGTCCATACGCGGCGCCTCCTTTTCCCTAATCATACCGATGATTGGGGGAGACGTCAAGGATATGATAGCGCGCCCAGCCTGAAAAGATTGTCGGACGCCGTCCGCGGGACAAACAAAGCCATCCTTTGCTATAATCGGGGCAAATCCAGTGAAGGAGGAATCGCAAATGGAAGGAACTTTGTTTTTCGACCCCCAGGCGGCGATACCCGCCTGCTTCTGCCCCCGGTGCGGCGGCGAGTGCTACGCCCCCAGCCTTACCTGCATCCGCTGCGAAAGGAGGGAGGCGGCATGACCATGGAGGAACTCAGCGAAACTTACCGGGAAGCGGCCAAGCCCCTCCGGGCACGGCTTCAGCAGCTGCGCATGGAGCTGGTGACGGAAACCGACCCCCTGAACGCCTACAGTCTGAAGACCCGCATCGCCCAGATGACACCCATCCTCACCCAGCTCAACGAGCTGGCGGAGCTGACGGAGCACTACTACGAAAGGGGGTACTGGCGCAATGAGAAATATACCCAATGAATTCGAGGGAAAAATGGACCTGGTCCAGAAGATTATGGATCGGGAGCTGACGCCCCTGCAGCGGGACACGGTGATCAAATACTACATGGAGGACATGACCCTGGCCCAGATCGCCCAGGAGCGTTATGTAAACGTAACCACCGTCTGGCGCTCGCTGCTGGGGGCCATGCGCAGGATTCGGCGCTTCGCGCTGCTGGATGGAGATGAATGTGAAGAAATCATTAATTCTGTCCGGAAAAACCGGGGCAAGGGTTGCAATCGTCCTGTAAAATGATATAATGGCCAGCGAAAGGATGATGGAACAATCCATGAAAAAGATGCTGTTCATTATGAACCCCTTTGCCGGGCAGAAACGGGCCAACCGTGTGCTGCCCGACATTCTGCTCCAATTCAGCGAGGCAGGGTATGAGATAAATACGGTGATGACCACCGGCACCGGCGCTGCCACCCGGGCGGCGGAACAATACGCGCATGATGTGGAGCTGGTGGTCTGCTGCGGCGGCGATGGTACGCTCAACGAGACCATTACCGGCCTGCTCCGGGCAGGAGCCGATACCCCGCTGGGCTACATCCCCACCGGCACCACCAACGATTTTGCCGCCGGCATGGGCCTGTCCCACAATCCGGTACAGGCAGCCAAGGATATTCTGGAGGGCAAGCCCTACGACTATGACGCGGGCCGGTTCGGCGCCCGGAATTTTGCCTATGTTGCCTCCTTCGGTGCCTTCACCCGGTCCAGCTACATCGTGCCCCAGAACATCAAAAACGCCCTGGGTCACACAGCCTATGTGCTGGGGGGCATTTCCGAGCTGTCCCAGATCCGCAACGAGCACATCCGCATGGACATTGACGGTGAAA
Organism: Clostridiales bacterium; assembly: GCA_022786965.1. Classification (GTDB taxonomy): domain Bacteria; phylum Bacillota; class Clostridia; order Oscillospirales; family Oscillospiraceae; genus Faecousia. The sequence goes on from JALFXH010000113.1 coordinate 20,855, forward strand.
TCGTGGAGGATGATTTCCTCTTCGGCGCCATCTGCAATTCCACCTCCATCGGCGGCATTCTCACCCTGGACCCCGAACAGGTGGACATGGGCGACGGCCTGTTCGAGGTCATGCTGGTGCGGATGCCCAGAAGCCTGGTCGAGGTGTCCGAGTGCCTCCGGGCGGTGCAGTCCCAGGATTACAACTGCGAAATGATCACCTTCCGCTCCGCCCACCACATCCGGGTGGAGGCAGACCCGGAGATGCCCTGGACCCTGGACGGCGAAAAAGAGGATGGCCACGCGGTGGTGGAGGTGGAGAACCTGCACCACGCCATCCACCTGATTCAGAGAAAGGAAACCGATGCTTAATACCACGCTGTGTTATGTAACCCGGGGCAATGAGGTACTGATGCTCCACCGGGTAAAAAAGAAGAACGACCTGAACCATGACAAGTGGATCGGCATCGGTGGCAAGTTCGAAGGCGAGGAAACCCCCGATGAGTGCCTTCTGCGGGAAGCCAAAGAGGAGACGGGCCTGACTTTGACCCGCTGGCGCTGCCGTGGGGTAGTGACATTCTTAAGCGATACCTACGAGGGAGAGTTCATGTACCTGTTCACCGCCGACGGCTTTGAAGGGGAGCTGGCGGACTGCCCTGAGGGGGATTTGCAGTGGGTCAGCCGGGAATTCGTGAGCCAGCTGCCCACCTGGGAGGGGGACAAAATCTTCCTCGACCTTCTGTGGCAGGACGCCCCCTTCTTCCTGCTGAAGCTGCGCTATGAGGGGGACAGGCTGGTGGAAGCCGTGCTGAACGGAAAGAGAATCCGATAAGGTTCACAATGACACACATGGAACGATACCGAGCAGTGGTGCTCCGCGCAGCGAATCAAAATCTAAATGATTGCCAGTGGCAATCATACCATAATTTTTATCCAATGGTGTAACGATAACAGATCATCCCCGTAACGCATCGGCCAGCCGCCCTGCGGCCAAATCTTAAACAAATCGAAAAGACTTTTCCCTCCTTTTGTGCTATAATGGCGCAAAAGGAGGGATTTTGTTGAAGACGAAACGGAGACTCATTGCCGCTTTGATCATAGTGCTGGCTCTGGTGCTGGCGGCGATATTGGGGGCAAAGCCCCTGTATTACCTCTACCGGGACGTGTCCTACTACTTTGGTGAGCGCACCGAGGCGGAGCAGACTGTCAAGGCCTTTGCCGAGGAGCACCGCATTTCCTACGGCCGCTACCCGGAGGATTTGATCGAATTGCTGGAAGTCAACCCGGAAACGGAAGAATTTGTCCTGAATTACCCCTTCCGGCAGGAAATGAAAATTGACCTCACCGGCTACAGCCGGGACACCGTGCCCCTGTTTCTGCAATGGGACCCCATGTGGGGCTATGAACCCTACGGCTCCGGCTGCATCGGTCAGACCGGCTGCGGCCCCACCTGCCTTGCCATGGCGGGGTATTACCTCACCGGGGACGATACCTTCAATCCAAAATCCATAGCGGATTTCGCCGCGGAAAATGGGTATTACGCTTCGGGCTACGGCTCCAGCTGGACCCTTATCAGCGAGGGTGCGGAGAAGCTGGGCCTGACGGCAAGGGAACTGCCGCTGGTCAAAAGCAAAATGGTGGACGCGGTGGAAAGTGGGCATCCGGTGATTCTGGCCCTGGGCAAGGGGGACTTTACCTCCTCCGGGCACTACATTGTCCTCACCGGCTGGGAGGACGGCGCTTTCCGGGTGAACGATCCCAACAGTCGGGTGCGTTCCGGGAAACTGTGGACCTACGAGGAATTGGAGTCCCAGATTCGCAATATCTGGGAAATATCCAATTAACGCATTCGTAGGGCGGAGTCATGACTCCGCCCTACGAATATGGCAGAACACGGATTTGCGCCCAATGCTTTACAACCCTCAAAAAATCTGCTATCCTATACCAATACGAAAGGCGGTGGCGCGATGAAAACCAGAAAAATGACCCTTTTGGCGCTGCTGACTGCCATTGCCCTGACCATCTTTATGGTGGAGGCCCAGATTCCCGCCATCGTACCCGTTCCCGGCATCAAGCTGGGCCTTGCGAATATTGTCACGGTGTTCACCGTCTTCGCCCTGGGTCCGAAGGAGGCTGTGTTGGTGCTTGCCGCCCGGATTTTTCTGGGGGCGGTGTTTGCCGGGAATTTCAGCACGATTTTTTATTCCGCCGCCGGCGGCGCTTTGGCGATTGCCGTGACCATCGGCCTGCGGAAATGCCTTACGAAAAAGCAGCTCTGGGTGGCCGGGGCGCTGGGAGCCGTGGCCCACTCCATCGGGCAGATGGCCATGGCGGTGCTCCTTACCTCCACGCCGGGGCTTCTTGCCTACCTGCCGGTGATGATCGCGGTGAGCATCGTGACGGGAACCTTTACCGGGCTTTGCGCCCAATTTCTTGTGAACCGGGGGAACCTATGGAAAACTATTTCCAAATGAATTTATCGAAACAGCAAATTGACGCCATCTCCAATCTGGGACTTGCCCACATGGGGGACTGCGTCTTTGAAATTCTCTGCCGGGGCTATCTCTGCGCCAAAGGCGAGACCACCGTGGACCGGCTCCACCGGGACACCATCAACCTGGTCAAAGCCACCGCCCAGGCGAAATTCGTGGATAAGCTCCTGCCCCTTCTGACGGAAGAAGAGCTTGCCTACTACCGCCGGGGCAAAAACGCCCACGTCCACGCGGTGCCCAAATCCGCCACCCCCGCCGAGTACGCTAAGGCCACGGGGCTGGAAGCCCTGTTTGGGGCACTGTATCTTGCCGGGCGGACGGAGCGAATCAACGAACTTTTCAAGGCTGTCATGGAGTGTTAATATGGCATTTGACGCGTATTTTCTAACTGCCGTACTGGAAGAGGTGCGGCAAAGCTGTATCGGCGCCCGGGTGGACAAGATTCACCAGCCCAGCCGGGACACATTGATTTTGCACCTGCGGGGCCGGGAAAGCCGGGAGAAGCTGCTCTTCGCCGCCAATCCCACCGCCCCCCGGCTCCACCTCACCGCTGCCTCCCCGGAGAACCCGGCGGAGCCGCCCATGTTCTGTATGCTCCTGCGCAAGCACCTTTTGGGGGCAAAGCTGGCGGAAATCACCCAGCCCCCCATGGAGCGGGCGGCAACATTTACCTTTGACTGTACCGACGAAATGGGCTTTCCGGTGCAGAAAAAGCTGGTAGCCGAGCTGATGGGCCGTACCTGCAACCTGTACCTGCTGGGCCCCGACGGGCGGATTCTGGACTGCCTGAGAAGAATCGGTCTGGACGAAACCGCCCGCCGGCCTGCCCTGCCGGGGCTTAACTATCAGGAGCCGGAGCCGGTGAAAAAGGAAAATCCCCTTACTTTTCAGAATTATGTAAACCTATTGACCGAGCCGGGGGCGGATATTCTGTCCGACCGGCTCATGGACACCTTGGGAGGCCTGTCCCCGCTGGTGTGCCGGGAGGCGGCGCTGTTTGCCGCCGGAAGCACGGACGCCAGAATCAGTTCATTGGACGTGGACAGCGCAGCGGACAAGCTGGGCCTTTTCTTCCATGAACATCTGCACCACCCCAGGCCCTACGTCTACTGTCTGAGCGACGGCATCCCAAAACAGTTCGCCTTCTGCCCCATCCGGCAGTACGGCGGCTGTCAGGAGGCGGCATCCTTTGGTGCGCTTCTGGACAGCTTCTACACCCTCCGGGATCGCAAGGACGCCATGCGCCAGAAAAGTCAGGCGGTGCGCAAAACCGTGCAGAACCTTTGCACCCGGCTGACGCGAAAAATGGCTTTGCAGGGGAGGGAGCTGGAAGCCACCTATGATCGGGAGCGGCTGCGGCAGCTGGGGGATATTCTCACGGCGAACATCCACCGCATTACCAAGGGCCAGACCAAGATTCTCTGCGAGGACTTCTACGACGAGAACATGGCCCCGGTGGAAATCCCCTTAAGCCCCATCCTCTCCCCCCAGCAGAACGCGGCAAAATTCTACAAGGACTACGCCCGGATGAAAAATGCCGAAAAAGAGCTGACCCACCAGCTGGAGCTGGGCGAGACAGAGTTAAATTACCTCAAAAGCGTTCTGGACGAGCTGAACCGTGCCCAGACCGACGCGGAATTGGAGGAAATCAAGCAGGAATTGCAGGAGCAGGGCTATCTGCGCCCGGAGGGAAACCGGAAAAGGCCCCGGCAGGGCAAACTCTCCCCCATGCGCTTTGTATCCACCGACGGCTACCCCATTTACGTTGGCAGGAACAACCGGCAGAACGAGGAGCTGACCTTCCGGCTGGCCCGGAAGGACGACATCTGGTGCCACGCCAGCAAGGTTCACGGCTCCCACGTCATCATCTCCTGCGGCGGCACCACGCCCCCGGATGACACCATCACCCAGGCGGCCCAGCTTGCGGCCTACTATTCCGAAACCGGCGACGGTCAGAACGTACCGGTGGACGTAACAGCGGTGAAGCAGGTGAAGAAGATTCCCGGGGGCAAGCCCGGTATGGTGATCTACCACACTTACAAAACCGTCATTGCCAATCCTTACCCCGACATTGTGGTAGACGAGCTGAACGCGGAAAGAAAATAGACCGGCGCGGCACAGATCGGGAAGCACCCATTTGTCAATCGCGGTATCCCTGGATGATAATAAATTGTCCTTGCGAAGGAAGTGACCACGGCCACCTGCCTCGCAAGGACAGTTCTTTTATTTGTACACTTTTCCGGATTTCCAATAACCGCGGTCTCACTGTCAGCGGCATGACCTCAGAAAAACCGGTCCCCGCGTTGCACGCGGGATACAGCCGTTTTATCGGGAAATGATATTCTATGGTTCTTTCCCTATTTCGCGCAGTCGGCGCTGCCCTCGCTGTAGAGCATATCCAGACCATGGGCCACCGGGTCGATGACCGCCAGAATATTCTCCGCCGAGGCCTTTTTGCTGCCGGGGAGGTTGATGATCAGGCTCCGGCCCCGGATGCCCGCCGCGCTGCGGGACAGGCACCCTTTTGGGGTGATTTTCATGGATTCCGCCCGCATGGCCTCCGGAATGCCCGGGGTCAGCCGCTCCACCACTTCCATGGTAGCTTCCGGGGTGATGTCCCGGGGTGAGAAGCCCGTGCCGCCGGTGGTCAGCAGCAGGGCAATTTTCAATTCATCGGCGCATTTGACAAGCTGCTCCTTGATCATGTCCGGCTCGTCGGGCACGATAGCGGTGTAGGTCACCGCAAAGCCCTTTTCTGTGAGAATTTTCACAAGATTGGGGCCGCTGGTGTCCTCCCGCTCCCCCCGGTAGCCCTTGTCGCTGACCGTAATCACTGCCGCTGTGTAGCTCATACTGTTTCCTCCCGTTTGTAATCTCCGTGGACGCCGCCGGTTTTGGAAACCAGCCGGATGTCCGTAATCACCATGTCCTTCTGCACCGCCTTGCACATATCGTACACCGTCAGGGCGGCGGTGGACACGGCGGTGAGGGCCTCCATCTCTACGCCGGTGCGTCCATCGCAGGAGACGGTAGCCCGAATTTCCACGCTTTTCCGGGTTTCATCCAGGGATAATTCCAGATTGATGCCGTCCATCAGAATCGGATGGCACATAGGGATAATGTCCGGGGTGCGCTTGGCCCCCATGACCCCGGCAATCTGAGCAACCGTGAGCACGTCACCCTTTTTCATGCCGCCGCTTTTGATTAAGGAGAAGGTGTGCTCGCTGACCAGCACCCGCCCGGCGGCCACCGCCGTGCGCTGGGTGACGGGCTTTTCTCCCACGTCCACCATCTTTGCCCGGCCCTGATCGTTAAAATGGGTAAAATCCGACATGCTTAACCTCCGATCTGATTCATGTTCCGGCCCGCGCCGGAGTGGTGGGCGGCATCCAAACTACCGTGCCATTGGGGCTTGCCCCCAATGGCGCGCTCCAGCTGGGCCTTCATCCCCTCAAAATCCAATCCCTTCAGGGGATATTCGGCGCTGGAGTGCAGGCAGGGCTTCACCCTGCCGTCGGCGGTGAGCCGGATGCGGTTGCATTCCCCACAGAAGTGGGCGCTGACTGGGCTGATAAGACCGATGTTCCCTTTGGCCCCCGGCAGGCGGTAGAGCTTGGCCACGCCGCCGTCCTTGGGCGCCGGCCGGGCATCGGGCAGGACGTCCAGCACCCGCGTATAGGGGATATAGGTGTCGGCTCCGAATTCCGCGCTGTCGCACATGGGCATCATTTCGATGAAGCGCATATCCACGGGATACTGCCGGGTCAGCTCCGCCAGGGGCACAATCTCATCGTCATTGAAGCCGCCGATGAGCACGGCGTTGAGCTTGATTTTTTCGAAGCCCGCGTCCAGCGCGGCGTGAAAGCCCTTCCAAAAGTCATCCAGGCTGCCGCATCTGGTAATATAGGCGTACTTTTCCGGGTTCAGTGTGTCAATGCTCAGGTTCAGCCGGCGTACCCCCGCTTCCTTCAGGGGCTTTGCCAGCTGGGGAAGCAGAATGCCGTTGGTGGTCAGGCACACCTCCCGGATTCCCGGCACCGCCGCGGCCCGGCGGCAGATGGACAGGATATTTTTCTTCACCAGCGGCTCCCCGCCGGTGACCCGGAGCTTGGTGATGCCCAGGGCAGCGGCAGCCTCCACCGCCAGAATCATCTCGTCCTCGGTGAGCATATCGGCGTGATTCTTCTTGCACACGCCCTCCTCCGGCATACAGTACCGGCAGCGCAGGTTGCAAAGCTCCGTGACGGAGATGCGCAGGTAGGTGACATTTCGTCCAAACTGATCGATCATGGATAGTTCCTCATGGTTTCCCAGACGGCGGGCCGTCCGTATTTGCGGCCCGCAAGGCGGGCGGCTAATGCGTTACGAACGCTGGCAATAGTCATTACACCATTGGGTATGCTCGGTATTGCTCTCTTGTCAGATAAATTGTGCTTTATCTGACTAAGAACTGCCACTGTAGGGCGGGGGCTTGCCCCCGCCGCCGTTACCCATAGCGGCTTCGCCGATGGCGGGGGCAAGCCCCCGCCCTACAATGTAACGCAGATATATTCTTCTTTTACCGTTATTGATGATTATACTTCATTTTTCCCCATTTCTCAAGCCCCGGGGCAAAAAGAATCCGGCCCACGCCGAAGGGCGGGTCAGCGACCCGCCCCTACAGGAAATGGGATTGCGAATTACTTTTGGAACCGTTTGCGCAGGAACGGGAAGCCCGCCACGCCGCAGAGGCTCACCAGCACAAGGCCGAGACCGATGATCAGGCCGCCGCTCTTTTTCGGCGTTTCCACCGGCTCCGTGGGGGCGGTGGTCTCCGGCTCCGTTTCCGGCTGGGTGGTCTCCGGGGTGGTCTCCACGGTGGTTTCCACGGTGGCTTCCGTGGTTTCCTCGGTGGTTTCCACAGGCTCTCCCACCTGGAACACCATGTGCTCTGTCAGATCCAGCAGCGTCGTGGTCAGGTAGCCGTCCGCTACGGCAGTCTCCCGGGCCTCGGAAAGGCTTTCGCTTTGCAGAGCATAGACCCTGTTCTCCATCTCTTCCGTGCCGGGCAGCACGATGAAGGGGATTTTCAGGGTGACGGTGCCCTTTTGGAGGTCCTCGATGGTCTCCGAATCGCTGGTAGCCGTGACCAGGAAGGCAAGGTCCGCGCTGTCCCCCGGGAACTGGGACAGGTGACTCTGAATGGACGCCTGACCCACGGTGGTCAGGGTCTTGTGATTCAGGGACTTGTAGTGCAGCAGCACCGTGGTGCCTTTGGCCTGCTGGGCCAGGGATTTGAGAGCGGCGGCGTCCAGGGTCAGCTCGGCATCCTTGGTTTTCACCAGCACGCTGTAGCCCTTCTCCGCGGCCTCCGCCATGGAAGCCACCGGCAGGCTGATGGGCTTTTTGCCGGCCTGGGTACAGTCCAGGGTTACAAGGTTATCCTTGACGTAGCGCATACCGTTGGCAAAGCCCGCCGGGGTGACCAGATAGTAGTCCTGATAGGTGTACTTGTAGCTGCGGCTGGTGGTTTTTGTGGTGGTTTTGGTGACGGCTTTGGTGGTGGTTTTGGTGACGGTTGTGGTTACTTCTTTTACGTTGTATGTACCATCTCCATTGGGCGTTTTCAGCGTAAAGGTTAGATACCCATCGCTGCTCATAGACGAAGGCACCGTTTTGTTGTTAAACGCTGCTTCTGCCGCTTTAAATGTACATTTCACAGTTGCCCTACTCAGATGCTCTGCCTGAGATTTGCTGATAACAACCATTCCATCTTTGAGTGTAGGAGCATTATCCTCAACTATAACATACTTTCCATTGTCGTTAACAAAGATTTTGTAATAATTATCACTGTTATACTTCGCAAGTCTTTCTCCCACAATTTGCTCGCCTTCATGAGCAGCATACGCAGTTGTAAAAGTCGCATTGGGAATAAAATAGATTTTCCAGCCTGCGTTGCTTAAAGATCGTATTCCCGGATCTGCGTACTGGATTTCTGTGTATTTTTTGTTATAAGTGTCCGTATAATTCGATACAGTAGCATCCAGTGTAAGCCATACCTCCTCTGGTGTCGCCGCTGTTGCCACGTTCCAGTAACCAAGAATGCTATGCGTATTGCTGCGAAGCGCGGCCTTGATGGTACTACCAGAGAATGTATTCCCATTCAGGTAGATTGTGGGCACATACTGCCCCGAGTTTTTGATCATCTGAAAATCATAACCAGCACCGGAAAACACACAGTTGTAAATTGCTACATCGTCATAACCATTTTTTTTAACTTCAATGGATACATCCCTGCCATCTGTTCTCTGAAAGCGGATTCCATCAATGCTGACTCTACCACCGTTGATTACCAGCCCCTTTTTGAAAGTATTCTTATTTCCTTTCAGTGTAAGCGTAACGCCATCCATATCCGAACCAACTGTAATGGCGTCCGCATACTCGGCAGACTCGGGAAGTTGTAGGATAATATCACCACCGGCATAGCTCGGATTAAGCCGTAGCTGATACGCGATGAGCGCTTCCTTATCGGATAATAAGCTGTTCAGGACGGAAGCACTCGTAAGTGACTGACACTCGCCTTCGTGGCCGCCGAAGAGGATACACCCCGCTGTTTTGGAGCACAGTGCGTCACACAAACCTTCGTGCCCGTTGGCCTTGGTGCAATTCTTCGTTATCGTGCAGGGCGGCGTGCATTCGCCTTCGTGGCCGCCATACTGGGTGCAGCCCTCTGTGTTGGTACACAGGGCGTCACACAAGCCCTCATGTCCATCTGCTTTGGTACAGCCGCCAGTGCGCTTACAGGGCACAGTGCACTCTCCGGTGTGACCGCCATACTGGGTACAGCCCTCCGTTTTGCTGCACAGCGCATTACACAAACCGTCGTGTCCGTCCGCAAGCGTACACCCTTCTGTCTTTGTACAAGTTTCCTCCGCCGCCACGGGCAGCGCCAGGCCCCACAGCAGGCACGCCAGCATCCATATCGAAAGAATTTTTTTCATAAATTTCAATCCTTTCCCCATTATGTCCCCATTATACCAGCTTTCCCCAGGAATGCAAGAGACCAGCCGAGATTCCGGGGGAATTGTTCCTCCGGCTGACCGCGTTCGCCTCGCTGACTCCCGGAAACCGTCCCCCGGAGGGAGGATAGATCCCTCCGGCAGGGGCGTGTCCCCGGCGGGCGGGCAGGCAATTGTGCTTTTTGCATAAAAATCCGGTACAAATTTCCCTGATTAAGTTATAAATAACGATTGAAATTTAAATTTCCATTCGGTATAATGTCTCCCATAAAGACAGTTGTCCATATTGCGTGGATATTTGTCTGATGATGGGAGGAAATGAAAATGAAAAAACTCACAGCGTTACTTCTGGTACTGTGCATGGTTCTGTCCCTGTGCGCCTGCGGCGGCAGCGGCAGCAAGTCTTCCGGCGAAAAGGTCGTGAAGATCGGCGTGTTTGAGCCCTCTTCCGGCGACTCCGCTTCCGGCGGCAAGAAGGAAATCCTGGGTATGCAGTACGCCAATTCTCAAGAGCCCACCGTCACCCTGGGCGGCGAGACCTACAAGGTTGAGCTGGTCTACGGCGACAACGGCTCCTCCACTGACAAGGCTCCCTCCGCTGCCTCTTCTCTGGTCAGCGCCGGCGTGTCCATCGTCCTCGGCTCCTACGGCTCCGGCGTCTCCATGGCCGGCGGCCCCAAGTTTGAAGAGGCCGGCATCCCCGCCGTGGGCGTGACCTGCACCAACCCCAACGTCACCGCCGGCAACAGCTACTACTTCCGTATCTGCTTCCTGGATAACTTCCAGGCTGACGTTCTGGCCAACTTTGGCATGGATAAGTTCGGCGCCAAGACCGCTTACTGCCTGGGCGAGAGCGGCAACGAGTACGACCAGGGCCTGATCGCCTTCTTCAAGCAGGTCTTTGAGGCCGCTGGCGGCAAGGTCATCACCGACTCCTTCCCCACCGGCAACTCCGACTTTAACTCCTACCTGAACAAGGCCAAGAGCGAGGGCGCCGACGTCATCTTCACCCCCGTGTCCATCGCCTACGCCGTTCAGATTCTGAAGCAGGCCGATTCTCTGGGCATCGAGGCCCCCTTCCTGGGCTCCGACACCCTGGACGACAACATGGTTCTGGAAGCTCTGAAGGGCACCAGCCTGAAGGTCTATGTCTCCACCTTCTATCAGGAGGGCGGCTCCCCCGAGTTCGATAAGGGCATCAAGGATTACATCAACGGCAGCTCCGAGGCTCTGGCAGCCAACGGCGGCAACGACACCATCTCCGCCGTCACCGCCATGGGCTATGACGCTTACTTCGTGGCTCTGGAGGCTATGAAGAAGGCCGACAGCCCCGACAAGGCCGCTCTGATGCAGATTCTGCCCTCCGTCACCTACACCGGCGTTTCCGGCGCCATCGCCTTTGACGAGGTTGGCGACGCCGTCCGTGACACCGCCTACATCAAGACCGCTGACACCGCCACCGGCACCTGGGTGCTGGAGACCGTGCAGACCGGTTCTCCCAGCTGATGATTTCGCCGCAATTGACTGTTTCTGGCGGGGGCCCAATCGCCCCCGCCAACAGTCGTATTTTCAGATTTGCAATTCCCGTAGGGGACGGCCTCCCGGACGTCCCGTTTGGTATCATGGAACGATACTGAGCAACTCCCAACAGCGTAACGAATTCAGGTATGTTGGTTACGCATTGGCCGCGGCCCTGCCGCCGGGGCGTCGAGGACGCCGCCCCCTACGATAAACAGACAGGAGGTTCCCCATGGAACAACTGCTATCCACGGAATACATTGTATCCATCCTGCTCAGCGGCATCTCCCTGGGCGGTCAGCTGGCCCTGATCGCCATCGGCTATACCATGGTTTATGGCATCCTGCGCCTGATCAACTTCGCCCACGGCGATGTGTTCATGGTGGCGGGACTTTTGGGTATCTACATCTCCGCAGCCCTGCCCATGTATGTCGCCATCCCCATCGTGATCGCGCTGACCGTCGGGCTGGGCTTCTTCATTGAGCGGGCGGCCTACAAGCCCCTGCGCAGCGCGCCGAGAATGTCCGTCATGATCTCCGCCATCGGCGTCAGCTACCTGCTGCAAAATACCGCGACTTACGTCACCGGCGGCCAGCCCATGACCTACCCCACTATCGATTTTCTGACCAAGACTATCAATATCTGCGGCGCATCCACCAAGCTGGTGGTCATTATCACCCCCGTGCTGGTGCTGGTGCTGATTTTGCTGCTCACCACCCTCATTAACCACACCAAGATCGGCATGGCCATGCGGGCAGTGTCCAAGGATTTTGAGACCAGCCGCCTGATGGGCATCAAGATCAACAACGTCATTTCCATGACCTTTGTCATCGGTTCCGCTCTGGCGGTGGTGGGCTCTATCCTGTACTTCACCACCTACCCCGCCATCACCCCTACCGCCGGCGCCATGCCGGGCCTTAAATCCTTCGTGGCGGCGGTGTTCGGCGGCATCGGCTCCATCCCCGGCGCGGTGATCGGCGCGTTTATCATCGGCATCTGCGAGACCATCATCAAGGGTCTGCCCTCCTCGTGGAACGTGTCCGTGTTCTCCGATGCCTTTACCTTCGCCCTGCTGATTGTGATTCTCACCTGCAAGCCCACGGGCCTGTTCGGCGAGAAGGCCACCGATAAGGTCTGAGGAGGTGGACGAAATGCTGCAAAAGAACGAAAAGAAAGCCGGCACCCTTCGTACCATGCTGGCAATCATGGTGCTGCTTCTGCTGGTCATTGTGCTGGAAAACATCAGTGCCTGGATTCCCGGAATGCCCGCGGTGTTCTCTCCCACCAGCCAGCTGTTCACCGTCCTCAAAAAGGGTGCGGTGTACTCCCTGGTTGCCGTGTCCATGAACCTGCTGAACGGTTTTACCGGTCTGTTTTCCTTGGGTCAGGCGGGCTTTATGCTGCTGGGCGCTTACACCTACGCCATTCTCACCGTCCCCATGGCCGCCAAGGATCAGGTTTACTACCTCTACGGCGGCTCCGCGGTGAAGTTCTCTCTGGTTGACGCCTTCCAGAGCCTGTTTGGCGCTGCGGGGTTTGGCGGAGCCGTGAGCCTCATCTGCGCGGTACTGGTGGGCATTGTCTGCGCCGGTCTGGTGGCTGCCCTGTTCGCGGCTCTGATTGGCACCCCCGTGCTGCGGCTGAAAAGCGACTACCTTGCCATCGCAACCCTTGGTTTCGCGGAAATTCTCCGGGCCATTTTCCAGTGGCAGACCCTTGGCCCCATCACCAACGGCGCCAATATGCTGAAAAGCTTCCCGACGTTTGCCGACTTCAATATCAAGAACGCCGCCGGACAGGTGGTGCTGCGGCTGAGCACCTTCGTGCCCTTCCTGCTGTCCATCATTTGTATCGCGGTGATCGTGCTGCTGATTCACTCCTCCTACGGCCGGGCTTTCAAGGCTATCCGGGACGATGAAGTGGCCGCCGAGGCCATGGGCATCAGCCTGTTTAAGCACAAGATGCTGTCCTTCGTGATTTCCAGCTTCTTCTCCGGCGTGGGCGGCGCACTGTTTGCCATGTACGTCTCCAATGCCCAGGCCAAGGCCTTCACCTCCACCATGACCTATGAGATTCTGCTGATCGTGGTCATCGGCGGCATCGGCTCCATCTCCGGCTCCATCATCGGCACCTTCCTGTATGTGGCCTGCTCCGAGTGGTGGCTGCGGTTCCTGGACGCCGAGACCTACATCGGCTCCTTCAAGGTGCCGCTGCTGCGCAGCGGCTTCCGGATGGTGGTCTTCTCCATCGTCATCATGATCATTGTCCTGTTCTTCTCCCAGGGCATTATGGGTGAAAAAGAGCTGACCTGGGCCGGTATTGGGGGACTTCTTAAGAAATTAAAGCCCAAAAAGAAAGCGGCATCCGCCGGAAAGGAGGGCTAAGCCATGGATGAAAAAATGGTTCTTCGCATGGAGCATGTGACCATGCAGTTCGGCGGCGTGGTTGCCGTCAACGACCTGTCGCTGGACGTGCCGGAGGGCAAGATCGTGGCCCTCATCGGCCCCAACGGCGCGGGCAAGACCACGGCCTTCAACTGCATCACCGGCGTGTACCAGCCCACCAACGGTAGGGTTGAATTCATGGGCGAAACCATGATCTGTAGCCACCCCACGGGCAAGATGAAGAAAACCTATCTGGGCAGCGAAGCGCAGACTTATGTAAACCAGAAAATTGTGAACCCCACTCCCGACCATGTGGTGGAGCTGGGCATCGCGCGAACCTTCCAGAACATCCGTCTGTGGAAGAGCATGACGGTGTTTGAAAACGTGCTGGTTGCCAAGCATATGCGGGCCAAGCAGAATGTCTTCTCCGCCATCACCCGGGCCAACGCCCACGAGGAAGCCCGGATGCGGGAGGAGACCATGGAGCTGCTGAAGGAGCAGGGGCTGGAGCAGTACAAGGATGAAATCGCCACCAGCCTGCCCTACGGCCTCCAGCGCCGTCTGGAAATCGCCCGGGCCCTGGCTACGGAGCCGAAGCTGCTGTTGCTGGACGAACCGGCTGCCGGCATGAACCCCCAGGAGACCCAGGAGCTGGCCCAGTACATTCAGGAGATTCGGGATACCCACCACCTGACGGTGTTCCTCATTGAGCACCACATGGATCTGGTCATGAAAATTTCCGACTATATTTACGTCATTGATTTCGGCAGTGAGATTGCCCGGGGCGTGCCCAAAGAGGTACAGCAGAACAAGCGGGTCATCGAGGCCTATCTGGGGGTGTCTGAGGATGAGTAATATTCTGGAAATCCGGGATTTGCAGGTGCACTACGGCGGCATCGAGGCCGTCAAGGGCATCTCGCTGGACGTTCCCGAGGGGGAGATCGTCACCCTGATCGGCGCCAACGGCGCGGGCAAAAGCTCCACCCTCCGGGCCATTGCCGGACTGGTAAAGCCCAGCGCGGGCACCATCAGCTTTCAGGGTGAAGACATCACCGGTAAGGATTCTAACCTGATCGTGTCCCGGGGCATTACGCTGGTTCCCGAGGGACGGCGGATTTTCCCGGACATGACGGTGCTGGAAAACCTGAAAATCGGCGCGTACCTCCGCAAGGACGACCTGACGGACGACTTGAACTGGGTCTTTGACCTGTTCCCCCGGCTGAAGGAGCGCTCCTGGCAGGCCGGCGGCACCCTGTCCGGCGGCGAACAGCAGATGCTGGCGGTGGGCCGGGCGCTGATGAGCCGCCCCAAGGTGATCATGATGGACGAACCCTCTCTGGGCCTGGCTCCTATTATCGTCCGGGGCATCTTCGACATCATCAAGGAGATCAACAAGCAGGGCGTGACGGTGCTGCTGATCGAGCAGAATGCCAACATGGCTCTGAAAACTGCCGACCGTGGCTATGTTATGGAAACCGGCCGGATCACCCTGACCGGTTCCGGCGCAGAGCTTCTCAGCAACGAGGCCGTGAAGGCGGCATATCTGGGAACCTGATTGCATCAAAATAGAAACTGCCGGTGTATCGCGTGTGCGCGATACACCGGCTTTCCGTTTTGTATTCTCCGCGGCGACTCGCCGCTTATATCATCTGTTCCGGATGGAAAACGGAGTCAAATTCTTCCGCTGTCAGGAACCCCAGCGCGACACAGGCTTCCTTCAAGGTAATATCCTCTGCGAAGGCCTTTTTGGCGGTTTTGGCCGCGTTTTCGTAGCCAATGTAGGGATTCAGGGCAGTGACCAGCATCAGGGAATTGCGCAGGTTGGCTCCCATTTTCTCCCGGTTGGCCTGAATACCCACGGCACAGCGCTCATTGAATGCGGTCATGGACTCGCTGAGCAGCCGGGCGGACTGGAGGAAGTTATAAATCAGCACCGGCATGAACACGTTCAGCTGGAAGTTGCCCTGACTGGCGGCGATGCCCACGGCGGCATCGTTACCCATGACCTGTACGGCCACCATGGTCAGCGCTTCGCACTGGGTGGGGTTCACCTTGCCGGGCATGATGGAGGAGCCGGGCTCGTTGGCAGGGATCGTGATTTCTCCCAACCCCAGCCGGGGGCCGGAGGCCAGCCAGCGCACATCGTTGGCAATCTTCATCAGGTCACAGGCCAGGGCTTTTAAGGCGCCATGGGCGAATACCAGCTCGTCCTTGGAGGTCAGAGCGTGGAATTTGTTGGGAGCGGTGACGAAGGGCTTGCCAGTCAGTTCGGTGAGAGCATCGGCAGCGGCCTTGTCAAAGCCAGCAGGGGCGTTGAGTCCCGTGCCAACGGCGGTACCTCCCAGAGCCAACTCATGCAGGGGAGGGAGGGCCCGTTTGATCAGCTCCCGATCCTGTTCCAGAGAACTGCGCCAGCCGGAAATCTCCTGGGGGAAGGAAATGGGGGTGGCGTCCTGCAAATGGGTGCGCCCACACTTGATGGCCCCCTGATTTTCCGCTTCCAAACGGGTAAAGGTTTCAATCAGGGCGTCTATGGCGGGAATCACCCGATCCTCCAGAGCCAGCACCGCCGCGATGTGCATGGCGGTGGGGAAGGTGTCGTTGGAGGACTGGGACATATTCACATCGTCGTTAGGGTGCAGGGCGTTTTCACCGAGGATCTCGTTGCCCAGATGAGCGATGACCTCGTTGGCGTTCATGTTGGATTGGGTGCCGGAGCCGGTCTGCCAGACCACCAGCGGGAACTGATCGTAACGCTCCCCCCGGATGATCTGATCACAGGCCTCACAGATGGCGGACAGCTTCCTGTCCGTCATTTTTTCGGGCTTTATGGTGTGGTTTGCCATGGCGGCAGCCTTTTTTAGCAGCCCAAAGGCCCGGATAATCTCCTTGGGCATGGTTTCCAGTCCCACACCGATGGGGAAGTTCTCCACGCTGCGCTGGGTCTGGGCGCCCCAGTATTTGTCCGCGGGAACCCGGATTTCGCCCATGGAATCGTGCTCGATTCTGTATTCCATTTTCTTCTCTCCTTTGCCGGGAATCACAGCTCCCGGTATTTTGCCATCATGGTTTTGAACATCTCCTGGGGAGACGGCGGGGTATAGGTGATGGCGTTGGCCCCGGCTTCGATGGTTGCGGTGATGGTCTCCGGGCGGTTGCCGCCGGTGGCGATGATGGGAACCTCCGGGAATTTTTCCCGAATGGAGCGCACCAGCTGGGGGGTCTGGGCGGCTGCTGCCACATTGAGAATAGACGCCCCGGCGTCCAGTCGGGCGGCGATGTCGGTTTTCTCGTCCACCACGGTAATGATCACCGGAATGTCCACCGAACGGGACACCGCCAGCAGGTTCATATTGTTGATGGGGGCGTTCAGCACCACACCCATGGCCCCCTGACTTTCCACATCCTTCGCAAGGCTCACCGTCCGCAGGCCCTGGGTAGTTCCGCCGCCTACGCCGCAGAACACCGGGATGTAGGAGGCCTTGATGATGGCATCGCTGATGGACTGCTGGGGGGTGAAGGGGTAGACGGCGAACACCGCGTCGGCATCGCAGTTTTTAATGATGGCCAGATCGGTGGTGAATACCAGACTTTTGATTCTTCGCCCATAGATCACGATTCCGCTGGCCTGACGGATTTCCCGGGGCATTTCCAGAATGTTGTGCCGCAGGCGGCTCTCAACGTAAGGCGCCTGTTTCTTCTGCTCCATTACAATTTCCTCCATTTTCCATTTTTAAGGAAATTGTACCTGTTTTTCCTGGTTTATCCGTAAAGAAAGTATCAAAATTTCGTAAACGAAGGGTGAACGGTTACAATAGTCCTGCCAGCATCGGCATGAACACCGCCGTCAGCAGGCCTGCCACCACCAGCGACAGGCTGCTGGCCGCCCCGGTGAGCTGGCTCAGCTCATTTGCCTTTGCGGTGCCGATGACGTGGGCGGCCGTGCCGAAGGCCACGCCCTGGGCTACCTCGTCGGTGATGCCAAATAGTTTACATAACATTGGCCCCATCATATTTCCGCCGATGCCGGTGATGATAATGGCAGCTACTGTCACGCCGCCCATACCACCGAACATCTCGCTTAAGCTCATGCCGATGGCAGTGGTGACACTTTTGGGCATCAGAGAAATCAGGATGCTTCTGTCGAATTTCAGCAGCAGGCTCACAGCCACAATCATCAGCATACAGCTCAAAGCTCCTGCGCATACCCCTGCCAGCACGGCTTTCAGGCTCTTTTTCAGAACCTGGAACTGCTCGTACATGGGAACGGCCAGACTGATGGTTGCGGGAGTCATGAGCCAGAAAATCAGCTTCGTGCCGGAGGAGTAGCCCTCCGGGTCCATGCCAAAGAGCAGCACGAACAGGATGACCAGTACCATGCCGATGAGGGTGGGGTTGAAAATCGGCAGTTTCCATTTTTTCTGACAGGCCTGTCCGATCTGGAAGGCCGCCAGGGTCAGAATGACCGGGAAGACTTCAATGGATTCAAGGAGTCTCATGTTTCTTCTCCTCCTTTTTCCGCAGACTCTGGGTGATGCGGCCCGCGATGCCGAAGGTGACCACGGTGCTGAGCAGGGCCAGCAGGAAAATCGGAATCACATCGGACTTGATCATGGCCCAGTTTTCCAGAATTCCCACCGCCGTGGGAACGAAAAGAATGGGCAGGATGGAAATCAGAAATCCCGCCGCGTCCTTTACCTGTTCCAGTTTCACTACGCCAACGCATAATGCGGCAAACAGCAGAACAAGGCCATAGACGGAAGCAGGAATGGGCAGGGGAATGAGACGCTGCAGTAGCTCTCCCACCAGCGTAAAGCCGGTGATGCGTAAAAATTGGGTTAAATACTTCATTTCTCTTACCTCAATGGAAGGCGGGAGGAATGGATATTCCTCCCGTTGACCTATCACGCCGTAGGGGACAGCCTCCCGGACGTCCCGTTGGTGTCTGGGTACCGGGGCGTCGAGGACGCCGCCCCCTACGAGTCTTTCTCATCTATTCTTCAGCAGGTCCCGGATCTCGGCCAGCAGCTTTTCCTCGTTGCTGGGCTCGGGAGGAGCGGGGGGCTCAGCGGGAGCTTCTTGTTCTTTCTTTTTGCCGATTTCGGACAGCTTGTTCAGGCCCTTAACCAGGAAGAACACCACCAGCGCCAGAATCAGAAAATTGATGATAGCGGAGATGAAATTGCCGTAGTTCAGGGTATTGAGAATCTCATGACCGGCATCGTCCAGCACCGGCTCGCTGAACAGCCGAGGCAGGGTGATCTTCAACTCGGAAAAATCGATGCCGCCCATGAAGATGGCAACGATGGGCATGATCACATCGTCGGTCAGGCTCTTGGTGATGGTGGAGAAGGCGGCGCCGATGATAGTACCGACGGCCAGCGCCATGGCGTTGCCCTTGACGGCAAAGGCGATAAATTCATCCCACCACTTGGGCTTACCCACTGGGTTTTTCATTATGTAACGCTCCTTTTCTTTGAGGGTGGAGAGTGAAGAGTGGAGAGTGGAGATTCGGTATCCGCTTCGCGGATGATTTTATTCATCGCCGCAGGCGATACCTTCACTTCACTCTTAACTCTCCACAATTCACGCTGGCAATTACTTTTTCTCAATGACTTCCATGCCGCCCAGGTATTTGCGCAGCACCTCGGGGATGACGATGGAGCCGTCGGCCCGCTGGTTCTGCTCTACCAGAGCGGGGAAGATGCGGGAGGTGGCCAGACCGGAGCCGTTCAGGGTGTGGACGAACTCGGGCTTTCCGGTCTCTTCCCGGCGGAAGCGGATGTTGCCCCGGCGGGCCTGATAATCCCGGGCGTTGGACACAGAGGAAACCTCCTTGTAGCCGTCCATGGAGGGAATCAGGATTTCGATGTCGTAGGTTCTTGCCATGGAAGCGGAGCAGTCGCCTGCCGCCAACTTCACGGTGCGGAAGTGCAGGCCCAGACCGGCAACCAATTTTTCCGCCTTGCTCACCAGCTCGTCAAAGGCCGCGTCGGAATCCTCGGGCTTACAGAACTGGAACATCTCCACCTTGTTGAACTGGTGTCCCCGAACCATGCCCCGCTCGTCAGCACGGTGGGAACCGGCCTCCCGACGGAAACAGGGAGTGTAGGCGAACAGCTTTTTGGGCAGATCGGCTTCGCTCAGAATCTCGTCCCGGTAGATGGAGCACAGAGCGGCTTCGGCGGTGGGCAGCATATAGTGAACCCGGTCATCGGTGGGGTTGGCGATCTTGTATACCTCGTCGGCAAACTTGGGGAACTGACCGGCGGTTTCGCCGCACATATACTCCAGCATGTGAGGGGGCAGAATAAACTCGTAGCCGTCGGCGATGTGGGTGTCGATGAAGTAGTTCAGCAGCGCCCATTCCAGCCGCGCGCCCATGCCGGTGTACATCCAGTTGCCGGAACCTGCCAGCTTCACGCCCCGCTCATAGTCGATGAGGCCCAGATTCTGGCACAGATCAACATGGTGCTTCGGCTCAAAGTCAAAGGAGTGCTTCTCGCCGATGTAGCGCAGGGGCTTGTTGTTCTCCTTGCCGCCGGGCAGCAGGTCGGGATCAGGCATATTGGGCAGGCTCAGCATGGCGGTGCGGAATTCGGCGTTCAGAACCTTCAGCTTCTCGGCGTCGTCGGCAATCTCAGCGTCCAGACGAACAGATTCCGCCTTATTTGCCTCAATCTGGGCGTCCAGAGCCGCGGTGTCCTCGCCCCGCTTCTCCATGCCCTTCTTCTGTCCAAACAGCTTGCCGTTTTCCTTGGCCAGCTTGTTTTTCTGAGCGGTTGCGGTCTCGGTTGCGGTTTTCAGGCCCCGAACCTGCACGTCCAGCTCCAGAATCCGGTCAATGATGGCGTCGCAGTCCACTTCTTTGGCCTTCATACCTGCCTTGATGGCATCGGGGTTTTCCTTGATACGTTTGATATCCAGCATTTTAGTATTACCTCTCTTAATTATTATGAAATCACCGTATGGCGGGTTCATGAACTCGCCATACAATTGGTCGTTCCGTTATTTTTCCAGTTTCATCAGAGCATCGAGGAGCTTCTGCAAGTCCTCTTCGCCGTAGAATTCCAGCTCAAACCGGCCCTTGCGCTTGCCGTTGACGATCTTCACGCCCCGGCCCAGGTGCTTGCTCAGGTTTTTTTCGCACTCGGCCACATAATTGACCTCGAACACCGGCTCCTTCTTGGGAGCGGGTGGCTTGCCCATGTTCTTGCACAGGGTTTCCGCCTGCCGAACGGACAGGGACAGGGCAATAATCTTCTTCGCCGCCTCCACCTGCTGCTTCTCTGTTTTCAATGTCAGCACAGCCCGGGCATGGCCTGCGGAGATGGCTCCGGATTTCAGCAGGTCCAGCACCTCCGGGCATAGGCCCAGCAGCCGCAGGGCGTTTGCCACGGCGGGCCGGGATTTCCCCACCCGGGAAGCGGCCTCTTCCTGGGTCAGTCCATATTCCTCAATCAGGGACTGATAGCCAAGGGCCTCTTCTACGGGGTTCAGATCCTGCCGCTGCAAATTCTCAATCAGCGCCAGCTCCATGGCCTTCTTGTCGTCGGCTTCCACCACGATAACGGGCACATCGCTGATGTTGGCCATTCGGGCCGCCCGCCAGCGCCGCTCACCTGCAATGATCTGGTAGTAACCGTTGGGCATCTCCCGAACGGTCAGAGGTTGAATCACGCCATGCACCGCAATGGATTCGGACAGCGCCTGCAATTCTTCCTCGTCAAAGTCGTGGCGAGGCTGATCTGGGTTGGGTTCTACCTTATAAATCGGCAGCAGCCGGTAGGCGCTGTCGCCAGCGGGTTCTTCCGAAAAATCCCCCAGCAGCGCCCCAAGGCCTTTGCCTAAGCCTTTGTTGCTTGCCATTGTGTCATCCTTTCTGTCAGTGTTAAGTGTGGAGTGTGAAGTAAGGAGTTGTGGTATCCGCTTCGCGGATGATTGAATGATCGCCGAAGGCGATACCTCCACTTCACTCTTCACTCTTCACTCTAGTTTTGCCTTGATTTCTTCCGCCATGGCCCGATACGCCACCGCGCCCCGGCTGGTTCTGTCGTACACCGTCACGGGAATGCCGTGGCTGGGTGCCTCCGCCAGGCGTATATTTCGGGGAATCACCGTGGTGAAGACCTTCCCGGGGAAGTGCTTTCGAACCTCCTGGGCCACCTGGGCGGAGAAGTTGGTTCGGCCGTCGAACATGGTCAGCGCCACGCCGAAAATTTCCAATCGGGGATTCATCCGCTTTTTCACCATCCGCAGGGTGCTCATGAGATCACTGAGGCCCTCCAGAGCAAAATACTCACACTGCACCGGAACCAGAATCCCGTCCGCTGCGCACAGGCCGTTCAGCGTCAGCAGCTCCAATGATGGAGGGCAGTCAATGAAAATAATGTCGTAGTCCTCTTTCGCCCGGAACAAAGCTTTTTCCAGCTGACGCTCCCGGTGATCTGTACCGATCAGCTCCACCGCCGCGCCAGCCAGGTCCGAGGACGATGGCAACACGTCACCGTAATCGGTGTGAACCACCGCGTCCTTGAAAGGGACATCGTTGATGGTCACATCGTAGGCGGAGTATTTGATTTTCCGTTTATCCAGCCCCAGCCCGGAGGTGGCGTTGGCCTGGGGATCGAAGTCGCACAGCAGAACCTTCAGCCCCAGCTCGTGCAGTGCCGCCGTCAGATTCACGGCGGAGGTGGTTTTCCCCACGCCGCCCTTCTGGTTGACCACCGCTATAATTTTTCCCATTTTTCTCTCCTAACTATTGGTGTTTCACGTGAAACGCCATTTTGCTCCAAGTCCATATGTTTCACGTGAAACATTCACTGCGGATGCTCAGTTTCCTCCAAAGTTTCCGAGGTGGGCTTAACCGTGGTATAATTCTGCCCGATCTGAAAATGCTGACTGCCGTAATGCCGAATCAACGGAATAGACAGACAGATCGATGTGATTACGGCAATCAAGAATAGGCAGGCATATAATCGCAAACGCCGCTTCAGATACTTTATCTGCTCCTCAGGTGGTGCCTTGCGCTTCACTGCTTTCTTTGGGGAACTCTGCTTTCGGACGGGAAGCTGAACAACCGCGTTGGGATCAACAGGATATTTCGCCATTTCCTTCTGACACTCCAGGCAGAAGGCTTGCTCCTCCTCTGTTTCCCGGCCGCACCTGAGACAGTACACAGCCCACACCTCCCACTATGATATCCAGTATTGTACAACAATTTCCGCGGTTCGTAAAGAGCAAAATTACACAATTCACCGCGATTGCAGCACACAACCGGCAAAAGCTTTACAGATTGTTCACGGAGTGTGTTCCAAATGCAGTTGGCAGGGACAGAAAGCTGTGCTATAATGCAATCAGGAAATTCATATCGAATACCAGACAAAAAAGGAGAATCCAATATGGACGAAAACGGAACCTATCACTGGGCGCCGGAAACGCCGCCCCAGCCCAAGCCCCAAAAGCCGAAGCCCAGCTTCAAGCGAGCAGGAAAAACACTGCTTGCGGTATTGCTTGCCCTGATTGTGATCAGCATGGCGGGAACCTGCTGGTACACCGTGGACGATAAGCAGCAGGCCGTGGTCACCACCTTCGGCAAAGTGACAGATGTGGTGGACGCGGGCATCCACTTCAAGCTGCCCTTCGGTATCCAGCAGGCACACAAGGTCAATACCAACGTTTACCAGAAGATAGAGCTGGGCTATTCCAGCGGCGGCGGGAACGTGTTCAACGAAAGCGAAAGCACCATGATCACCGGCGACTATAACATTGTCAACGTGGATTTCTTCGTGGAGTACAAGATTTCCGACCCGGTCCAGTACCTGTTTTCCTCAGATGAGCCTGAGTTGATTCTGCGGAACCTGATTCAGAGCCAGGTCAGAAACGTGGTCGGCTCCTCCAGCGTGGACGCGGTGCTGACAGACGGCAAGGAGAATATCCAGATGCAGGTCAAGGAGCTTGTCACCCGGATTTTGCAGGAATATGATATCGGCCTGACCCTGGTGGACGTGAAGATTCAGGACGCCGAGCCGCCCACGGCGGAGGTCATCGAAGCCTTCAAGGCGGTGGAGACTGCCAAGCAGCAGGCAGAGACCGTCATCAACGACGCCAAGGCATACCAGAACGCCCAGATCCCCAACGCCCAGGCTAAGGCCGACAAGCTGACTCAGAACGCGGAGTACCTGAAACAGAAACGCATCAACGAAGCTGTGGAGCA
Source organism: Clostridiales bacterium (assembly GCA_022786965.1). Classification (GTDB taxonomy): domain Bacteria; phylum Bacillota; class Clostridia; order Oscillospirales; family Oscillospiraceae; genus Faecousia. Next base: position 44,441 of record JALFXH010000113.1, read on the forward strand.
GGTGGCCATGTTCAACGCAATGTATGAGGAGTATGCCCAAAATCCCGGCATAACCAAGTCCAGAATGTACTACGAAGCCATTTCCAAGGTTCTGCCCGGCGTGAAGCTCTATGTGAACACCGGTGACGGAGGCAATTTGCAGACCCTGCTGCCGCTGGAACCCATGGCAACCGTGGAAGGAGGTCAATAAACCATGAAGAAAACAAGCATAGCCATCCTTATGGTATTGCTGGCGGCGGTTTTACTGGCCGGCTCCTGCTTTACGGTGGCAGAAAATGAGTACGCCTGCACCGTGCGTTTTTCCAAAATCATCAGCACCACATCGGAATCCGGCCTGCACTTCAAGGTGCCCTTCCTGGATACCGTGAAGTATTTCAGCAAGGCCACCCAGCTCTATGATATCCCGCCCTCCGAGGTGCTGACCTCCGACAAGCAGAACATGACCGTGGACTGCTACATTCTTTGGAGCATCTCCGATCCCAAGCTGTTCTACCAGACCCTGGGCTCCACCTCCGTGGCGGAGCAGCGTCTGGACGCCCTGACCTACAACGAGCTAAAAACTGTCATGGGCACCCTGGCCCAGAGTGACATCATCAATATGGAGGACGGTGCCAAGCGCAATGATATCTACGGCAACATCGCTTCCGATGTGAACGCCCTGGCAAAGACCTACGGTATCCACGTGGAGGACGTGAAAATCAAGCAGTTCGACCTGCCGGAGAGCAACCTGAACGCGGTCTACGGCCGGATGATCTCCGAACGGAACCAGATGGCGGAGAAGTACACCGCCGACGGCAACTACGAGGCCTCCATCATCCGCAACGACGTGGATAAAAAGGTAAACATCATGATTTCTGACGCCCAAGCCGAGGCCGCCAAGCGGGAAGCCGAGGGCGAGCAGGAATATATGCGCCTGCTGGCGGAAGCCTATGACAGCCGCGACAAGCAGGAATTCTATGAATTCACCCTGGCGCTGGATGCCCTGAAATCCAGCCTTGATGGAAATGACAAGACCGTGATTCTGGACGGCAATTCCGATCTGGCGAAAATCCTCATGGGAAGCAAGTAATAGTTTGAAGAGTGAAGAGTGAAGAGTGGAGTGAATGCTTCACTCTCCATTTTTCGTATAAAAAAAGCCTTCCCGTTTCGGGAAGACGATTGACGCGGGAGAGATACCGAGCAGGACCCAATGGTGTAAAGACAACTGCCAGTGTCTGTAACGTATTGGATGGCCGCCCTGCGGCCCATTGTCGGCGGCGACTCGCCGCAACGCAAAAACCGCGGCGTGCGCCGCGGTTTTTGCAACAAGAAAAGAGGAGAGGAAAAATGAAAAAGATGGTAGGTAGTAATTTATTAAAATCGTCCTTTTGTAGGACTGGTGTGGTTCACTTGATCTTTATGGCCTTATTATACCGGTAAAATATTAATGAAAAAAGGGGAAAGTTGTTAAGCAAGTATTAAGTTTTGTGAAGATTGTTGATTTCCATGGTCAAATATTGTTCATATTTACGACTTGACAAAAGGTTCACAGGAAAAACCGTTCCGCATTCTTTGCGGAACGGCTGATGTTATTTCTCTTTTTTCCTTCTTCTGGGTCCGCCCTTGGCGTCGAAGAAGAAAAACGCCAGAAAGTTCACAAGGAATGTCAAAACCAGAGCAATCACAGCCTGCCAGGCAAGGCATCCCGCGGCCTTCCACACCATGTCCGTAATTTCCATCTCGGAAAAGCTCCCGGACATGACGTACATCACAATGGTGAGAATCAGACCAACACCGCCGAACAGAATTCCCGCCATCCGCTGGGTAAACCGCCAGGCCTGAACGCTGCCCATGCCGAAGTAGCACCGGTAGCCAAAATAGTAGTTGGCTTCCCTTGGGGACAGGAACAGATAGGCAAGGCCGAGAACCAGCAGCACCACCGGTCCGATCATCACGGCGAAGCGGCACAGCGTGGCCAGAGAGCCAAAGAGGTCGCTGAGGTCCGGCAGCAGTGCAGCGGGATCAAAGCCGTCCATCAGGCTCTTGATGGACTCAATGTCCAAAACAGGTTCCGTGGCCTGCAAGATTTCAGTTGGGTTGGTGCTCATTATTTCTCCTCCAGGAATTTGCTGATCTCCCGCATAAAGCTCTGGGCGTCCTGAAAACGGTGGTAAATGGAGGCAAAGCGGATATAGGCCACCTCATCCAGGGGCTTCAGCCGCTCCATGACCATTTCGCCGATTTTGTCGGTGCTGATCTCCCGCTCCAGGGTATTCTGAATGGTCTGCTCGATTTCCGTGGTGATCCGGTCCAGATCATTCACATCTACCTTCCGCTTGTCGAAGGCACGGATCATGGAATTAAGGATTTTGTTACGGTCAAAGGGCTGCCGGGAGCCGTTGCGCTTGACCACAATGATGGGCAAGCTCTCCACAATCTCATAGGTGGTAAACCGGCGCAGGCAGCCGAGACACTCCCGGCGGCGGCGGATGCTCAGACCGTCCTCAGACCGGCGGGAATCCACTACCTTGCTCTCCTGATCGCCGCAGTAAGGGCATTTCACAGAAAATACCTCCCTTATCCTGAATATTTGTATATTATACCAGAATCCGGGAATTCTGTCCAGCTTTTTTTCCCTTGCCAATGGCCGGAAAATCGGGTAAAATAGGCGCAGGATTACCATAGGGAGGCAACTATGAAGAATCAATTCTTATATGCGCTATGGGGCGCTTTGTTTATTCTGTGCGCAGGACTGGGATTTATCCCGGAACCAGCCGGGGCGCTGAGCGTTTTGCTTACAGGCCTTTCCATTTTGTTTTTCCTGCCCCCAGCGGTGCTGGTGTGGAAGGGCAGGCGGGAAAAGGACCGGCAGGGGCTTATGCTGGTGCGGAACCTAAGCATTGTGTCGCTGGGCTTGAGTGCCACCCTGATTATCGCCAATTTTCTCGTGGCGTTCCGCTCGGAGCTGCTGGGAGACATTCTTCACGGGGTTCTGGTGGTGGTGTCCAGTCCCATGATTTGCAGCGGCAACTGGGCCATGAGCCTGTTTTTCTGGGCCTGCCTGCTGATTGCCAGCGCCAGACCCTAGGACAATCTGTTCACAGGAAACATAGTAGCTGCCGCCGGAAAACGGCACAAACAGAAGAACTGTCATGACGAAGTAAGTGACCCATGTCACTGACCTGAAATGACAGTTCTTCTTTATTTGCTTATCGGAAACCGTTTCTTAACTCAGATATCAAGGCCCGCGTGGTAGGCCATGTAGATGGCGTTGGTGATGTTGGATACTCTTACGCAGTCGCCGATCTCCCGTACCCAGGGAGCGCAGCCGCGCAAAGCCAGAATATCATCCCGGTTGGAACGCTGGCCTACGGCGCAGATTACGGTAGCGCCGGGGATCAGCACTTCCTGCCCCTCGGCATTCCTCGCCAGAAGACCTTCCTCCGTTACCCGCAGGCCGGTGTGGTTCAGGTGCACGGTGGTGTACTTGTCCACCTGCTGCATGAGGATGGGGCGGTGACGGATGTTGCAGTCCACGGCCAGGGCATCCCGCATCTCCACGATGTGAACCTGCTTGCCCTCCATGCCCAGATGCACGGCGCACTCGCAGCCCGCCAGGCCGCCGCCCAGCACCACCACGGTGTCGCCCACCTTGTCCTTTTCCAGATAGTAGTTGTTCACAACCACCACATTGTCCCCGTCCATACCGGGCAGAGGCGGAACGATGGGCTTGCTTCCCACAGCCAGAATCAGAGCCTCAGGCGCCAGCTCGTTCAGAAGTTCCTCAGTGGCGGGGGTGTTCAGACGGACCTTCACCCCGGCAAGCGCCATCTGCCGTTCCAGGGTCAGTCCCAGCTGGTACATCTCGTACTTGAAGGGGATAGCCTGCTCGCTCTTGAGAATGCCGCCCAACTTGTCGCTCTTTTCAAGCAAGGTGACCTGATGGCCCCGCTGGGCAGCGGTCAGGGCTGCCTTCATACCGGCGACACCGCCGCCAACAACGACAACACGCTTCCGCACAGCGGCGGGAGTAATGTCCATGCCCTCGCACTCACGGCCGATCAGGGGGTTCACGGCGCAGCGGCGGGTGCCGGTGGTGGGACGCTCCGCCATACAGGTAAAGCACCGCAGGCAGCGGACGATTTCGTCATCCCGGTTCGCCATGACCTTGTTGGGAAGCTCCGGGTCGGCAAGCAAAGCACGGGCCATTTCCACCACGTCGGCCTTGCCGGAGGCGATGATTTCCTCCATCTGGGCAGGTTCGTTCAGCGCGCCCAGCGTAGCAACGGGCACCTTAACGTGCTTCTTGATTTCCGCCGCCAGATATACGTTGGCGCCGTGGGGGGCGAACATGGGCAGGTGGGTGTTGAAGAAGCCGAACTGGTAGGAACCGGCGGAGACGTGAATCATGTCCACCAGATCCTCCACGCCCTTGGCGATCTCCACGCCGTCCTCCAGAGTGTAGCCGCCGTCAAACAGCTCGGAGCCGCTCATACGGAACTCGATGGGGAAGCCGGGGCCCACGGCCTTGCGGACGCTGGTCAGCACCTCCCGCACCAGCCGCAGCCGGTTTTCGAAGCAGCCGCCGTACTCGTCGGTGCGGTGGTTAAAGGCGGGAGACAGGAACTGGTTCAGGAGCCACCCGTGGCCGCCGTGGACCATGACCATCTGGAAGCCCGCCCGCTTGGCAAGACCGGCGGTGTCGCCGTAGGCCTTCACGATGTCCTGAATCTGCTCACGGGTCAGGGCCTTGACGGGAATGCCGTCGGGGCGCACCCAGTCGCTGGGGCCGAACTGGCTCAGGCCCTTCTTCTTGTCCTTGTCCACCAGATAGGTGCCGGCATACTGGCCGGAATGGCTCAGCTCCACGCTGGCCACCGCGCCGTGGCGGGAGATTGCGTCGGCAACCCAGGTCCAACTTGCCAGGCAGCCGGGGGTGGTCAGGTTCAGGTGGAACATATGGGAAGCGTCGGTCTCCGGGTGCACCACCAGCTCACTGGCGGTGACGGCGGCAGCGCCGCCCTTGGCCCGCAGCTCATAGAAGCTGGGGGTTCTGGGGCCGACGCAGCAGTCGGCGGTGATGTCCGTGCCGCCCATGGGTGCGGAGAACATCCGGTTGCGGAAGGTCACCCGGCCCAGGGTGATGGGCTTGCACAGATTGGGGTATTTTTGCATCATGTTGCATTCCTCCAAGAATGAGTTGACAGTTGACAATTATGGGATCGCCCGTAGCTTCCCCCGGGGGGAAGCTGTCGAGCGAAGCGAGACTGATGAGGATCGGCGATCTGTTCCCCAATAGCTGGCATTTCGTTATAATGGTACGAATGATAAGTCTGTAAGGTTTGATGGAACTGCTTAGAAATGGATACGATATCGCTGTTCCTCATCCGACCCGGCTAACGCCGGGCCACCTTCCCCCCGGGGGAAGGCAATGCTGCTTGGATCATGATACAAAAACAGCCATTGATCTCCTATCCGAATTGTCAGGATATCAATGGCTGTTTTTTGTTAGTGATATGGCTTACTTGGCAGCCAGAGCCTTGGCAGCCTGTCCGGCGGAAGCGGCGTCCTCGGTGTAGACGTCAGCGCCAATCTCGTTGGCGAAGGCCTGGGTGATGGGAGCGCCGCCCACCATGATCTTGAACTCGCTCCGGCGAGGATGCTTGTTCAGAGCGGCCACGGTCTCCTGCATGGCAGGCATGGTGGTGGTCAGCAGAGCGGAAACGCCCATGACGGTGATCTCGGGATCGTTGGCAGCCTCCAGGAACTTCTCCACGGGGACGTCGATGCCCAGGTCGACGACCTCGTAGCCGGTGGACTCGATCATCATGATAACCAGGTTCTTGCCGATGTCGTGCAGGTCGCCGGCAACGGTGCCCATGGCCATCTTGCCGATCTTGGCGGCGTTGTCGCCGGCCAGGTAAGGCTTCAGAACCTCAACGCCCTTCTTCATGGCCTTGGCGGCGATCAGCATTTCGGGAACGAAGATCTCGTTCTTCTTGAACTTGTCGCCCACGATGCTCATGGCGTCGATCATGCCCTTGTTCAGAATGTCGATCGGAGCGTTGCCCTCGTCCAATGCTTCCTGAACCAGACCGGGTACCAGTTTCGACTTGCCGATTTCTACGGCATGAGCCAGTTCTTCAATTTTAGACATATGAGATTCCCCCTAAAATAATGTTAATGAAAGTATGGTAATCAGTTGGTCTTGACGGGACCAAATTTTCCATCACGGTAAGCGCCGATGTACTCCATGCAGTACTCGTCCAGACCCAGCATGGCCTCGGTGGCGTACATCATGCCCATCATATCCCGGTTGGTGGGATCCAGCACGGCGGAGTCCATGCCGGCCTTCATGGCCAGAACCAGGAACGCCTGATTCAGCAGCTTCCGGACGGGCAGGTTGAAGGAGATGTTGCTGACAGCACCGGTGACGTGGATGCTGGGGAACTTCTCCTTGACGGTGTGGATGACCTCTTCCACCATGGCGATGCCGTCCTCGGAGGTGCACAGCATCTCCACCAGAGGATCGATGTGCAGGCGGCTGGGCGCGATGTTGTACTCCTTGGCCTTGGCCATCAGCTGATCAAACACGGTCAGCCGCTCCTCGGCGGACTGGGGAATACCCTTGGCGCACAGCAGCGCGATGCACTGCCAGGTGGTGCCGGCGATGGCGGGGAAGATGGTATCGACCTTGTTGCCCTCCATGGACACGGAGTTGATGAGGCCGGGCTTCTTGCAGAATTTCATGGCTTCCACGCAGACGGAAGCGTCGGGGCTGTCGATGCAGATGGGGGTGTCGGTGACCTCCTGAACCAGATCGATCATCCAGTGCAGAGTTTCTACCTCGTTGTCCTTGACAGACGCACACACATCGATAAAGTCCGCGCCGGCCTCCGTCTGGATCTTCGCCAGATTACGGATCCAGTCCTCATTCCGCTCCGCGATTGCCTTGGCGACAGAGGGAATCGAACCGTTGATCTTTTCGCCAATCAGAATCATCGTTTATCAACCTCCAGTTGTTATTTTCTACAACAGTACTATATCACACGTTGACAAAATAGGAAAGCAATTAGAATTTGCCGTTTTTGCAATGAAAAGTTACAGCCCTGCAACATAGGATTGAATTTCCAGAATTTGTGTGCTATTATGGGTGCATACAGAAAGGCAGGTGTATTTCATGGAGCTGCGACAGCTGCGCTATTTTCTTTCCGTAGCGGACACCCGGAGCTTTGTCAGCGCCGCTGGCAAGCTGTTCATCTCCCGGCAGGCCATCAGTAAGGCCATCTCCCAGCTGGAGAGCGAATTGAACGTGGAGCTATTCATGCGCGACTCCAACGGCGCCTTCCTGACCCCTGCGGGAATTATGTTCTACGAGCGGGTACGAACTTTGGTCATGGAGCTGGACAACCTCAGCGCCGACATGAAAAACTACGGCACCCGTTTCCACCAGCACATCCGGCTGGCCTTTTCCATCAGCGTCATGCCCCTGTTTGAGCCGAAGCTGCTGGAGTATAAGAGCACCCAGGTGAATCTGGACATTCACTATCAGGAACGTCCCAAGGAGATGTGCCTGCAGCTGCTGCGGGAGCACAAGGTGGACATGATCGTCTCCCCCATGCTCATCAAGGACCCCATGTTCGTCTGCGACCGACTGATGGATTCTCCTGTGGGCGTCCTCATTCAGTGGAACCACGCCCTGGGCGAGCTGACGGAGGTGGAGCTGTCCGACCTGCAATGGATTCCCCTGGCGGTCCACTCCGACCACTTTCCCCGGGATTTGTACCAGAGCAATACCCTGCGGGTCCAGTATCAGGGCTATGATTTTCAGCGGCTGTTCCATCTGGTGGAGCAGGGTCTGTGCGCTCTGGTGCTGCCCCAGTGCTTCACAGGGCTGATTCCCGTCTCCACGAAATGGATTCCCATTGCGGATGCGCCGCCCTGGACGCTATACAAGTCCTATTCCAAAACCTCGGAAAAAAATCAGCTCTACAGCGCCGTCCTGGATGAGCTGCATATGCGGATTTTCCGGGATATTGTCAGTGGGGAGGATCAAAAATGCCTGATTTGACAAAGCTTGCAGACCTGATCATCAGCGGCAGGGGCCGGGAGGTGGAGGCATACACCAAAGGGCTGCTTTCCGAGGGCGTAACGCCGGAGACCATTGTAGCCGAGGGGTTTATGACCGGTATGTACGAGGTAGGCCGGCGGTTCGACCAGCAGGAATGCTTTATCACCGATATGCTCATGTCCGCCCGGGCTACCAAGCTGGGCTACGCCGTCATCCAGGACTGGCTGGGCGCGACTTTGCCGGTCTGTAAGTACAAGGTCATCATCGGAACCGTCCAGGGGGACCTGCACGACATCGGCAAAAATCTGGTGGCCATGGCCATGCGCTCCGTGGGGCTGGAGGTCATCGATCTGGGGGTGGACGTGCCGCCCCAGCAGTTTGTGGGCGCGGTGCTGGCCGACCCCAAGGTTGCGCTGGTGGCCATTTCCGCCCTGCTCACCACCACCCTGCCCGCCATGCGGGAGACGGTGGCGCTGCTGAAGCGCTGTCCGGCAGCAAACCGCATCCGAATTCTGGTGGGCGGCGCCCCGGTCACCGCGGAGAAGGCAAAGGCTATGGGCGCGGATGTGTATACGCAGACTGCCTTCCAGGCGGCCAATGCTGCCCGGGAGATGATTCGTGAATTGGAGGAAGCCGGAAATGAAGCTGATAATCCTTGACCAGAACCGGGTCATTGAGGTGCCCGCCGGGACAAATCTTTTGGAAGCGCTCCGGGAAAACGGGCTGCACCCGGACGCCCCCTGCGGCGGCAGGGGCAAATGCGGAAAATGTAAGGTGATGGCGGACGGGGCCGAAAAGCTGGCCTGCCAGACGGTGGTTGACCGAGATATGATGCTGTCGCTTCCCCATCAGGACAGCGCCCGGATTCTCACCGATGCCCAAACCGCTGACGTGACGCCCGACGGGGCCAACCGTTACTGTATTGCATTTGACTTAGGCACCACCACCGTGGTGGCCTACCTGATGGACGGCACTACCGGAAAACTTCTAAGCAAAACCAGCTGTATGAATCCCCAGGCCCAGTTCGGCGCGGATGTGATCTCCCGAATCGAGTACGCCATGGAGGGCCACGCCAAAGAGCTGTCCGGCTGTATCCGGGAGGCTCTTTCGGAATTGACCCAAACGGCGGCAAAGCAGGCGGGGATCTCCCCGGCGGACATCACCGCCGCAAGCATCGTGGGCAATACCGCCATGCACCACCTGCTGCTGGAAATCGACCCCAAGCCCCTGACGGTGCCGCCCTATATGCCCAATGTTTCCGAGGGGCTGACCCTGTCCCCGGCGGGACTTCTTCCCATCAGCCCCGATGGAACCGTACGGATTCTTCCGAATATTGCGGGCTTTGTGGGGGCGGACACCGTGGGCTGCCTGCTAGCCACCCGGCTGGATACTCTGGATGATCTGACCCTTATGATCGACATCGGCACCAACGGCGAAATGGTCCTGGGCAACAAGAATCGGAGAATCGCCTGCTCCACCGCTGCCGGCCCGGCCTTTGAGGGGGCGAAAATCGAGTGCGGTATGCGGGGCGCACCCGGCGCGGTGGATCATGTCACCGTGGAAAACGGCAAGCTTCGCTTTCACGTCATCGGCGAGGGCGAAGCCGTGGGCCTGTGCGGCTCCGGTCTTCTCGACCTCATCGCCGCGCTGCTGGAAACGGGCGAAATCAGTGAAAGCGGGCGGATGGAAAGCGGAAAAACCTACCAGTTGGAAGGAACCCGGGTCTATCTAACTCAGAAGGACGTGCGGGAGGTGCAGCTGGCCAAAGCCGCCATCCGGGCTGGCATCGAGCTGATGTGCAAGCGCATGGGGGTCAGGGTGGAGGATATCCGGCAGGTGCTGCTGGCGGGAGCCTTCGGCAACTATCTGGACCCCAACTCCGCCTGCACCATCGGCATGATTCCCCCGGCGCTCCGGGAGCGGATTGTGCCCATCGGCAACGCCGCCGGCGAGGGCGCGAAAATGGCGGTGCTCAGCGCGGAAGAGTATGCTTGCAGCAAGCGGCTGGCCCGGGAGACGGAATTTTTGGAGCTGGCCTCCATGCCGGAATTCAACGACTGTTATGTGGACTGCCTGTGCTTTGAGGAGGAATAAGCATGGAATATACGCAAATCGCGAAGCTGGCGGAAGAAGCCGGTTTTACCCACGTTGCCCCGCTGGACCCGAAAACCTTGCAGCTGAAGCCGGAGGTCCGGCAGATGTGTCAGGCCAACTCCTGCGGGATGTACGGCAAACGCTGGAGCTGTCCCCCGGGCTGCGGCTCCTTGGAGGACTGTGAAGCGCGGGTCAGCCGCTACAGCCACGGCATTCTGGTCCAGACCGTGGGGCAACTGGAGGATGAGCTGGACGGCGAGGGCATGATGGACGCGGAGCACCAGCACAAGGAGAACTTCCTGAAAATGAACAAGCTCCTGCGGGAGCGGCACGCGGATGTGCTGGCGCTGGGGTCTGGCTGCTGTACCCTGTGCAAGACCTGTACATACCCGGAGGAACCCTGCCGGTTCCCCGACCGGCAGATTTCCTCCATGGAGGCCTACGGACTGGTGGTGCTGGAAGCCTGTAAGGCCAATAACCTGCCCTATTATTACGGCAAATGCACCATCTCCTACACCGGATGCTTCCTGTATAACGACTGATACAGAGGGCGCATCATACATCAGACTATGAAAAAGTCCAGCTCATGCTGGGCTTTTCCATTTTTCATGACGCCATGAACAGGTCCTATGGTGTAACGACCTCCTCCTGGGTCCGCAACGCATTGTTTGATGGCACTGCCGTCACCGAGCAGGCCCAATGGTGTAACGACTACCACCTGGGTCCGTAACGCATTGTCAACGGCGACTCGCCGTATTTGTAAACTTTTTTTGGTCCTGTTGAAATACGGAAGCGGTATGATATAATAAAACCATACATTTTGTGGTAGGAAAGAAAGAGGTGCCCCAACGATGAAAAGCTCCTTCAGCCGCAATTTCTCCACGGCGGCGACCATCCTTCTGATGACGCTGGTCATCCTCGGCGCGTCCTTCCAGATTCAGATCAATAACTTTCTGGAGGACACCACCGTATCCCGGCTGACCCATAATTCTCAGGTGGTTGCCAATCTGGCGGGGGCTTACGGCATGGACGGAAACCTAAACAGCCGGGAGCTGATGCTGAATCTGGACGTGGTGTCCCAAATCACCAACGCCGACATTGTGGTCTGCGACAGCAGCGGCTATATCACCGTCTGCTCCGACACCCTGAACGGCTGCGACCACGACGGCTGGCAGCTGAACCCGGATTTTCTGGACAAGGTCTACGAAAGCGGCGGCTACAGCGCCACCGGCACCATCCGCAACCTCTACGATGAGGAGCGCTATGTGGTGTCCGCCCCCATCGTCAGCGGGGAGAATAAATTGGGCATCGTCATCGTCTCCACCCCCACCGCCGGAACCAAGCAGGTTCTCAATAAAATCTCCAACATTTTTCTCACCGTATCTGTATTCGTGGTGCTCATCGCCGTACTGGGGGTCATGGCCTTCGCCCGGCGGGAGAGCAAGCCCTTAAAAGAGCTTGCCAAGGCGGCTACCGCCTTCGGTCACGGCGAACTGGATGCCCGGGTCAAAATTGACGAGGATTGCAGCGAGGAAATGGAGGAGCTGGCCCTGGCTTTCAACAACATGGCCTCCTCCCTGCAAAAGAGCGAATACGCCCGGCAGGAATTCGTGGCCAACGTCTCCCACGAGCTGAAGACCCCCATGACCACCATTTCCGGTTATGTGGACGGAATCTTAGACGGCACCATCCCCGAGGAACGGCGCAGGCATTACCTGCAAATCGTGTCGGACGAAACCAAGCGCCTGAGCCGGCTGGTGCGCAGTATGCTGGATATCTCCCAACTGCAAAAGGAGCAGGGCATCCCCGAGGAGAAGAAAATTCACTTCGATCTGACCGAGTGCGCCGGACAGGTGCTCATCACCTTTGAGAAGAAAATCAACGACAAGCACCTGAACGTGGACGTGAACTTCCCGGAGCACCCGGTATACACCATGGCCAATCAGGACTATATCACCCAGGTTATCTACAATCTGCTGGACAACGCCGTAAAGTTCTGCCCCGAGGGCGGCAACCTGGGCCTGAGCATCCGGGAGGGCGGCAGCAAGGCCTATGTATCCGTGAGCAACGACGGCGAGACCATCCCGCCGGAGGAGTTGCCCCTGGTTTTCGACCGGTTCCACAAGCTGGACAAATCCCGCTCCCAGAACCGGGACGGCTGGGGCCTGGGCCTGTATATCGTCAAGACCATCGTCTGCTGCCACGGGGAGAATATCTCCGTAAGCTCCAAGGACGGCAAGACGGAATTCACCTTCACCATGCCCCTAGTAAACTGACCCACCCGTAGGGGGCGGCGTCCTCGACGCCCCGTTCAACAACCGAAAGGAGATTTCCTATGGATATCCCCAAAAGGAAGTCCAACCGTCTTAAAAGTTACGACTACGGTCAGCAGGGCTGCTTTTTTCTGACTCTCTGCGCAAAGGACAGACTCCCCTTATTTGGTTCTATTTCATCGGGAACAGATTCCACTCCACCAGAAACGGATTTATCAGTTTTTGGGAAAATCATTTGTAATCAACTGCAAAACATGATATCAACATACAATGATATAAAAATAGAAAAATATGTCATCATGCCAAATCATGTGCATCTGCTGATTACGCTATGTAATGAAAAACAATCGGACAGTCCACAAAATTCCAGAATACCTTTTTGGGTTTCCACATTCAAACGGTTCACAAATAAAACTTCCGGTCAGGATTTATGGCAGCGTTCCTACTATGACCACATTATCAGAGATGAAGAAGACTTTCTGATCAAATGGAACTATATTGACAGCAATCCGGCAAAATGGACGCTGGACGATATGTATGTCACAGATCCGTTATGACAGCAAAGGGGCGTCGGGGACGCCGCACCCTACGAATCTGTGTAACGAATCGAGCAGAACCCAATGACGTAACAATTACCACCCGGGTTCGTAACGAATTGTCAGGCGGCACTGCCGCCAGGGGCGTCGGGGACGCCGCCCCCTACGAGCGAGGTACTCTATGAGCGAACGAAATCACAACTATCCCGACTGGGACGACAGCGTATACGGCACCGGGCCTACGGACCCGCCGAAAAGCAGAGGCGCGCTGGTGGCGCTGATGCTGATTCTGATTATTTTCCTGTGCGGCATCGTCACCATGCTGAGCCTGATGAACATCCGCCTGTTCCGGGAACTGAAGACCGATAAAAAGCAGCAGGAACTGGCCATCTCCTTCACCACGGAGCCTACGGAGGAAATGGTGGAGCAAATGGTTCCCGCCCAGGAGCCGGCTGCCGCGGTTTCTTCCGCTCCCAACGCTACCATGAATCTGCAGGCGGCGCCCAAGGGTATCGATAATATCCCCCAGAACGGCGGTATGTCCTTGCAGGATATCTACACCCAGAATATCCCCTCCGTGGTGTCCATCACCTGTCAGAGCAGCCACAGTGCGTCCTCCGGCACCGGCGTGATTCTCTCCGCCGACGGCTATATCGTGACCAACGCCCATGTGGTGGAGAATTCCAGTGCGATTTCCGTCCAGCTCACCGATGACCGTATCTTCAATGCCCGGCTGGTGGGCTGCGACGACATTTCCGATCTGGCAGTGCTGCACATCGACTGCACCGACCTGACCCCCGCCCAGTTTGGCGACTCCTCCACATTGCGGGTGGGCGACACGGTGGTGGCCATCGGCGATCCTCTGGGTGCGGCCTTCCGGGGCACCTACACCAACGGCATCGTCTCCGCCATCAATCGGGACGTGGACACGAATGGCCGCACCATGACCCTGATTCAGACCAACGCCGCCCTGAACTCCGGCAACTCCGGCGGCCCGCTGATCAACTGCTATGGTCAGGTCATCGGCATCAACACCATGAAGATCGGCACCTTTACCGACACCGCCGGTGTGGAAGGTCTGGGCTTCGCCATTCCCAGCACCCAGGTGAAGGAAATTGTGGATCAGATCATCTCTCAGGGCTACGTCTCCGGGCGGCCCACCCTGGGCATTACCGGCGAGGCCCTGTCCAGCTTCTATCAGCACTACTACCGGATGCCCGCTGGCCTGTATATCACCGAGGTGGAAGCCGGCAGTGACGCCGCCAGAAAGGGCATTCAGGAGGGCGATATGCTGCTGTATCTGGGGGACACCCGGATCACCTCCATGGACGACCTGAAAAGCGCGATCTACGACTGTCAGGTGGGCGAGGTGGTAGAGGTCATCGTCTATCACAAGGGCCAGCAGTACAAACTGGAACTGACACTGAGCGAAGACATACCGAATTATGGTTAATTGAAAATTTCCGTAGGGGGCGGCGTCCCCGACGCCCCGTCCCAACACAGCAGCGACGGGACGTCCGGAGGCCGTCCCCTACGATATAACGATCGAGGTAATGTACAATGGAACCAATTTATCAGGCAGATTTTAAGATCACCGAACGGGACGTGGACTGCTATGGGCGGCTGATGCCGTCCATGATTCTGTTCTACGCCCAGCAGGTGGCAGGAATGCACAGCACCCAGATGACTGTGGGCTATGAGGTTCTGGCAAAGCGGCGGATGTTCTGGGCCGTCACCCGGCATAAGGTACAGGTCACCCGGCTGCCCCGGCTGGGGGAGACCATCCATGTGGAAACCTGGCCCATGCCCACCACCCGTGTGGCCTATCCCCGGTCCATGGTGGCCTATGACGCGGAGGGAAACGAGGTCTTCCGCTCCATCAGCCTGTGGGTACTGATGGACCTGGACACCCGGAACATGATTCTCCCGGGAAAAAGCGGCATTTCCGTGGTGGGCACCCTCCGGGGTAATGAATTGACCGTCCCCAACGGCCTGCCCGCCAGGGCTCTGCGCAGCAGCCGGGAGCGGCAGGTGTGCTTTACCGATCTTGACCGCAACGGCCACATGAATAACTGCCGGTATTTGGACTGGATCGCGGACCTGCTGCCCAGCGGCTACCACGCGGGTCATGAGATTCGGGAATTCACCGTGTGCTATCTGAGCGAAGCCCGGGAGGGTCAGACCCTGGATCTGCGATGGGATTTTCCGGAGGAAAACTGCCTGTACATGGACGCCCACCGGGTAAATGACGAGCAGGACGCCCGGGTTTTCTCCGCCCGGATTCTGTTCAGCTGAAAACGTTATGTTAACAAAGAAAACTCCACAGCTGTGTGCAAAGCTGTGGAGTTTTTTCTGTACCTCGGTGTATAACCCTTGATTTTCCACAGTTTTCACAGCATAGGCTGTGGAGAAACCTGTGGAGAATGTGGAAAACTGCTGTCGATAAACTTTGTCGAAGATTATCTATCCACATTATGTTAACCAATTGCAGAAAACCCATATCATTCCCTAGCGGACAGATGTTTCCAATCCGGAAAACAGGCAAGGTAATAGTTACACTCATCGCAGGCGATTTCGTAGTCTGGATTCTCCCCATTGTGTCGGCACAGCTCACCATGGTAACTGGGGGTCAGGATTTCTTCCTTCTCATCCATCAATTCCACCTCCCATTAGCACTTACCCAATTATATGTCTTTTATCGTAGATATGCAATACCACATATACAAAATATAGTGTGTATGGGAGATGGTGTTGTGATCAGTTATGAACCCCTGTTTATGACTATGAAAAAAAAAGGAATTACGTCTTATCGCCTGTTCAAGCTTGGTTTTCCCCAGTCCAACTATTACGCAATCAAGCGGGGCGAAAATATTTCTACACATACTGTCAACGAACTGTGCAGAATTCTTGACTGCAATGTCGAAGACATTATGACCTATGTGAACGAAGATATGTGAAAAAAGCAGGAGCCGAAACTCCTGCTTTTCTTATTTAGCGGTAACGATACCGAGCAGACCCAATAGCGTAACGACTATCGCCAGTGTCTGTAACGCATTGGCTGTTCGCACTGCGAACCGAGCAAACCCAATGGCGTAACGACCACTACCAGCGTTCGTAACGTATTGGCTGGCCGCCCTGCGGCCTTATTTTACGTTGGAGGTGGAGCGGAGGGTTACGTCGTGGGCGCCACCTTCTACGATGGAGACGGAGGATACCAGCGTCAGCTTGGCCTCCCGCTGCAGATCGGGGATGTTGGTCACGCCTACGTTGCACATGGTGGAGCGCACCTTGTAGAGGGAAGACTCCACGTTGTCGTGAAGGGAGCCGGCGTAGGTGACGTAGGAGTCAACGCCCTCCTCGAAGCTCAGCTTGGTGGAGCCGCCCAGGTCGTAGCGCTGCCAGTTCCGGGCACGGTTGGAGCCTTCGCCCCAGTACTCCTTCATATACGCGCCGTTGATCATAACCTTATTCGTGGGGGACTCGTCGAACCGGGCGAAGTAACGGCCCAGCATCAGGAAGTCCGCGCCCATGGCCAGGGCCAGGGTCATGTGGTAGTCGTGGACAATGCCGCCGTCGGAGCAGATGGGCACATAGATGCCGGTCTCCTTGAAGTACTCGTCCCGGGCCGCGGCGACCTCAATCAGCGCCGTAGCCTGACCACGGCCGATGCCCTTGGTTTCCCGGGTGATGCAGATGGAGCCGCCGCCGATGCCAACCTTCACAAAGTCCGCGCCGGCCCTGGCCAGGAACAGGAAGCCGTCCCTGTCCACCACGTTGCCCGCGCCGATCTTCACGGTGTCGCCGTAGTTGTCCCGGACCCACTTGATGGTCTTTTCCTGCCAGCAGGTGTAGCCCTCGGAGGAGTCGATGACCAGCACATCCGCGCCGGCGTGCAGCAGGGCGGGAATCCGGGTGGCATAGTCCCGGGTATTGATGCCCGCGCCTACCAGATACCGCTTCTTGTCGTCCAGCAGCTCCAGAGGATTTTCCTTGTGGGAGGAGTAGTCCTTGCGGAAAACAAAGTACATCAGGTGGTCATTTTCGTCCACGATGGGCAGGCTGTTCAGCTTGTGGGCCCAGATGATATCATTGGCTTCCTTCAGAGTGGTCTCCTTGGGCGCGGTAATCAGCTTATCCCGGGGGGTCATGAAGTCAGAAACCTTAGCGGAAGGCTCCATCCGGGACACCCGGTAGTCCCGGCTGGTGACGATGCCCAGGAGCTTGCCGTTGGCGGTGCCGTCCTCGGTGATGGCCACGGTGGAGAAGCCGTTTCTGGCCTTCAGGGCCAGCACGTCAGCCAGAGTGGCGTCGGGGGTCAGGTTGGAGGCGGAGGTGACGAAGCCGGCCTTGTAGCCCTTGACCTTGGCCACCATGGCAGCCTGGCTCTCAATGGACTGGGAGCCGAAGATGAAGCTGATACCGCCCTCCTTGGCCAGGGCGATGGCCAGGGTGTCATTGGACACGGACTGCATGACGGCGGAGGTCAGAGGCACGTTCAGGCTGATGGCAGGCTCCTCCACGCCCTTGCGGTACTTGACCAGAGGGGTTTTCAGGCTGACCCGATCAGGGATGCAGTCCTCGGAGGTGTAGCCGGGGATGAGCAGATACTCGCTGAAGGTGTGGCTGGGTTCCGGATAGTAGTAAGCCATTGGGGGTTCCTCCTGTTTCTATAAGATATTTAATATGATACATAATTCTGTAGGGGCGGGTCACCGACCCGCCCTTCCGCGAAGCGGCAAAAAGATGCGGTCCAGCGGCTTCGCCGACGGGCGGGTCGATGACCCGCCCCTACAATAGATGATCAAAGCGTTTTCCCGTCTCCCGCGTCCAGCACCTCGGCCACCTCTTTTCCGGTGGAGTTGCGCTTATGGAAGTTTCCGACAATCTCGCTGACGGGATGGACGATGGCGAAGGTGTCGGGATAGCTGCGGATGATGCGGTTCACCGCCGCAATCTGGGTCTTGTTCACCACGCACAGCAGCACATTGGTCTCCCGCCCGGAGTACATCCCCTTGCCGGGAATCAGAGTGGTGGTGTGGTGGGTATCCCGGATAATCTCGTCGGAGATTTCCTCGGAATAATCGGTGATGATCTCAAAGGCAATGGCCGCACGGCCGGATTTCATCAGCCGCTCGCCTACGTTAGTTGACATAAAACTATAGAGGATGCACAGGATCACCGGCTCCATTTTATAGCCGTAGACGAAAAAGCTTGCCACGGCGATGATGGCGTTCAGGGTGAAGCTGATACCGAAAACGCTTTTTTCCGGGGCACGCTTGTGGATGATGGCGGAGACAAAGTCCGTGCCGCCGGTGTAGGCGCTGGCCTTCACCAGAATGGAGTAGACATAACCCTGAATCACACCGGCAACCAGCGGCCCCAGGATTTTGCTGGTGCCGTTCTCCGTCACATAGGCGTAGGGGCTGAGATCAACATGATCCAGCAGCAGCAGACCCAGTGAGAAGGTCACCACATACACCATGCTCCGCAGGGCAATGGGCTTGCTGACCTCAATATAGCACCAGATTGCCAGAGGAACGTTGATCAGCAGGCTCAGATAGCCCACACTGATGCCGAAAAGGTACTGGATCATGGTGCAAATGCCGTTGACGCCGGAAGGGGCAAACTGATTGGGAAATACGAACAGTTCATAGTTCACGGAGGCTACCAACGCCACCAGGGCAATGACCAGATAGGTCCAAACTTTTTTCATTGTCTGCATATGTGTTAAGTGTGGAGAGTGAGGAGTTTGGTTTACAATCACGCAGGGTATTAATACTAGATTCTAACATAGCTTATTTTCCCGGTCAAGGCGCAAAATGACGAAAAAAGCTGGGGCTGTCCGCCTCTTTGTGGGGGGTATGTCCACCCGTCCGTGGAATACACACATCTGTCCACAATCTGATTACCCAATTCCTTGGCAAAGCGTGGTTCTTTTCTGAATATTCCCTAAAAAAACCTTGTGTTTTCTGTTGAAATGTGATAAAATTTAGGGTGAATGATTATGTCCGGAAATGGGACTGGCAATCTGTTTTCCGGTATCAGAATACAAACCATGGTAGGGCGGGGGCTTGCCCCCGCCATCGGCAAAGCCGCATTGCGGATGACGGGGCAGACCTCAACCCTGTCTGAAACCTGCGGCAATAAAAACCATAGAAAGGAGCCGGATTATGTATTCATCCGCCTATGTCTGGGCGAAGATTCTAAGCAACCTGGAGGAGCGGCTGGGCGCCGTGACCATTTCCGCGTGGCTGGACGACGCGGAGGTGGTGGAGCTGAATGAAACCAATCTGATTCTCTACTCCCCTTCGGATTTTCGCCGGGAGATTATCCGCCGCCGGTGTACCGATCTGATTCAGGACGCTCTGAAGGAGATCTTCAACTCCGACGCAAAGCTTCTGGTCTTCGGCGACGAGGAGCTGAACGCCCGGAAGGCCAAGGGCAAGAACCCCACCGCCATGGACTTTAACCCCCAGTTCACCTTTGACAATTTCGTAGTAGGCCCCAGTAACCGCTTCGCCCACTCCGCCGCCATTGCCGTCTCCAAGACCCCGGGACAGGTGTATAATCCCCTGTTCATATACGGCCCTCCCGGCGTGGGTAAGACTCATCTGCTCTATGCCATCGCCAACGGCATCCGCAAAGAAAATCCCAACGCCAACATCGTCTACATCAAGGGCGACCAGTTCACCAACGAGCTGATCGATGCCATTAAAAACGGTAAAAATATCGAATTCCGCAGCAAATATCGGGAAGCGGACCTCTTCTTAGTGGATGATATTCAGTTTATCGCCGGCAAGGAATCCACCCAGGAGGAATTTTTCCATACCTTCAACAAGCTCTACGAGGAGCACAAGCAGATCGTCCTGACCTCCGACCGGAAGCCCGACGATATGCTGACCCTGGAAGAGCGGCTGCGCAGCCGTTTCCTCTGGGGCCTGACCGCCGACATCAACCCCCCGGACTACGAGACCCGCATGGCCATTCTCAAAAACAAGGCCAAGCAGCTGGGACTGGAGCTGCCGGACGACGTGTGCAACTACATCGCCGTGAACATCACCAGCAACGTCCGGCAGATTGAGGGCACTGTCAAGAAAATTCTGGCCTATCGGGACCTGAACAATATGCCCCTGGACCTGCCCAACATCTCCCGGGCCATTGACGATATGTTTAAGAGCGAGGGCAACGCCCTGCCCACCCCAAACCTGATTATCACCCAGGTCTGCAAGTTCTACAACGTGGACGAGTCCGTCCTCCGGGGCACCCAGAAGAACAAGGGCACCGCCGAGGCCCGGCAGATGGCCATGTACCTGATCCGCAAGCTCACCAATCTGAGCCTGCCGGACATTGGCAAGGAATTCGGCCGGGACCATTCCACGGTATTGTACGCCATCCGCAAGGTGGAGGTAGCCCTGAAAAACGGCGATAGCAACGTACAGAACAACGTCCGGGATATCACTGCCAACATCAACTCCTGCCTGTAGCGGCGAGTCGCCGCTGACAATGCGTTACGAACTCGGGCAATTGTCGAACATCCTTTGGGCCCCTCGACAGGTTCTTCTCAGCTAAATTCCGCTTTTCCACATTACTGGGCGCTTCCGGTCGAGCATGCCCAATGGTGTAACGATTATCACCAATGTCCGTAACGCATTGGCCGGCCGCCCTGCGGCCTTTCCACAGCCCCTGTGGAATGTGGAATTTTTACCTGTGGAAAACTCGTGCGCAAAATTTTATCCACACTGCCCTGTGGATGGCTGTGGAAAATCCAACAGTGGGCTGTGGAAAAAAAGTGGTTGCGGCTCTAGGGCGAAAACCACTTTTCCACATAAGTTCCTACTAATACTGTTAATACTACCAAAACCTATGAAAGATAAATAAATCTTCCTTAGCTTACAAACGAAAGGATGAAGACCATGCGCTTTACCTGTGAAAAAAGTATGCTGGTGACTGGCCTGAATATTGCGGGACGTACCGTGGCACAGAAGAGCAGCCTCAGTGTCATCGAGGGTATTCTCTGCAAGGCCGAGGTGGGCCTGAGCCTTACCGGATACAATATGGAAACCGCCATTACCTATGATATTGAGGCGGATGTGGCCGACCCTGGCGAGTGCATTCTGCCTGCCAAGCTCTTCGGCGACATCATCCGCCGCCTGCCGGAGGGCCCCGTCACCGTGGTGGTGGGAGAGGACTACAAGGTCTCCATCCGGGCGGGCTACGCCTCCTTCACCATCTCCGCCGAATCCGCCGAGGATTACCCGGAGCTGCCCGACGTCAACAGCGGGCGGCCGGTGGCCATCCCCCAGTGCCAGCTGAAGGAGCTGATTTCCGGCACCATTTTTGCCGTGTCCGAAAATCAGGGCCGTCCCATCCACACCGGCGTCAAGTTTGAAGTGACCAACGATTCCATCACCACCATTGCCGTGGACGGCTTCCGGCTGGCTCGGCGGACCTACCATCCCGAGAAGGAAACCGGCCGGGAGATGAATTTTGTGGTTCCCTCCCCTGGCCTGAAGGAAGTGGAGAAAATCGTCTCGGATATCGAGGAACAAGCTCTGTTTACCCTGGGTCCCAAGCACATTCTGTTCCAGATCGGCAAGGCAACCCTGGTCTGCCGGCTGCTGGAGGGCGAATTCTTAGACTGGCGGCGGGTGGTGCCCACGGGCTGCCCCATCAAGCTCATTGCCTGCGTCAGCGATCTGGCCTCTTCCGTGGAGCGCGTTGGTCTGATCGTCTCCGAAAAGTACAAAAGCCCCGTGCGCTGCGTATTCGGAAACAACGAGCTGCTCATGCGCACCAACACCACCATCGGCGCGGCGGAGGACAAGTGCAGCTTTGCCGGCGACGGTAAGGAGCTGGAAATCGGATTCAATGTCCGGTATCTGGCGGATGCTCTGCGGGTGATTCCCAGCGACGAGGTGACGCTGGAGCTGACCAACGGCTTAAGTCCTATCGTCCTGACCCCCGCCGATGACAAGCACGACTTTGCCTACATGGTGCTGCCGGTAAGAATCAAGAACGGATGATACCGTAGGGGGCGGCCTCCCGGACGCCCCGCAACGGTTGCCCAGAAGGGACGTCGAGGACGCCGTCCCCTACGAAAGGTATATGATTATGAAAGTAGTTGTAAAAAAGAAGGATAACAACATTCCGATTCCCATTGAAACGGAATTCATCAAATTGCAGGACGCCATGAAGTATGCCAACGCGGTGTACTCCGGCGGCGAGGCTAAAGTGCTGATTCAGGAGGGACAGGTGGAAGTTAACGGAGAAACCTGCACCATGCGGGGCAAAAAGCTGCGCCCCGGGGATACCTTCTCCTTTGCGGGCACCGTCTACGCCATCACCGAAAAGGCATGAGGCTGAATTCTCTTTCGATGCGTAGCTTCCGCAACTATCAGCAGGCGGAGCTGGAATTCGCCCCCGGGGTGAATCTGATTATCGGCGACAACGCCCAGGGGAAAACCAATTTGTTGGAAGCCATCGCCTACCTGGGCTCTGGAAAGAGCTTCCGGGCCCAGAAAACCATGGAGCTGATCCGCTTCGGCGCGGATTTTGGGGAAATTTCCGGGTCTGTTTTTTCGGAAGGTAGGGAACAATCTCTTAGGTTTCTATTGTTTCCCGGCAGCCGCCCCCGGCAAATCTTCCGCAACGGGGCCAGAAAAAAGGCTCTTTCCGACATCGCCGGGGTGCTGCCTACGGTGCTGTTCTGCCCTGAGGACCTGATGATTCTGAAAATGGGCGCAAGCCAGCGGCGCAGGTTCGGAGATTCCGGGTTATGTCAACTGCGGCCCAACTATGACGCGGCCCTGACGGAGTACAACCGGATTCTGGACCAGAAGAGCCGAATTCTTAAGGATCATTTTGAAAACCCGGGAATTCTGGAAATACTCCCGGAATTCAATACCCGATTGTGCCAGGTTGGGGCGCTGCTGATCTCCTACCGGGCCCGATACTATGACGCCCTGGGCAAAGCGGCGGCGGTTTACCATAATCAGTTTTCCGGCGGTGCGGAGGTATTTGCTCTGCAATACAAAACCGTGTCCACGGTGACCGACCCCTTCGCACCGGTATCCGTCCTCACGGACAACCTGCTGGAACACCAGCAGCACCATGCCAAAGCGGAGCTGGAAACGGGCCAGTGCTTAACCGGCCCCCACAAGGATGATTTTTCCGTCACCCTCTCCGGCATCGATCTGAAAGCCTACGGCTCCCAGGGTCAGACCCGGACAGCCGCCATCAGTCTGAAGCTGGCCCAGCGGGAGCTGATGGGCCGGGAGTGGGGCGAGGAGCCGGTGCTGCTGCTGGATGATGTGCTCTCCGAGCTGGACCCCGGCCGGCAAGACTTTGTGCTCAACCAGATTTCCTCCGGACAGGTGTTCATCACCTGCTGCGAGGAGGGAAGGTTTACAAAACTTGGTAAGACAATTGCAATTCAAAATGGAAGTATCTTGTAATCATCTGCTGTAGGGCGGGGGCTTGCCCCCGCCATCCGCGAAGCGGAAAAACCGGCATGGATCGCTGCTCCGCAGACGGCGGGGGCAAGCCCCCGCCCTACATTTGGAATCAAATTACGGAGGATTTTATGTCTGACGAAACGAAAGTAACACAGGAATACGGCGGCTCCCAGATTCAGGTTTTGGAGGGTCTGGAGGCGGTGCGGAAGCGGCCGGGTATGTATATCGGCTCCACCTCTTCCAGCGGCCTTCACCATCTGGTCTATGAGATCGTGGACAACGCCATCGATGAAGCTTTGGCTGGCTACTGCAAGCACATCACCGTCACCATCAACCCCGGCAACTCCATCACCGTCACCGATGACGGCCGGGGCATCCCCGTGGACATCCAGCCCCAGACCGGACGGCCTGCGCTGGAGGTTGTCTATACCGTTCTGCACGCCGGCGGCAAGTTCGGCGGCGGCGGCTACAAGGTCTCCGGCGGCCTGCACGGCGTGGGCGCGTCGGTTGTCAATGCCCTGAGTGAGTGGCTGCGGGTGCGGGTCCATAAAAACGGCGAAATTTACGAGATGAAGTTTGCCCGGGGTCAGATCACCCAGGAGATGAAAGTGGTGGGCAAGACCGACAAAAACGGCACTGAGGTCACCTTCCAGCCCGACCCGGAGATGTTTGACACCCTGGTATACGACTATGAGATTCTCCACGAGCGGATGCGGGAGGAGGCCTTCCTGAACGCTGGTCTCACCATCACCATCACCGACGACCGGGACGATGAAAAGCAGATTTCCGAAACCATGTGTTACGAGGGCGGCATCAAGGAATTCGCCGCCTGGTGCAACCGGAATAAGACCCCGCTGCACGAGGAAGTCATCTACATGAAGGGCAGCAAGGGCGATGCCTCCGCAGAAATCGCCGTGCAGTACAACGACGGCTACAACGAATTCATGCTGTCCTTTGCCAACGATGTGCGCACTCCCGAGGGCGGTATGCACGAAACCGGCTTCAAGACGGCCCTGACCCGAGTGCTCAACAACTACGGCGTGAAAAATGGCATCATCAAGGGCGACGACAAGGTCTCCGGCGACGACTGCCGGGAGGGCATCACCGCCATCATCTCCGTGAAGCTGACGGACGCCCAGTTCGAGGGCCAGACCAAGGCCAAGCTGGGAAACGCCTATATTCGCACGCTGGTTGACCAGATTGTGAATGACCAGCTCACCACCTTCTTTGAGGAGCATCCCGCCATTGCCAAGGCGGTGCTGGAAAAGGCCATGATGGCAAACCGGGCAAGAGAAGCCGCCCGGAAGGCCCGGGAATCCATCCGCCGGAAAACGGGCCTGGAATCCGGTCAGATGCCGGATAAATTGCAGGACTGCAACGAACGGGACCCCGAGCTGTGCGAAATCTACATCGTGGAGGGTGACTCCGCTGCAGGCTCCGCCATTCAGGGCCGGGACTCCCGGTTCCAGGCCATCCTGGCCATGTGGGGTAAAATGCTCAACGTGGAAAAGGCAAGAGCCGACAAAATTTACGGCAACGACAAGCTGTATCCACTGATCGTGGCCCTGGGCGCGGGCATCGGCGAGGAATTTGATCTCGAGAAGCTGCGCTACCATAAAGTTGTCATCATGTCCGATGCGGATGTGGACGGCGCCCACATCCGCACCCTGCTCCTGACCTTCTTCTTCCGGTATATGCGGCCCCTGATTGAGAATGGCTACGTCTATTCCGCCGTGCCGCCGCTGTACAAGCTGACCCGGGGCAGAACCACCAAGGTTGCCTATTCCGACGAGCAGCGGGACCAGATTTCCAGCCAGATGCGGGCCGACAACCCCAACGCCAAGGTGGACATCAGCCGGTTCAAGGGCTTGGGCGAAATGGATCCCCACGAGTTGTGGGAGACCACCATGGATCCGGAAAAGCGCACCCTTCGCCGTATCACCCTGGAAGATGCCCGCCGGGCGGATGAAATTTTCACCGTCCTCATGGGCGAGCAGGTGGAGCCCCGGAAAGAGTGGATCGAGCGGAACGCGAAATACGCCGTGAATATTGATATTTAACACTGTAGGGGCGGGTCACCGACCCGCCCGTCCGTGAAGCGGCATTGCATCGAGCCAGCGGCTGACGCCGACGGGCGGGGCACTGCCCCGCCCCTACAATGGGATAATGAAAGTGGAGGTGCTTTATGGCACATAACCGCAGTTACAAACCAGAGGACATCCGTTTCCCGGATCAGATCATCACCCAGAGCAATCTGGTGGACGAAATGGAGAAGTCCTATATTGAATACGCCATGTCCGTCATCGTTGGGCGTGCTTTGCCCGATGTCCGGGACGGCCTGAAGCCTGTCCACCGCCGGATTTTGTACACCATGTAC
Source organism: Clostridiales bacterium (assembly GCA_022786965.1). Classification (GTDB taxonomy): domain Bacteria; phylum Bacillota; class Clostridia; order Oscillospirales; family Oscillospiraceae; genus Faecousia. Next base: position 70,225 of record JALFXH010000113.1, read on the forward strand.
GAAAGCGGCCTAACCTCCGACAAGCCCTTTAAGAAATCGGCCACCTGTGTCGGTGACGTGCTGGGTAAATACCACCCCCATGGCGACGCTTCTGTGTACGATGCCATGGTCCGGCTTGCCCAGGATTTCTCCATGCGCTATATGCTGGTGGACGGCCACGGCAACTTTGGCTCCGTGGACGGAGACCCCCCGGCAGCCTACCGTTACACCGAGGCCCGGCTCAGCAAAATTTCCAACGAAATGCTCCGGGACATCGACAAGGAGACAGTGGACTGGGACCCCAACTTTGACGAGACCAGAAAAGAGCCTCGCGTGCTTCCCAGCCGGTTCCCCAATCTGCTGGTGAACGGTTCCTCCGGTATCGCCGTGGGCATGGCGACGAATATTCCGCCCCACAACCTCACTGAGGTCATCAATGCCTGTGTCTGCGTGCTGGACGACCCGGAAGCCACCATGAGCGATCTCATGGAGCATATTTCCGGCCCGGATTTCCCCACCGGCGGCATCATTATGGGCCGCAGCGGCATCCGCGCCGCCTACGCCACCGGACGGGGCAAGGTGGTTGTCCGCGCCCGGACGGAATTCGAGGAATTCGGCAAGGACCGGATGCGGATCATCGTCACCGAGCTTCCCTATCAGGTCAACAAGCGGCAGCTGATTAAAAATATCGCCGAGCAGGTGAAAGACAAGCGCCTGGACGGCATTTCCGACCTGCGGGACGAAACCGACCGCAACGGTATGCGGATGGTCATCGAGCTGAAAAAGGACGCCAACCCCCAGGTGGTTCTCAACAACCTGTTCAAGCAGACGGCTTTGCAGTCTAGCTTTGGCATCATCATGCTGGCGCTGGTGGATAACCAGATGCAGCCGAAAATCCTGTCTCTGCGGCAGATCATTGACGAGTACCTGAAGCATCAGGAGGAAGTTCTCACCCGGCGCACCCAGTATGACCTCCGTAAGGCCCGGGAGCGTGCCCACCTGTTGGAGGGTCTGCTGATTGCCCAGGATAACATTGACGAGGTCATCCATATCATCCGCTCCGCTTACGATGATGCCAAGCAGAAATTGATGGAGCGGTTTGCCCTTGACGACATTCAGGCCCAGGCTATTCTGGATATGCGGCTGAAAGCCTTGCAGGGTCTGGACCGGGAAAAACTGCAGGCCGAGTACGACGATCTCATGGAGAAGATCAAGTATTATCTGGAACTTCTGGCGGACGAAAACAAGCTGAAAGCCGTTCTTCGGGAAGAACTCATTGAAATTCGGGACAAATTCGGCGACGACCGGAAAACCGAGATTCAGGATATCGAGGACGAAATCGATATTGAAGACCTGATTGAAGAAGAAACCTGCGCCTTTACCCTCAGTAATCACGGCTACATCAAGCGGATGCCCGTGGACACCTACCGCACCCAGAGCCGGGGCGGCCGGGGCGTCAACGCCCAGAATCTCAAGGAGGAGGACTACGTCAAGTCCCTGACCATTGCCTCTACCCATGACTATATGCTGTTCTTCACCGACCTGGGCCGGGTGCATCTGCGCAAGGGCTACCAGATTCCCGAGGCAGGCCGGACTGCCCGGGGCACCGCCATCGTCAATGTCCTGCCCCTGGAGCCCGGCGAGTCCGTCACCGCCATGGTGATCACCCGGGAGTTTGATGACAACGAGTTCCTGATGATGGTCACCCGAAAGGGCACCGTCAAGCGGATTCCCTTCATCGCCCTGAAAACCAACCGGAAGGCCGGTATCCGGGCCATCACCCTGGACGAGGACGATCACCTGATCAACGTAATCCGTACCAATGGCAACGACAATATTCTGCTGGCTACCGCCCAGGGTATGGCGATCTGCTTCAACGAAAACGATGTGCGCCCCATGGGCCGGGACGCGGCGGGTGTTCGCGGAATTATGTTAACCGAAGGAGACTTCGTGGTAGGCGCGGAGAAGGCCGAGGAGGGCAAGACCCTGCTGACCGTCACCGTCAACGGCTACGGCAAGCGCACGGAGTTGTCTGAATACCTGCGCACCGGCCCGGGCGGCGAAAAGACTGCCCAGAGCCGGGGCGGAAAGGGTCTGAAGAATTACAACATCACCCCGAAAACCGGCAACGTTGCCGGCTGCCGGGTGGTCAGCGACAGCGACGATGTGATGCTGATTGAAAACGGCGGCGTCATCATCCGCATTCCCGCCTCCTCCATCAACGTCTACAAGCGGGACGTGCAGGGCGTCATTGTCATGCGCATCGAGGAGGGCAATCAGGTGGTGTCTCTGGAGCGTGTGGAAAAGGTGGACGAGGAAGAGGTCACGGAATGAAAACCGTGACCCTGTACACCGACGGCGCCTGTTCCGGCAACCCCGGCCCCGGCGGCTGGGGGGCCATCCTGGAATATAACGGCATCGAAAAGGAGCTTTCCGGCGGGGAAAAAAATACCACCAATAACCGCATGGAGCTGACCGCCGTGATTCGCGGGCTGGAAGCGCTGAAAGAACCCTGCATTGTAGAGTTGTATTCCGATTCCAAATACGTCATCGACGCCTTGGAAAAGGGCTGGGCCTGGGGCTGGAAAAAGCGGGGCTGGGTGAAATCCGACAAAAAGCCCGCCCTGAACCCGGACTTATGGGAAATTCTTTTACAATTAACCCAGAAGCACGAACTCCACTACCACTGGGTCAAGGGCCACGCGGACAATCCCAAGAATAACCGCTGTGATGAGCTGGCGGTCAGCGAGTGGAAAAAGTATAAATAACCGAACTGTAGGGGAGGGTCATTGACCCTCCCTACCGCGAAGCGGCCAATCTCGTGTGCGGCTGACGCCGAAGGGCGGGTCAGTGACCCGCCCCTACAGATAGCTGGTGATGGATATGACGTATGAAAAACGGAAAAGTCCCAGAATTCCCGGATACTCCTATGCAACGCCTAATTACTATTTTGTCACGATTTGCACCCATAACAAGGCTTGTATTTTTGGAAAACCGGATGAATTGAATGATTTTGGCAGGCTGGCTAAAGCGAATTTAGAAAAGATACCCGACCTGAATTCGACCATTCAATTGGACAAGTATGTGGTAATGCCAAATCATATTCATGGGATATTTGTTGTGACAGATGAAAGAACAGAAAACAGTCCTGCCAATATCAGCACTGTAATTGGGCAGTATAAAATGTCTGTTACAAAAGAAATCCGACGACGGAAGCCAAATATGCAGGTTTGGCAAAGATCATTTCATGATCATGTAATTCGTAATCAGAAGAGTTACGAAATGATATGGAAATATATCGATGATAACCCAAGAAAGTGGGAAGAAGATTGCTTCTATAGTACATTGTAGGGGAGGGTCCTTGACCCTCCCTACCGCGAAGCGGCCAATCTCATGTGCGGCTAACGCCGAAGGGCGGGTCATTGACCCGCCCCTACAGAGGGGAGTAACAGTATGTATTTGTCCATCGGCAATGACATGGCGGTGCGGGACAGGTCGATTATCGGCATTTTTGACCTGGACAACACCTCCACCTCCAAGCGTACCCGGGAATTCTTGGCGAAAAGTGAGGAAAACGGCGAGGTGGTTCCCTGTGACGAGCTGCCGAAATCCTTTGTTTTGACCAGCGAATACGGCTTTAACCGGGTGCGGCTGACCTCCCTCAACGCGGCGACACTGGAAAAACGTCTGAAATAAAAAAGCCTTCCCCTTTGGGGAAGGTGCCCCCGCAGGGGGCGGAAGAGGGCGGAACTGCTTTGGACATACAGCAGCATTTCGGCGAAATGGTGTTTCCCTCTTCCGACCTCGCTGACGCTCGGCCACCTTCCCCAAAGGGGAAGGCTTTTTTTCGCCGCAAAAGTTAAAGAAATTTTTGCAGACAAAGGAGGCTTTTTGTGTTATACTATTAAAATCTATGGAAATGTAAAGGAGGGCTTCCTTTGAAATATTGGTTCGGCTACCTGACTGCCGGAATTTTCGCCGCGCTTACCTGGGTGCTGTCCCAGTTCGGCCAGCGCTACGCGGAACTGGTGGACATGGTCTACCCCTATGTGGTGCGCACCCTGCAGGACATTCTCGCGAATTGGACCGCCCAGATCAGCTACCCTGTCTGGCAGTTGCTGGCAGTGGTGCTGGGGGTTTTGATCCTCGCCAGCTTCGTGCTGATGATCGTGCTGAAATGGAACCCCATCCAGTGGTTCGGCTGGGTGCTGGCGGTGTTTTCCGGTATCTACCTGCTGCACATGGCCATGTGGGGCATGAATTACTACGCCGGCTCCCTGGCGGATGATATGCGCCTGGAGGTAAGCAGCTACAATCTGGAGGAGCTCACCGAGGCCACGGAATATTACCGGGACAAAGCCAACACCCTGGCCGAACAGATCAGCCGGGACGGCAGCGGCAACGTCCAGTTCGCCTCCTTTGAGGAACTGGCGGAGAAAGCCGGGGAGGGTTTCCATACGCTGACTTATGTAAACCACTATCCCGTGTTCGCCGGCTGCCAGCTGCCGGTGAAGAAGCTGGACTGGGCGGATATGTACACCTCCATGGGCATCACCGGCTACACCTTCGGCATCACCGGCGAGGCCTGCGTGAATCCCCAGATTCCGGACGTGTTGCTGCCCTTCACTATGTGCCACGAAATGGCCCACCGGATGTGCATCGCCTCGGAACGGGACGCGAATTTCGCCGCGTTTCTGGCCTGCTCCGTCCATTCTGACCCGGAATTCCAATATTCCGCCTATTTTATGGCCTTCCGCTACTGCTACACCGCCCTGTGCGGCGTGAATACCCAGTCCGCCGTGGCCGCTGCTGCCCGGGTCCGGGAGGGCATCGGCGAGAAGCTGCGCACAGACTTTAACGCCTACGACGCCTTCTTTAGTAAGAAGCAGGACACCAGGGCTACAAAATTCGCCGACACCGTCAACGACACCTATCTGAAAACCAGCGGCGAGGAAAGCGGCATCGCGTCCTACGCGGAGGTCTGCGACCTGCTGGTGAACTGGCACATCCAGACCGTGGTGCTGCCTGCCATCACCGTGGAGAAGAGCGCTTTCGACCCCTACGATGAGACTATGGTGGATCTGTCTGGCATCGTCAACGCAAGGGAGAATCACGGATGATGGAAAAAACCCTGAAAGAGGGCCTGAATGCTCTGGGCCTGTCCCTGCCCCAGGAGCGGCAGGAGAAGCTCTGCGCCTTTGCCCGGGCCATGGTCAGGCAGAACGAGGTCATGAACCTCACCGCCATCACCGAGGATACCCAGGTGGCGAAGCTTCATCTGCTGGACAGTCTGACGGTGCTCTGCTGTGCGAATTTGGCGGGAAAAACCCTGATTGACGTGGGTTGCGGTGCGGGCTTTCCCGGGGTGCCCCTGGCAATCGCCTGCCCGGAAGCAAAAATCACCCTGCTGGACAGCCTTGGCAAGCGTGTAAAATGGCTGGAAGAGATCCTGCCCCAGTTGGGCATCGACGCGGAGTGCGTCACGGCCCGGGCGGAGGAAGCGGTGGCAGACCGCCGGGAACGCTACGATTTCGCCACCTCCCGGGCGGTGGCCCGGCTGAACATCCTGCTGGAGCTGACGGCGCCCTACGTCAAGGTGGGCGGCGCGGTGTTGGCCATGAAGGGCACGGCGGCGAGAGAAGAGCTTTCCGAGTGCGCCGGGGCCATGAAAAAGCTGGGACTGAAACTGGAGGAAGTCCGGGAATTTCCCATTGACGGTACCTCCCACGCGGTGATTGTCCTGCGGAAAATCGCGCCGACGCCCAAGCAGTACCCCAGAAGATACGCGAAAATTAAGCAATCGCCATTATAGAAAAACCAGCAGGCGAAACCTGCTGGTTTTTCAGTTGACAGTGAATAGTTGACAGTTGAAAGTTATTGTATCCCTTCGGGATGATTAATTTGTTGCGAAGCGACTCTCTAACTGTCTACTGTCAACTATCAACTATCAACTCCTTACTCGAAAAGGGTTGAATAATACACAAATCGTTGATATAATAATAAGAAACAACCAAAAACTTGAGGAAATCTTATGGAAGTCTTTTTAAGTCTCATCCTTGGCTATGCCATGGGATGTCTGAATTCCGCCGCCTGGGTGGGCAAGCGGAACCACATTAACTTAAAAGAGGAGGGCACCGGCAATCTGGGCGCCACCAACACCACCATGGTGCTGGGCCGGAAGGCGGGGGCCTTTGTGCTGATTTTCGATGTGGCCAAGTCCTTCATCGCGGCGCGGCTGGCCCGGTGGCTGTTCCCCCAGCTGGCGGTGTCGGGAATGCTGGCCAGCATCGGCGTGATTCTGGGCCACTGCTTCCCCATCACCATGCACTTTTCCGGCGGCAAGGGTCTGGCGGCCTTCGGCGGCATGATGCTGGCCTACAATCCGGTGGTATTCGTCATTGTGGTGCTGTCCGGCATTGGCATTATGGTGCTACTGGACATCGGCGTGGCCGCACCGCTGCTGGGGACGGTGATGTTCCCGGTGTTGGCCTACCTGTTCAGCCACGATATTCCCACCACCGCCTGCGCGGTCATCGCCAGCGTGATTATCCTCTGCACCCACCTGGACAACGTCCATAAAACCCGGGAGCACTCCGATATGAAGGTGAAAAACTACTTCCGGGATATCCTGTTCAAGAAAAACAGCGAAAAATAAGAAACGCGGAATGTGCCCAAGCGGCTTCCGCTGAAGTCCAAGAACCCGGCCAGCGCCTTATGGCGTTGGCCGGGTCCTTGGATAGACTGAAAATGGTGCTAACCTTTTTATCGGGAAATAGTATGATGCATAATACTATCCGCTGTTTTCTTCGGAATCCAGCAGGAACAGAGACACCAGCAGGTATAGCCGCTGATAGTCGTCGTCCAGATTCAGATTGAACAGCTCCTGCATTATTTCCAG
>JALFXH010000155.1 GCA_022786965.1 Clostridiales bacterium
CACCATGCGGTGATCCCCACCCGCAACCTCCAGGGCGCGGACCTGTCCAGCCTGCCGGTTGGCGAAAAGGCGGTGCTGGAGCTGGTGGCCCTGCGGCTGCTGTGCGCTGTGGCTCAGCCCTATACCTTTGCTGAAACCGCCGTTGTTGTGGAGTGCGCCGGTGCTGAGTTTGCTGCCAAGGGCCGCACGGTGAAGCAACTCGGCTGGCGGGCGCTGGATGTTGCCTACCGTGCTGGGCTGAAAAATGCGGAGCCGGACAAGGAAATCGAGAACAAGGCTCTGCCGGAGCTGTCTGAAGGTCAGACGCTGCCCCTTTCTGGTGTTGCCGTCAAGGAGGGCAAAACCACCCCGCCCAAGCACTTCACCGAGGATACGCTGCTTTCCGCGATGGAGACTGCCGGGAAGGACGATATGCCGGAGGATGCCGAGCGCAAGGGCCTGGGAACCCCGGCCACCCGCGCCGGGATTCTGGAAAAGCTGGTGTCCACCGGCTTTCTGGAGCGCAAAAAGAGCAAGAAAACCTTACAGCTCCTGCCGTCCCATGATGCGGTGTCCCTTATCACCGTGCTGCCGGAGCAGCTGCAATCGCCTCTGCTGACCGCCGAGTGGGAGTACCGGCTGGGTGAGATCGAGCGCGGCGAGCTGGCCCCGGAGGACTTTATGGCCGGTATCAGCGCCATGCTCCAGGAGCTGGTGAGAACCTATCGGATGATTAAAGGCACCGAGTACCTGTTCACGCCGCCCCGCGAAGTGGTGGGCAAATGCCCCCGCTGTGGCAGTGATGTAGCGGAGCTGCAAAAGGGTTTCTTCTGCCAGAACGAGGGTTGCAAATTCGCCATCTGGAAAAACAACAAGTGGTGGGAGCTGAAGCGCAAGCAGCCCACCAAGGCCGTCGTGACGGCGCTGCTCAAAGATGGCCGCGCCCATGTGACCGGCCTGTACTCCGAGAAAACCGGCAAGACCTACGACGCCACCGTGGTTCTGGAGGACGATGGGAAGTACGCCAATTTCAAGCTGGCGTTTGACCGGCAGAAAGGCGGCAAACGATGAAGCTCTCCCTCTATGAACAGGAAACCATCATCCTCTACAACCAGGCCGAGGTCGTAGCCGAGGTCTATACCCATGACCCCCGGCTGCTGGAGAAGCTGCGGCGGCTGGCGGAGAAATACCCGGACCAGATCGTGAAAAAGGACCGGCAGACCTTTCTTGTCCCTAAACGCTGCGTGTCAGTTCGTGAGCCGTACAGCGCCGAGCGTCGCAAGGCGGCCAGTGAACGGGCCAAGGCTGCCGGGTACAGGCCGCCCACCCCCAAGAAGGGCAGCGAGTAAGCATGGCTGAAAGTGTCTTTGAGGCCGTTAAGCAGTCTGTCACCGTCCGGGAGGCAGCGCAGATGTACGGGATCGAGGTCAACCGGAGCGGCATGGCCTGCTGCCCGTTCCACGATGACAAAAATCCCAGCATGAAGCTGAACGAGAAATACTTCTACTGTTTCGGCTGCGGAGCCACCGGCGATGTGATCGACTTCACCGCACGGCTCTACAATCTGTCTCCCAAGGAGGCCGCTGAGAAGCTGGCCCAGGATTTTGGCCTGGCTTATGACAGTCAGGCCCCTCCCCGGAGGCGCTATGTCCGGCAGAAAACCGAGGCACAGAAGTTCAAAGAGGATCGGGACCATGCCTTTCGTGTCCTGGCTGACTACTATCATCTGCTGAGAAAGTGGGAAACCGACTATTCCCCCAAAACGCCGGAAGAAAATCCTCATCCCCGTTTTATGGAGGCAATTCAGAAAAAGGACTATACGGGCTATCTGCTGGATTTTTTCCTGGAGGACGGCCCGGAGGAACAAAAGCTGTGGATTGCCGAACATCAATCAGAAATCGCCAATTTGGAAAGGAGAGTGAAATTCATGGCTGATAAGCCCACCAACCGGGAGCGGTTGCAGGAAATCACGGCAGGCATTGAACAGGGTATCAAGGAGCTGTTCGAGAGTGAAAAGTATATGCGCTACCTGTCCGTCATGTCCAAGTTCCACCGCTACTCCGTCAACAACACCATGCTCATCTATATGCAGCGCCCGGACGCCACCCTGGTGGCTGGATTCAATAAGTGGAAAAACCAGTTTGAGCGCCATGTGAAAAAGGGTGAGCATGGCATCACGATCATTGCCCCTACGCCCTACAAAAAGAAGATCGAGGAAATGAAGCGCGACCCGGATACCCAGTCTCCTATTCTGGACGCAGATGGCAAGGCCGTCATGGAGGAAAAGGAAATCGAAATCCCCATGTTCCGCCCGGTGAAGGTGTTTGATGTTTCGCAGACGGACGGCAAGCCTCTGCCGGAGCTGGCCTCCAGCCTGTCCGGGACGGTGCCGCACTATGAGGCGTTCCTGGAGGCGGTGCGGCGCTCCGCTCCGGTCCCCATCGAGTTTGAGCCAATGACTGAGAACATGGACGGCTATTTTTCCTCCGAGCAGCAGCGGATCGCCCTCCGGGAAGGCATGAGCGAGGTACAGACCATTTCCGCCGCTGTCCATGAGACCGCACACAGCAAGCTCCACGACCCCAAAAAGTATGAGGCGGAGCCGACCTGGAAGATCGTGATGGTGAGTGAGGGCGGTGTCAAGCACGATTATCGCCTGGACTTCGCCACCGAAGCGGAGGCGGAACAGGCCGCCGCCGAGGAAGGCTGGCGCTATGTGGACGAGAATCAGTTTAAGTGGCGGCTGGAGGTGGAGGAAGATCTGACGGCAGTGAAACAGGCCGTCAAGAACCGCAACACCGAGGAAGTAGAGGCCGAGAGCATTTCCTATGCGGTCTGCCAGTATTTCGGTATCCAGACCGGCGAAAACAGCTTCGGCTACATCGCTTCCTGGTCCAAGGACAAGGAGCTGAAGGAGCTGCGGGCCAGCCTGGAGACCATCAACAAGACTTCCTGCGAGCTGATTAACGACATCGAGCGCAATTACAAGGAAATCTGCAAGGAGCGCGGCATTGACCTGACCGCTGCCCCGGAACCGGAGCAGGCACCCCAGCAGGCTGCGGAAGAAGTATCCCAGCCCAGCGCCGAGTACCGGGAGGCCCTGCTGGTGCTGGATGATACCAGCTACCTTCATGTCCTGCCTTGTGATACCGGCTGGGACTATACGCTCTACGATGTGGCAACCATGAAGCAGCTGGACGGCGGCCAGCTGGATGGGACCGACATGGGCCGTTCCGCAGCGGTTAGCCATATCTGCGAGGACCTGGGGATGGGAGGTAAGTCCATTAAGTATGCGCCGCTGTCCATGATCGAGACTTTGCAGGAGGCGGCTTACCAGCAGATGCAGGAACAGGTTAGCCAGCAGACCACAGAAACCGCAGCCACCCAGTTGCCGGATGCCCAGGAGCAGGCGTTGGACGAATATCCCATGCCGGACCCGGCGCTGACCCAGGATGATCTGGAAAAGTGCGGATACCTGGACAGCGACCTTCTACCGCTCTCCAAAGAACGAGCCTATGAGCTGATGGAGCGTGACCTGACCGTTTACATTATCCAAGAGGGCGAGAATCCGGCGATGGCCTTTGA
>JALFXH010000186.1 GCA_022786965.1 Clostridiales bacterium
ATGAGACGCGTCTACGATGCCGTCGCTGGTAGCCAAATCCCAATAATTACCAGAATTGTACTCCACATTGAAGCAACCGTAGCTGTTCCAGTGCAGGGCGTTCTTGCTCTCGTTGGTGGGATACTGGCTGCTCACAAGGTACTTGGGAATCTTGAGATCGACCCAAACCCAAGCATCGTTAGCACCGGTATTCTTCACGGTGACAATCTTGGAAACAGCATTGCCATCTTTGCTCGTGCCGGGAACAAGAACCTTATTCTGCTCAAACGGCTTAAGACCATCTTCGGTCTTCTGCTGCTCAATCAGTTCGATTGCAACATTACCGACAGTGAAGGTGTTCTTAGCGTCATCCGTGTCGGTGAAGTAAGCCAGGGTGCCGCCGATGATAGCGGTAGCAGCCAGAGCCACAACCAGGCACAGCGCAACAATTTTCTTCTTCATTGTGCATTTACTCCTTAATTAAGTAAAGTGGGATATTGCGTCGCGCACATCCATGTGCGGGGGATTAGGCCTTAGGAACGATATCCCAAGCCTCGGCAGGGGTGAACTTATTGACTGCGCCAGCAGCGGTAGAATTGCTCTTATAGAGCTGAGAAGCGTAAGCGGTGACAGTCAGGGTGGGGTAGGTCGCCGCAGACAGAGCTTTCATATCTGCCTTGGTGACAGTACTCTTCACGGTAACCTGATCATCCTCGAGGATGGAATAAGCTGTGCCCTGTGCATTGGTATTCGTGCTGTCTTTGCTGTCGAACACCCTGTAATATACCTTGTAGTTCGTTCCGGCAGCGGATGTAAGTTCTGTCCAGCCACTAGCAATCGTGTATGTCATGAAGTCGTCAAAATTGGTGGACTTTTCCAGCTTCACAAACAGGTAGCAGTCCTCAGAACCAGCCTCAACCGTAGCCTTGGGGTCCTTGGTGATGGTATAGCCGGGAACCATTTTCAGGTCCAGATCATCGCTTTCTGCCAGAGTGATCTCAATATCACTGGTAGTGAAGGTATTCGTCACAGGACCGGACGTGGCAGTCAGCCAGGCCAGAGTGCCTCCTATGGAGATACCAACGATCAGCACAACCGCCAGAATCATAAACATCATCTTGGTGGCAACGCCCTTACGCTTTGCAAATTTTCCATTGCTCATGTAGGTTTACCTCCTTTCTCCGAATATTCGCGGGGGTACATTGTTTTATACTCGATATGTACCGGATATAACGGGGGTAGTGATTAGCCGGCGTATGCAGCCCAAGCTGCTTCAGCAGTGGCGAAGCCGTCGGCCTGGATGGCGTAAGCATTGACGGTGATGGTCATACCCTCGATAGTGGCCAGCTGGGCGTTTGTGATAGTGCCGGGAACGGTGATGGAATCGAACAGAGCGTCCAGAGCAACATCAGCATCAGAAGCGGCGACAGTTTCCTTGTACCAGAACTCGTAAGTACGGGTGTTTTTGGCAGTGTCCTTGGTGTTGCCCTGGTAAATCCAAGTGGTGCCATCATAGCCGTTAAAAATCTTCATCAAGTCAGCGCCGTCATTGGCAAAGATGGCGTCCAGTTCATCAGCCTTGTTGATGGTGACAGTCATCTTGACGTAGGCGCTTTCGGAATCCTCCAGAACGGTGACCATAGGATCCTTGTCATAGGTAAGGCCGGGCAGCAGATGATAATCGTTTGCATCAACGCGTTCGGCTTTTTCACCGGTGAGAGCCTTACCATCATCGCCGACCTTTGCCTCGTCCAGAGTGATAGCAACCTTACCAACAGTGAAGGTATTCTCAACACTGTCAGTGGAAGTCAGATACGCCATTGTTCCCAGTACGGAGGCGGCAACCAGCAACACCGCACACAGCATCAGGAGCAAAGCTTTGCTTGTTTTCTTCATACAGAAAACCTCCTTAAATAATATATAGGGAGCCTTGCGGCATTGCCCTTCTACAGTTGATGACCCTGCGATTCGCGCGCCCGCCCGGGGTCATCCGCGGAGTGGGTATTGCGGGGCTGGCTGAACTTTCCTTTGCCGCCCTTTTTCGGCTTCTTCTTTTTCGCCGGGGCGCTCTTGTCCTCGTCGGCGAAGAGATCCGGCAGGAACGTCAGCAGCACAAGCACCGCACAGCCGGAAATCGCCACATACATTCCCGGGGGGTGCTGGATATAATTGGCAACGTAGCCCAGACGGGGGATGGAGAAAATCGGCGTGCCCACCACATTCTTATAGTGGACAAGACTGCCGTCCTCGGCGTCGTTGGCGTCGCCCTTGGTGCGGAAGCGGATGACGGTGGGGTCCTCCTCGTCGGGGACGATGCCCACCACACGGTGGGTGGCGATGGTGTCCTCATCCAGCAGGAAGGTGATGGGCTGCCCCACCTCGATGGCGTAGGGGTCCACCTTCTTCACATAGATCAAGGAGCCAACGTGGTAGGTCGGCTCCATGGAGCCGGACAGGACGGTGAATACCTGCAGACCCACCAGCCGCGCGCCAACCAGTAAAATGGCAAGGAGCACAACCAGCGCGACAGCAACGCTGCTGATTCCGTTCCAGATTTTTTTCAGGGATCGTTTCATAGTGTTTCCTTCTGACCTTCTTCCCGCGGACACGCAGACCAATCCTCCTGCCGGGAGCCGTCCGCAAACACGGTATGATCCGGCAGTCTAGTCTGTACACGCGTATTATACTATGCTGAAAACCAAAAATCAATAGAGTTAGAAATTTTATTGTAAAATAATTGTTCAGAACACGGTATTTTGTTGCGATGTCGTTTTTTGTCGACAGATATTATGGCAAAAACGGCGGTTTCGCTACGTTTTTCCGATGGGTTTGTCGATCATTGTCGAACCGAAACAGGAAGTGAAATCCTGACAAACGCAAGAACGCCAAGGGACAGTCATTACCCTGACCCGCAAAAACCGCCCTGCAAAATCTGCAGGGCGGCTTCGAGCGTATTCCAGAGGGATTAATAGAACTTTCTCTTGTTCTTACGGGCGGCCTCGGACTTCTGCTTGCGCTTCAGGCTGGGGCTGACGTAATGCTCGCGCTTCTTCACTTCGGCGATAACGCCCTCCTTGGCGCAGCTCCGCTTAAAACGGCGCAGAGCACTCTCCAGAGACTCGTTCTCCTTGACGCGAATTTCAGACATAGTTTTCCCTCCCTCCGATGGCATCCGGCTCAATCCAGGATGCGTTCAGGGCCTTATACTAGGCTTGACTATTATATACGCTGTTTCCCCAATTGTCAAGCAAGATTTTGATTTTTTTACAAAAACGTTGTCATCCCGACCAAGCGACAGCGCGTGGAGGGATCTTTCCGGTGATTTGACCGTATTGTGTAACGAAAGCAGAAGATCCTTCGACTCGCTTACGCAATTCTCTGCGGAATGACTGCCACCGGCAGTCATGGAATCCAAAATCGCTGACGCTATGCTCAGGATGACATTTTTACTTCACAATGAGATTAACCAGCTTGTTCTTGACCACAATGGTCTTGCGAATCTCCCCGCCCTGCTTGGCAAGGAAGGCCGCAATCTTCTCGTTTGCCAGAACATTGGCAACCACGGTGTCGTTGTCCAGGTCGGCATCCATGAGAACGGTGCCCCGCATCTTACCGTTGACCTGCACCGCGATGGTCACCTCGGAATCCTTGCACTTATTCTCATCGTAGGTGGGCCAGGGCTCGTAGGCGATGGTCTTGTCGTGGCCCAGAATCTGCCACATCTCCTCGCCCACATGGGGAGTGACGCAGGACATCATCTTGATGAAGCCCTCGGCGTACTCTCTGGGGCAGGTGCCCGCCTTGTAGACCTCGTTGACAAACACCATCATCTGGGCAATGGCGGTGTTGAAGCCCAGAGTCTCAAAGTCGTTTGTCACTTTCTTCACGGTCTGGTGGTAGACCTTGGTCAGCTTGCCGTCATTTTCTTCCGTGATGTTGGCGGGCTCGGTGAAGAAGTTCCACACCCGGTTGATGAACTTTTTCGCGCCGATGACGCCGGTGGTGCTCCAGGGCTTGGATACCTCCAGAGGGCCCATGAACATCTCGTACAGCCGCAGAGTGTCCGCGCCGTAGTCCCGGACAATGTCGCTGGGGTTCACCACAAACTCAGGGAACCGCTTGCCCATCTTGATGCCGTTCTCACCCAGAATCATGCCCTGATGCACCAGCTTCTGGAAGGGCTCCTTCACGGGGGAAATGCCCTCGTCGTACAGGAACCGGTTCCAGATCCGGGAGTACATCAGGTGGCCCACGGCGTGCTCCGGGCCGCCCACATACAGATCAACGGGCAGCCAGTGCTTCAGAAGCTCGGGGTCGCAGAGCTCCTTGTCGTTCTGGGGGTCGATATAGCGCATATAGTACCAGGAAGAACCGGCAGAGCCGGGCATGGTGGAGGTCTCCCGGACGCCGTGGATGCCGTTTTTATCGTATTTCTTCCACTCGGTGGCGTTTTCCAGCGGGGCCTGACCGTTTTTGCCCTTGTAATCCTCCAATTCGGGCAGAATCAGGGGCAGCTCCTCGTCGGGGAGGAAGTAAGTCTTCCCGTCGTCGGTGTACACACAGGGCACCGGCTCGCCCCAGTACCGCTGGCGGGCGAAAATCCACTCCCGGAAGTGGTAGTTGTTCTTCCGGCGGGCAACGCCCATGTTTTCCAGCTTGCAGGTGATGGCTTCCTTCGCTTCCTCCACCGTCAGGCCGGTGAACTCCTCGGAATTACAGAGCTTGCAGCCCTTGCCCAGGTAGTCCTGCTTTTCAAAGGCGCACTCGCTGACGTCCCGGCCCTCGATGACCTGAATCATGGGGATGTTGTGAACCTGGGCGTACTCAAAGTCACGCTGGTCGTGGCTGGGGACGGCCATGACGGCGCCGGTGCCGTAGTTGGCGAGAACGAAGTCGCCGATGAACACGGGCACTTCCTTGCCATTGACGGGGTTGATGGCGTAGACGCCCTGGAGCCGGCAGCCGGACTTGCCCTTATTCAGGTCGGTGCGGTCCATGTCGCTCTTTTTCAGGGTCTCGTCGATGTAGGCCTGAACCTCTTCCTTGTTCTGGACGCGATCCATCAGGCTCTGGACAATCTTGCCGTCGGGGGCCAGCACCATGAAGGTGATGCCGTAGATGGTTTCGATGCAGGTGGTGTAGATGGAGAACTCGCCGCCGCCCACCAGCTTAAAGTCCACCTCCACACCGGTACTCTTGCCGATCCAGTTGCGCTGGATTTCCTTGGTGGATTCGGGCCAGTCGATTTCGTTCAGACCGTCCAGCAACTTCTCGGCGAAGGCGGGCTGGTCGATGACCCACTGCATCATATTTTTCTTGACAACGGGGAAGCCGCCACGCTCGGACTTGCCGTCGATGACCTCGTCGTTACTCAGAACGGTGCCCAGCTCCTCGCACCAGTTCACGGGCATCTCAATCCGCTTGGCGTAGCCCTTTTCGTACAGCTTCTTGAAAATCCACTGGGTCCACTTGTAGAAGGAGGGGTCGGAGGTAGCGACCATTTTCGACCAGTCGTAGTCAAAGCCCAGCTCCTTAAGCTGCTGGGAGAAGGTCTCAATGTTCTTCTGGGTAAAGCCGTTGGGGTTGTGGCCGGTGTTCACGGCGTACTGCTCCGCGGGCAGGCCGAAGGAGTCGTAGCCCATGGGGTGCAGCACGTTGTAGCCCTGCATCCGCTTCATCCGGGACATGATGTCGGTAGCGGTGTAGCCCTCGGGATGGCCCGCGTGCAGACCCACGCCGGAGGGGTAAGGGAACATATCCAGCACATAATACTTAGGCTTGGAGAAATCCCACACGTCCGTGTGGAAGGTGTCATTTTCCTGCCAGTATTTGTGCCACTTGGCTTCTATGCTTGCGTAATCGTAGTTCATGGCGAACATTCCTCTCTTAAACCGCTTTTTTGGCGGTAATGATATCGTATCAGTGCCTTCCCCTTCGGGGAAGGTGGATCGCCGAAGGCGAGACGGAAGAGGGCAGAATCACGTTGGACGAGCCTGCGTACTTCGGCAAAGAGGTAAAACCTCTTCCGACCTCGCTGACGCTCGGCCACCTTCCCCAAAGGGGAAGGCTTTGGCGCTCAGCCCTGCAATTCGGGAATAATTTTCTTCAAATCCACAACCTCAGCATCCGCCCACAGGCGTTCCAGATCATAGAACTGTCGGGCTTCCTCGGTGAAGACGTGGACCACGATGGTGCCGTAGTCCAGCAGCTCCCAGGCGCTGCCCCGGTGGCCCTCCCGGCCCAGCATGGGCTCCCCCAGCTGCTCCAGGGTATACTCGGCGTAGTCGCACAGGGTCTTGACATGGGTGTTGGAGGTGCCGGTGCAGATGAGGAAATAGTCTGCAAGGCTGCTGACCCGGTCGATTTTCAGCAGCTTGATATCCATGCCCTTCTTGGCATCCAGGGCCTTGGTCACTTCATAGGCAATCTCTTTGGGTGTTAACAAAAACATCAATCCTTTCTGGATGGTACTGATCGGTTCAGCCACGCGAGAGCGCTCCGGGAGGCCGGGGACACCTCCGCCCCCTGCTCGTTCAAATGCTCCAGCGTCATTTCCAGGCCCAGCTTCAGCGCCGCGTCAATGTCAGAAAACGCCAGCTCCCGCAGCCGCTCTACACCGGGGAAATTCCGGTTGGGCTCCATATAGTCCGCCACATAGATGATTTTTTCCAGCAAGGTCATGTTTGCTCTGCCGGTGGTGTGGAACTCGATGGCGGACACCACGTTTTCATTTTCCCCAAAAATCCGCTGAGCAACCATGGAACCGGTCAGGGCGTGGAGGGTTCTGGGGTAACGCTTGGAAAAATCGTCTAACAGTTTACCATAGGCGTCGCACAATGTCAATTGCAGGGGCCCGTCAATGGCCTTGGTAATGTCGTGGAGCAGCCCCGCCCGGGCGGCGTCGGTGACATCCGCCCCCCAACGCTTTGCCAGCGCCACCGCCGTATCCCGGCAGCCCAGAACGTGAGCCACCCGGTTAGGATTCAGAAGGCTGATAACAATAGGCTCCAGCTTGTCCATGGGAAGACTCTTCCAGTCACTGCGGGTATCATAGAGACGGTTTTCCCGGATGTAATCCAGCACCCCCTCCGGCAGGAATTCTCCCGCGCAGCGGAAGGCCAGAAGCCGCCGCATCTGGGTGGAGGAAATGGGAATCACATCGTTGCGCACCAGATAAATCCTGACGCCCTTTTCTTCCATTTCCGCCTTTTTTGCCGCAATGGCGGGCTGTTCGCCCTTGTCGCCCCGGTAAAATACCCCCAGGGAGGCGTTTTTCAGAATTTCTTCCGGGTGCATCCAGCTGTCAAAGGTCAGAAACATATCCGTGCCCATGAGCAGCACCAGCTCCGCGTCGGGGTACTGGTTCTTCACAGAGCGAACCGTTTCAAAGGTGTAGCTGACCCCCTCCCGCCGTAGCTCCATGTCGGAAACCACAATTTCCGGGCAGTTCGCCGCGGCGATGCGCAGCATTTGGAGCCTCTGCTGAGCTGTGGGGGAATTTGCGGGCAGCGCGGCCTTATGGGGCGGCGCGTAGGCCGGGATCAGCAACAGCTTGCTGAGTCCCAGCGCTTTGACGGCCTGTTTCGCCGCCTGCAGGTGTCCAATATGGGGTGGGTTGAAAGTCCCGCCGTAAATGCCGATTCGTTCCATACTACCCTTCCTCTGTTTATAGTTGACAGTTGATAGTGGACAGTTGTCCAGCTATAGGGGATATGCGAAATGCAACGTGTCAACAAGCGGTACATACTGAAAAGCTGTAATCAAGAATTGCGATGTGCGTCTACTGGCAGTCTCATAACTGTCAACTGTCCACTGTTCACTGTCAACTGAAAATTACTCTTCGCCCCGCAGCTGCTTTTCCCGGCTGCGCTCGATGGACTTTTCGATGGCCTGCTGCCGGAAATACTGGTTGCGCTGCTCCCGGACCTTTTTCGCCGCGGCACGGCGGGCGCGGACGCCCTTGCCTACGGGGTCGGCCTTGGACTTGGGAACTTCCTTCCGCTTGGCCCGGCCGGTCTGGTTCCGGGCCTCCTGACACTTCTCGGAGAACCGCCAGATTACGAATTTGTTGCCCACGCAGGCGATTCCCTCGGCTTTTGTGGCCTCGCACAGGGCGTCGGATACCTCCCGGGGACTCATGAGGGCGGTTTCCAGCACCTTGCCCTTCACCAGCTCGTGGGCGGTCAGCAGCCGGTCCGCTTCCGCGGCCACCGCTTCCGTCACCCCGTCCTTGCCCACCATCAGGGTGGTTTCCAGGGTGTTGGCCTGGGCCCGGAGCTGAGCCCGTTCCTTACTTGTCAGCATAGCCTGCCTCCTTTAATTTGTCGTAGAACACCCGCAGGGCGTTGGCCCGGTGGGAAACCTTGTTTTTTTCCTCCGGGGCCATTTCCGCAGTGGTCATGCCCGCGGGGGGATAGTAGAAAATGGGGTCGTAGCCGAAGCCGTTTTCTCCGGCGGGGGTACGGAGCAGCTCCCCGTGGATTTCGCCCCGGGCCTGAATGACTTTCCCCTCCGGGGTCACCATGGTGATGACGCAGACGAATTTTGCCTGACGCTGCCCATCGGGAACGTTTTCCGTGTTTTTGAGCAAAAGCTGCAAACGGCCCCAGTCGTCAAGGCTTTCGTCAAAGCCATACCGGGCGGAGTAGATGCCCGGCTCCCCGTTCAGGGCATCCACCGCGATGCCGGAGTCGTCCGCAAGGGCGGGAAGGCCCGTGGCCTTCATGACGGCCTCCGCCTTCAAAAAGGAGTTTTCCTCAAAGGTGGTTCCGGTCTCCTCTACATCGATGTCCACGCCCAACTCGGATTGCAACACCAATTCAAAGCCGAATTTCTCGGTGATTTTACTGATTTCCACCAGTTTGTGGGGATTTTTGCTTGCCAATACTACCTTCATCAGATCAGCGCCTCCACAAAATCCTTGGCTTCAAAGGGCATCAGGTCGTCGGCCTGCTCCCCCACGCCCACAAACTTCACGGGAATTTGCAGGGCGTCCGCCACGGCAATGACGATGCCGCCCTTGGCGGTGCCGTCCAGCTTGGTCAGGGCGATGGAGGTCACGCCGGCGATTTCCTTGAACTGCTTTGCCTGAATCAGGCCGTTCTGGCCCGTGGTGCCGTCCAGCACCAGCAGGGTCTCCCGAGCCGCGCTGGGCAGCTCCCGGTCGATGATGCGGCTGATCTTGTTCAGCTCGTTCATAAGATTGGCCTTGTTGTGGAGCCGTCCGGCGGTGTCAATGATGATGACGTCCACCTCCCGGGCCCGGGCGGCCTGAATGCCGTCATACACCACGGAGGCCGGGTCCGCGCCCTCATTCTGCCGGACAATGGACGCGCCGCTGCGCTGGGCCCAGATTTCCAGCTGGTCGGCAGCCGCTGCCCGGAAGGTATCCGCCGCCACCAGCAGCACACGCTTGCCCTGCCGGGTCAGCTGGGTGGCGATTTTGCCGATGGTGGTGGTCTTGCCCACGCCGTTGACGCCGATGACCAGCACCACGCTGGGGGTAGTAGACAGGTTCAGGGCCGTGTCCCCCACGTTCAGCATTTCCACCAGAATTTCCTTAAGGGCGGTTCTGGCTTCCTCCGTGGTCTTGAGGTGCTGCTCCCGGACGGCCTTGCGCAGACGCTCCACGGCCTTGCAGGCGGTGTCTACGCCCAGGTCCGCCAGAATCAGGCTCTCTTCCAATTCGTCATAAAAGTCGTCGTCGATTTCGGAAAAGCCGGTGAACACGCTGCCCAGAGAATCACTGAGGGCATCTCTGGTCTTCGCCAGACCTTCCTTAATTTTATCAAAAAATCCCATAATATCTCCTATCAAAATGCTATGCTCACCGTAGGGCGCGGTTATGACCGCGCCGACCACGTTGTGTCTTTGAACAGGTTCCATTCAACGAGTTCGTCCGAAAATCGGGGCGGATCGGCGGGGTCATGACTTAAGCCCTACAACATTTATTCCACAATTCCCAAATATTCTTCCATCTGGTTCAGGTCCAGCCGCAGAAGCTTACTGACGCCCTGCTCCTGCATGGTGACGCCGTAGAGCACGTCGGCGGATTCCATGGTGCCCCGGCGGTGGGTGATGACGATGAACTGGGTGTTCTTCGACAGGTTGTGAAGATAGCTGGCAAACCGCTCCACGTTCCGGTCGTCCAGCGCCGCGTCGATCTCATCCAACAGACAGAAGGGCGTGGGCCGAACCTTCAAAATGGCAAAGTACAGGGCCGTGGCCACAAAGGCCTTCTCGCCGCCGGACAGCAGCGTGATGGTCTTGACCTGCTTTCCGGGGGGCTGCACCCGAATCTCGATGCCGCAGGTCAGGGGGTTTTCCGGGTCCTCCAAAATCAGCTGTCCCCTGCCGCCGCCGAACATTTCTTCAAAGGTCTGGCCGAAATAGTGGTCAATTTTATTAAATTCCGTGACAAAAATCGTGGTCATTTCCGCGGTGATGTCCCGGATAATGCTCTCCAATTCCCGCTTGGAGGTCAGCACATCGTCCCGCTGCCCGGCAAGGTAGGTATACCGCTCGTTGACCCGGGCGTATTCCTCGATGGCCCCCAGGTTGGGGGTGCCCAGGGCGGCAATCTTCCGTTTCAGCTCCGCAATCCGGCGGTTGCCGGCGGTGACGTTCTCGATCTCCCCACGGAACTCCGGCGCGGTGCCGGGGGTCAGCTCGTAGCTGTCCCACAGCTTGTCGATGATCTGCCGCTCCTCCATGGAGGAGGTGACCTTCTTCTGTTCCAGCAGGGCGCAGGCCCGCTCCATGTTCAGGATGTCCTTGTTCTTCTCCTGAGCATCCCGCTCGGCTTTGGTTTTCGCGGCCTCCGCGGCGGCCCGGCTTTCCAGAACGGAACGCACCTTCTCATTCATGGCGGCGTTTTCCGCGTCGTTGTCCAACTGCCGCTGTTTCAGCTCCGCGATTTCCCCTTCCAGCCGGACGTTGTCCTGCCGGATGGAGTCCATCAAAACCAGCTTTTTCTCCCGGTCGCCCTCCATAGCTCCCTGCAGCTGCCGGAGGTCGCCGATGTGGGAAAGGGCCGTGGAGCGCTCGGCTTCCATGGCGGCCTCCTCGGTTTTTAAGGCGGTCATCCGGTCGGAGATGGTGGTGGTTTCATTGGCGGCCTCGGTCTGGCTGCCCTCCAACTGGCTGAGCTTTTCTTTTGTCTGGGCCAGCTCCCGGTGGAAAACCTGAATCTTCGCCTGCTGGGCGGCATAGCGCTCCCGGTCGGTTCGGTTTCGCTCACTCAGAGACTCCCGCTCCCGGCGGGCTGAGTTTTCCGCTTCCACAATGGCATTCAGCAGAATCTCATGCTGCTTTTCCATGCCTTCCAGCCGGAGCACCTGATCCTCCGCTTCCCGAAGCTGATCCTTGGCGGCGGAAATCTGGAAATCCACCTGATCGCACTGGCGGCGAGCTTCCGTTAAGTCCGCTTCCAACACCTGCAGGTCTTCCAGCAGCTTCTTCTCCTGCAGGGAAAGCTTTTCCAGCTCGTTGGCCCGGGACAGGATTCCCGCGTCCTTATTCACAGAGCCGCCGGTCATGGAGCCGCCGGGATTCATAACCTGACCGTCCAGGGTCACAATTTTGAAGCGGCCCCGGTACTTCTGGGACATAGAAATTGCCGCGTCCATGTCCTGGACGATGACGGTGCGGCCAAGCAGATTATCTATAATTTGACGATACTTTTCGTCAGTTTTCACCAATTCGGAGGCGATTCCCACAAAGCCCCGGCAGATTTCCAGGCCGGTTTCCTGCAAACGCTTTCCCTGAATGGCGCTCAGGGGCAGGAAGGTGGCCCGACCACCGCCGGTGCGCTTGAGGAAGGAAATGGCGGCTTTGCCGTCGGCTTCATTGCCCACCACAATCTGCTGCATCGCCGCGCCCAGGGCGATTTCCACAGCAACGGTAAGGTTATCCTCGGTGCGGATAAGCCGGGACACGGGGCCGTGGATGTTGCGCAGAGCGCCCCTCTGGGCCTCCTGCATCACCATGCGCACGGCCTTATTATAGCTTTCAAAATCCCGCTCCATGGCCCGGAAGACCTTGATTTTCGCCGCGACGGAGTCCAGGGTTCTGGCTAAGTCCCGCTGCTTTTCTTCCAGCTCGTCCCGGCGCTTAGCCCGGGTGGTCAGCCGCAGGGTATAGCCGGAAATGGTATTGTTCGCAGCGGTGACGTTCTCCCGGGCGGCCTTCAATTCCTGACGGCAGGCATCCAGATTGGTCTGGGCCTCGTGGCGGCGGGACTCTCCCGCGGACAGATCCCCGTCCAGCTGTTCCAGCCGGGTCTGGGACTGGACCATGCTCTCCTCCAAACCCCGTACATCCGCTTCCGCCCCGGCAATGTCCGCCGCCAGGGCGGATTCCTTGCTTCTCAGTTCCAGATACTGTTTGGTAATGCCCTGGGCGCTGGCGGTGAGGGCAGTGAGCGTCTGCTGGCACCCATCCAATTCCGCCCGTTTTTCTTCCAGCCTGCCCTCAATTTCCGCGATTCGCTCTTCGGTCTGCTGAATCTGGGCGGAGATGCCGCCGCTGCGGTCCTCCTGGCCTTTCAGTTCCTCCTCAATCCGGGCGATATTGGCCCGGTTGTTATCCATATTGCCCTGCAAAACCGCCATCTGGCCATCCAGCTGCTGGTGGGTGGCGGAGAGCATATTGGCCTTCAGCCGGACGGTTTCCAGTTCCCCGTCCCGGTCATGGAGGGTCTTGCTTAAATCCTCCGCCTGCCGGTAGAGAGCGTCCAGATCATCGTGGGCCTGCTGCAAAACAAAGGAAGCGGAGGCGTAGTCCTCCTCAGCTTTCTTGGCGGCGGCAGACAATTTGTCCAGCGTTTCCAGCCAAACGGCCACCTCCACGCCTTTCAGCTCGTCCTTGAATTCCAGATATTTTTTCGCCTTTTCCGACTGGGCCTTGAGGGGCTCCAGCTGCAGTTCCAGCTCGGAAACCTTATCGCCGATGCGCAGCAGGTTATCCTCTGTGGTTGCCAGCTTGCGCTCCGTCTCCTCCTTGCGATGGCGGTACTTGGAGATGCCGGCGGCTTCCTCGAAAATTTCCCGACGATCGCCGCTTTTTAAGGAGAGAATCTCATCAATGCGGCCCTGACCGATGTTGGAGTAGCCCTCCTTGCCAAGGCCCGTGTCCATAAACAGTTCGTTGATATCCCGCAGACGGGCGGACTGCTTATTGATGTAGTATTCGCCGTCGCCGGAGCGGTAATACCGACGGGTGATCATGACCTCATCGGCATCGTAGGCCAGCGCCCGGTCGGAGTTGTCCAGCGTCAGGGTAGCCTCGGCAAAGCCCACGGCGCCCCGCTTCTGGGTGCCGCCGAAGATCACGTCCTCCATCTTCGCGCCCCGGAGGGACTTGGAGCTCTGCTCGCCCAGCACCCACAGAATGGCGTCGGAAATATTGGACTTGCCGGAGCCGTTGGGGCCCACGATGGCGGTGATATCCTCACCGAAGTTCAGGACCGTCTTATCGGGGAAGGACTTGAATCCCTGTATCTCCAATGCTTTTAAGTACACAGTTCCACCTCTGTCATTTTCACATACTATAACTAGAATAGATTAGCAGAAAAGCGTTTGGTTTTCAAGTAGAACCATCTGCTATTTTGCCACTCTTTTCAGCTCTCCGCCGTGATACTCAAAACAGATCTCGCTTTTTATGGGCAGTCATGCTATTCTATGGAAAGAATAGCGATATGGAAAGGATGTCACCTGTGCGAACGAAACAGATGCGGCTGGTGGTCACGTTTTATACGACCGCCGGCGCCATTGCTGCCGAGCAGCTCTGCCGGAAGGCGGGTCTGGAGGGAAAACTGATCTCCGTCCCCCGCTGCCTCACCTCCGACTGCGGGATCGCCTGGTCGGCGCCGCCGGAGACCCGGGCGGTGCTGGAGCAGCGGTTCCGGGAGGCCGGCATTGAAACCGCGGGATTTCACGAGCTTTTGGTA
>JALFXH010000024.1 GCA_022786965.1 Clostridiales bacterium
TCCCACAGCGCCGCAGCGCTGTGCATCTCTACAAAATTCTTATATTATTTCATTGTCCTCTTGACGGGGAGCAGTTCATTTATCCCGGCGCAGCTTCTTATTCTCCTGTCAGATTGTCGTCATCCTTTGCGAACTTTGCCACAATGCCGCTCAGCGCCAACAGTGCCAGCAGGTTGGGAATGACCATCAGTCCATTAAACATATCAGACATATCCCAGACCAGGGAAACCTTCTGGAAGGAGCCCACGGCGATAAACACCAGCGCAATGACTCCGTACACCATCCGGGCGGATTTCTTGCCCTTGAACAGGGCCTTCACGTTGGACTCACCGAAGAAATACCAGCCGATGATGGTGGAGAACGCGAAGAACAGCAGGCAGATCGCCACAAACGCATTGCCGAAGCTGCCGAAGGAGTGGTTAAAAGCCGCCTGGGCCAGCGCGGTGCCGCTGAGCAGCTCGCCGTCAGCGCTTACGGTACCCAGCACACCGGAGGTCAGAATGACCAGTGCGGTCATGGTCAGAACCACAAAGGTATCGATGAACACACCAATCATGGCCACAACGCCCTGATCCTGGGGCTTGGCGACCTTTGCCAGCGCGTGGGCGTGGGGAGTAGAGCCCATACCGGCCTCATTGGAGAACAGGCCCCGGGCTACGCCGAAACGCATGGCCTCCTTCACGGTGACACCAAGGGCGCCGCCCAGAACCGCCTGGGGATTGAAGGCGCCCACAAAAATCGCCTTGAAAGCGGGCAGAATGCTGTCGGCGTTCATAAAAATAGCCACCAAAGAGCCAAGGATGTAGAAGCAGGCCATAATGGGCACCAGCTTTTCCGTGACTGCTGCAATCCGCTTGACACCGCCCAGGAAAATAAAGGCGCACACACAGGCGATGACTGCGCCAACGACCACCTTTGGAACGCCAAATGCCGTGTGGAAAGCATCACCGATGGAGTTGGACTGAACCATGTTGCCCATAAAGCCCAGCGCCAGCGTGATGGCAATGGCGAAGAAACCAGCCATATAATTGCCCAGCTTGCCCTTGAACGCGGCCTTGATGTAATAGATGGGACCACCGGTCACTTCGCCGTTTTCGTTGGTCTGCTTATACTTCTGCGCAAGCACGGCCTCACCATAAATGGTGGACATACCGAAGAATGCGGACACCCACATCCAGAAAATTGCGCCGGGGCCGCCGGAAGCCAGAGCCGTGGCGCAGCCGGCGATGTTTCCGGTGCCAACCTGGGCGGCAATGGCCGTGGCCAGCGCCTGGAAGGAGCTCATGCCCTCCTTGCCGGCTCCCTCGCCTACCAGCTTGATGTTGCCGAATACCCGGCGCATACCTTCGCCGAATTTCCGAATCTGTACGAACCGGGTACGGATGGAGAAATATACGCCGCTGCCCAGAAGCAGGAACAATAGCACTAGGCACTTGTTCCAGAGAACGTCATTGACTGCTGCCACGATCTGTGTTACGATTGTTTCCATATTTTGACCTCTTTCTGACAAACAAAAATCGCTGGACGCAAAAGCTCCAGCGAAAAGAAAGCGCGCCTCCCCTGCCAAATCAGGAAACGTGCTCACTCTGTCCTTTTACCTGAGAGATTCGGCGGAAAAACCGCTTTGCACCTTCGGTACTCATTTCTGAGATTCTCCAGAGCCACATCCATTCTTAGTCCCCACCCGATATCAGGCGCCTGAGAGTGTTACTCCTTCGGCAGGCTCCACGCCATTCCCCTAAGAACTTCGTTTGTCGGTATGAAATTACTATGACATCATACACTAAGGACAGCTTTCTGTCAACCATTTTCTGATTTTTTCCGGATATAGCAAAGTTGTTGTGTATATTGCGCCGGTTTTTCAACTTTTTGTACAATTTTTTATTCTTTTTCCATATTGACTTGCAGTCGAATTATGTTATAATGGGTCCATCTCAATTGGAAAGAGTCTTTCCAAAGCAAGATGCTGCGACCGCCGGCTGTGCCGGCCAAGGCCATACGGACAGCCGGGTCGAATGCCGAAGACCGCCAAAAGCGGTTTGGCAACTTCTGTTGCCTTATTGATTGAGTTAAAAGCTCAGTTTTATAAGTTGGTTACTATAAACCGATGGTGCCCCAAGGCATAAACTTGTGAAATGGTCAATAAGAGTAGTAAAAGTAATCTTTGCTATATAGACTCTGAACCGATTCGGATGCGATTCCCTTTCTGCGCTGCCGGATGCGAAATATGTCGAATCTTCGCATATTTCCGCCCCTTCCCGGCGCTTGTAGGTTGGTCGTGATTGAATAACACAAGCGGTATGCCATTCTCGGCATACCGCTTTTTATGCTATAACACGGGAAAGAGGGAACGATAAATGAAGAAAATTATCGAACTGAAAAACATCTCCAAGGCCTTTGACGGAGAAACGGTGTTGGACAACATCAGTCTGGATATCCACGACAATGAGTTCATTACCCTTCTCGGTCCCTCCGGCTGCGGGAAAACCACTACCCTGCGGATCATCGGCGGCTTTGCCTATCCGGATCAGGGCGACGTAATTTTCATGGGCGACCGTATCAACGATGTGCCGCCTCATAAGCGCAATGTCAATACCGTGTTCCAGAAATACGCCCTTTTTCCCCACCTGAACGTGTTTGAAAACGTGGCGTTCCCTCTGCGGGAACGGAAGGTGCCCAAGCAGGAAATCAAAGAAAAGGTAATTAAAATGCTGGACATGGTCATGCTGTCCGGCTTTGCCCACCGCCGGGTCACCAGTCTGTCTGGCGGTCAGCAGCAGCGGGTAGCCATCGCGCGGGCGCTGGTCAATGAGCCGAAGGTTCTCCTTCTGGATGAGCCTCTGGGCGCGCTGGATCTGAAGCTGCGCAAGGATATGCAGCAGGAACTGAAAAAAATTCAGAAATCCACGGGAATCACCTTTATTTTCGTGACCCACGATCAGGAGGAAGCCCTGAGTATGTCCGATACCATCGTGGTGATGAGCGAGGGTAAGATTCAGCAGATCGGTACGCCCCAGGATATTTACAACGAGCCTGTCAATGCCTTTGTGGCAGATTTCATCGGCGAGAGCAACATCGTGGACGGCGTGATGCTGGCGGATTACAAGGTTAAATTCGGCGGTCAGGTTTTCGATTGTCTGGATACCGGCTTTGCTCCCAATGAGCCTGTGGATGTGGTCATCCGCCCGGAGGATGTGGATATCGTGAAGCCCGCCCCCGGCGTGCTCCAGGGCACCGTGACCTCCGTCACCTTCATGGGCGTTCACAACGAGGCAATCGTGGATATCGACGGCTTCAAGTGGATGATTCAGACCACCGATCCGGTGGAGGAAGGCGCCCACATCGGCATCTATCTGGAGCCGGACGCCATCCATATCATGAAGAAGTCCAAGTATTCCGGAATGTTCGGTGACTATTCCTCCTTCTCCAATGAGCTGGACGAGCTGTCCAATCCCGGAGGTGAAGAGGAAGAATGAAGACCGCCAATCGCAGACATCCGCAAAACGGCTACGAGATGGCGCTGGCTCCTTACGCGGTATGGTCCGCATTGTTTATTGTTGTTCCGCTGGCGTTCATTGCCTACTATGCCTTCACGGATAACCAGTTTGCTTTTACCACCGAAAATATCACACGCTTTTTTACCGCCACCAGCAATATCGTTCAGGACGACGGTACCTCCGTGGAGGTCAGGACTTATCTGCTGATCTTCATGCGCTCCGTAAAGCTGGCTGTCATCTCTACCGTTATCTGCCTGCTGATGGGCTACCCCGTCGCCTATATCATGGCGCGGGCTAAGGAGCGGACCCAGAAAACCATGGTCACTCTGATCATGATTCCCATGTGGATGAACTTCCTGATCCGCACCTACGCGTGGATGACCATTTTGCAGGATACCGGCATCTTGAATGGCTTTCTCTCCGCATTGGGAATCGGCACGGTGCGCATCATCGGCACGGAAGCCGCCGTTATCATCGGTATGGTCTACGACTACTTCCCTTATATGGTTCTGCCTATCTATTCCATCCTTGCCAAGCTGGATAACCGGCTTCTGGAGGCTGCCAGAGACCTGGGCTGCGGCAGTCTTTCCGTTCTGCGCAGAGTGATCCTCCCCCTGAGTATGCCCGGTGTCATCTCCGGCATTACCATGGTTCTGATTCCCTCCATCAGCACCTTCTATATCTCCCAAAAGCTGGGCAACGGCAAGTTCTTCCTGATCGGCGATGCCATTGAGGGACAGTATGTGGCCAACAACCTACATTTTGCCGCCGCTATCGCCTTTATCCTCATGCTGATTCTTCTGGTGTGCATGGCTTTGGTGAAATATGTCACTGCGCGGTATGTCTACGGAGGTGACGAGGAATGAAAACATCTGCCAAAATTTACAGCGGCATCGTATTCGCGATTCTGTTTGCGCCCATTGCAGTGCTGCTGGTATTCTCCTTTAACGAATCAAAAAGCCTGTCCGTGTTTTCCGGCTTCTCCCTGAAATGGTACCGGGAGCTTCTGAAGGACCGAAACACGCTGGAAGCGGTACGCAACACGCTGGTTCTGGCGGCTTCCGCCACCGTGATTTCTACGGTTATGGGAACAGCTGCTGCCGTTGGTATCAATAAGCTCCGCGCAAAATGGTCCAAAGCCGTTATGAACACCGTGACGGATATCCCCATGACAAACCCGGATATCATCACCGGTATCTCCCTGATGCTGATGTTCGTCTTTATCGGAAGACTGTTTGGAGCGGCTACCAGCCTGAGCTTCTGGACCATGCTGATTGCCCATGTCACCTTTTGCCTGCCCTATGTGATTCTGCAAATTCTGCCCAAGCTGCGGCAGATGGATAAGTCCCTGCCCGAGGCGGCTATGGATTTGGGCTGCACGCCCATGGGCGCTTTCTTCAAGGTGGAGCTGCCGGAGATTCTGCCCGGTATCATCACCGGCGCCATTATGGCTTTTACCCTGTCTCTGGATGACTTCGTAATCAGCTACTTTACCTCTGGCAATGGGTTTGAGACCCTGCCTATCCGGATTTACGGCATGACCAAGAAGACCGTAACGCCGAAAATGTACGCTCTGGCGACCATCATCTTCTTTGTCACACTTGGGCTGCTGCTGATCAGCAACCTTGTGGACGAAAAAGACGAAGCAAAATAATACTAATTCTTGATTAAAATCTTTAATATCAGCTTGGTCTATTGGCGCAATACAGCGTTATCGTCACTTGCCATACATACAGTATGGCTGCGTTCCTCTGCCTTGTCTTGCACCAATATCCCTGCGCTGCTGATTAAATCTTTTTATCAAGAATTAGCATAAAACTGAGAAAAACGGAGGAAACGAAATGAAAAAGTGGATTTCCCTCAGCCTGATTGCCATTATGCTGCTTGGCCTTTGCCTGACTGGCTGCGGCGGCAAGAAGGGCCTGACCCTGAACGTTTACAACTGGGGCGAGTATATTTCCGATGGCAGCGAAGGCTCCTTTGACACCGTTCGGGAATTCGAAAAGTGGTATCAGGAGACCTACGGCCAGAAGGTTACCGTTAACTACTCTACCTTTGCCTCCAACGAGGATATGTACAGCAAGATTTCCAGCGGCGCCGTCAGCTATGATGTGATCATTCCTTCCGACTATATGATCGCCAGAATGGCTGCTGAAGGCCTGCTGCTGCCCCTGAATTTTGACAATATCCCCAACTACCAGTATATCGAGGATACCTTCAAAGGCCTGTACTATGATCCGGATAACCAGTATTCCATCCCCTACACCTATGGCATTGTGGGTGTGATCTATGACGCAAATGTTGTGGACGAGGCCGACACTGGCAGCTGGGATTTGCTGTGGAACGAAAAGTATGCCGGTAAGATTTTGCAGTTCAACAACTCCCGGGATGCTTTCGGCACCGCCATGTACAAGCTGGGCATTGATGTGAACACCACTGATCAGGCCAACTGGGATAAAGCATATGACGAGCTGCTCAAGCAGCGTCCTCTGGTCAAGAGCTATGTCATGGACGAAATCTTCAATATGATGGAGTCCGGTGAGGCTGCCATTGGCGCATACTATGCCGGTGACTACTTTACCATGGTGGACGCCCAGTCCGAAAGTGTGGATCTGCAGTTCTATTACCCTGAGAACACCAACTTCTATGTAGATGCCATGTGCATCCCCTCCTGCGCCCAGAACAAGGAGCTGGCGGAGATTTTCATCAACTATATGCTTTCTGAGGATGCAGCTATTGCCAACGCTGAGTACACCTACTACGCCTCCCCCAACAGCATTGTCTATACCAACGACGGCTATATTGAGGAAATGGGCGAGGATGTGATGGCAGTTCTGTACCCCGAGTTCGGCAGCTTCGCCGAGGCGTATAATAAGCTGGCCTACAAGAATCTGGACAGCGAAACCCTCAGCTATCTGAATACCCTTTGGGAAAACGTAAAAATCAACTAAGAACTTCGAAAACAGCCCGGAAACATCGTTTCCGGGCTGTTTCTGCTTAGCTTCGATAGAAGGTATTTCCACCGATGAATTCCCTAACCAGGCTGGTGGGAGGGATCTCGTCGTCCACATCCGCCTGCTGGATGTAATTGAGGATCTTGACAATATTCCGCACCTCATCGTAACATTCGTCCTCTGGCTGAACGGCTGTCAGTAAGGGGAAGATGTGCTTTTTCAGAACCGCCAGCTCATACAGGGTTGAACTGTTGAAGATCACGTCCGCGTTCTCCTGGTAGGGGAAGATCCAGCGCTGCTCTCCCCTGCGCACGCTGTCCCACATGGAGAGGGTATGCTGCACCGACGACCCCCGGGTCTCATAGTCCCGCACGATCCGACGCAGAAGCCGCAGGTAGCTGGTGGGAATCCGATTGTGGTCATCCAGATTCAGCGGCAGCAAGGGACTGACATAAAGCCTGAAAATCAGAGATTTATCCACATTTTCCGGGAGCATTGCCGGATTCAGGCCATGAAGGCCCTCGACAATGATTACGGAATTCTCATTCAGTGTCAGTGTCCTGCCCTTCCACTCTCTGCGCCCCGTGACGAAGTTAAAGCATGGCAGTTCAACCGCGTCCCCCGCCAGCAGGCGCGCCATATTCTCACGGAACAGGGCAACGTCAATGGTATTGATGTGCTCCAAGTCCAGCTTGCCATCTGGCCCCGGGGCAATTTTGTCCCGGTCGATGTAATAATCGTCCAGACTCATGAGAATGGGCTTTTTCCCGTGGACACGCAGTTGGGTCGCGAGACGGTTGGCGGACGTTGTCTTGCCGGAGGAGCTGGGCCCGGCCAGCATCACGGCCTTGGCCCCCCGCTGGCAAACCATATCGGCGACCTGTGAGAATCGTTTCTCATGCAGCGCCTCATTGACCCGTATCAGCTCTCGGATTCTGCCGGAGGTGGTCAGCTCATTCAAATCGGCTGCAGTTTCGCATTCCATCAGAGAACACCAGCGCTCCCCTTCATTGAATACGGAAAAGAAATTGGGCATGGCGGGAACCTTGGCGCAGACTTCCGGGTTTTGATCGTCCGGGTAGAGGAACAGGAAGCCGCCATCCGCGGGCAGAATGTCCCAAACCGTCAGATACGCCGTTGAAGGAAGCATCTCCCCATAGAAGTAATCGGCGTAGTCTCCAAACACATACTCGTCAAAGTAATCCAGCGGACGCCAGCGCAACAGGCGGGCCTTATCCTCCTGCCCTTCCCTGTGAAACCTGGATACAGCCTCCTCCAGCGGCACTCTTCGGCGGATCAGCGGGATGCCGTCCCGCACAATCTCCGCCAGCCGCTGTTTCAGTCTGGATACAGAGAAATCCGCCGCGCCGCTGACCTGAATATACACGCTGGAACCCAGGGTACAGCTGACTTTTCCCGCCGCCTCCGGCCACAGCTGCCGCAGAGCCAGGAAAATCGCGAACTGCGCTGTGCGGATATAGCATTCCTTACCGGCTGGATCCCCATAACGCAGCAGCCGTACAACGCCCTTCGAGGCTGCCATGGCCTGGCGCATGGAGGGGCGTTCTCCCTTGGTATCTTTTGCGCGAACAGGAATATAATTCAGCGTAAATACCTCACCGGCAATTTTCGCGGCCAGGGGATGATTTGCCAGACTGCTGCCTTCCAGACCC
>JALFXH010000009.1 GCA_022786965.1 Clostridiales bacterium
GGAATCCATCAGGCGGCTGAGGATTTCCACACCGTCCTGCGTGTCATTGTAATACCGAATCTCCACGCCCAGATCCCGGGTCTGCCGGAACAGGTCGTTGACCAGCAGCGTATGATTCCCATTTTTGTTCAGATACAGCGCCAGCAGCCGCTCGCCGGGGTGGATCCAGCAATGCGTCAGGTAGAAAATCACCGCTGGGTCGGAAATGATGATCTGGGGAACCCTTTCTTTTTCCATAGCGGCAAGAATTGCCGATAATTTCTGTTTGTCCATATCAGTACCTCTTATAATAATGCGCCGCCCGAATCCGGGCGGCGCTTGTGTTCTATCGGTCTTCCCGGAAATAGGGAACGCCCAGGCTCTCGGGAGGCTGGTTGTCCCGCTTGTTGCGCATACTGGTGAGCACCAGCACAAGGATCGTGACAATGTAAGGCAGCATCTTGTACAGCTCCTTCACCGCCAGGTTGGTGCCCGTGGGGATGAACAGGTACAGAATATACAGGCCACCGAATAGAATGGAGGCCAGAATCCCCACATTGGGCCGCCAGATGGTGAAGATCACCAGGGCGATGGCCAGCCAGCCCCGGTCGCCGAAGGCATCGTTAGACCACACGCCGCAGGCATAGTCCATGACGTAGTACAGTCCGCCAAGACCCGCGATCATGCTGCCCACGCAGGTGGCGATGAACTTGTACCGGGCAATGTCGATACCGGCGGCATCGGCGGTAGCGGGGCTTTCGCCCACAGCCCGCAGCTGCAGGCCCACCCGGGTACGCTTCAGGACATAGGAGGAAACCAGCGCAATGATAATCGCCGCATAAGCAAGGAAGCCATAGGAGCAGAACAGCTTGCCGAAGACCCCCAGCTTGTCCGCGAAGGGCAGGCTCTTACTAAAGTAGGCGCTGGTGGCGGACAGAGCGATGGAGGGCACCTCGCTGCCGGTGAGCTTAATCAGGGAGCCGCCGAAGAAGTTGCCGAAGCCCACGCCAAAGGTGGTCATGGCAAGGCCCGTGACGTTCTGGTTGGCCCGGAGGTTCACCGTCAGGAAGCAGTACAGAAGCCCCATGAGAAGGCTTCCAAGCAGGCAGCACAGCACCGGAATGGCAACCGCCAGAAAACCGTTCAGATTGCCGCTCTGCTCATAGAAAAACGCGCCGATGACGCCGCAGATGCCGCCCACATACATGATGCCGGGGATACCCAGATTCAGGTTGCCGGACTTTTCCGTCAGAGTCTCGCCGGTGGCGCCCAGCAGCAGCGGAATGCCCTGCATGACGGCACGGGGGAAAAAGGATACAAAATCAAACATTTCCTTAGCCCTCCTTCTTGGTGTGCTTCAGGAAGCTCAGGCGGTAGCTGATGAAGAACTCGCTGCCGATGATGAAGAACAGGATGATGCCGGTGAGGATATCGCCGAAGGAGTGGTTCAGGCCGTAGATGGTGGAAATCTCACTGGCGCCCCGGCTCAGGAACACCAGCAGGAAGCTGGTAAACACCATGACCAGAGGATTGAACTTGGCCAGCCACGCCACCATGACCGCCGTAAAGCCTCTGCCGCCGGCGATGGTGGTGGTGATGGTGTGGTCGGTGCCGCCCACCAGCAGCAGGCCCGCCAAACCGCAGATACCGCCGGAAATCAGCATGGTGCGCACGATGACCCGGCCCACATTGATGCCCACATACCGGGCGGTGCGCTCGCTCTCGCCCACCACGGCGATCTCATAGCCCTGCTTGGAGCGGGACAGGTAGAAATACATGAGGATGGTCAGCACCGCCACCACGATGATGTTCAGCAGGTACTTGTAGCTGCCGATCTGGGGCAGCCAGCCGGCCTGGGTGGTCTGGTTGATAATACCGATTTTACCCGCGCCCTTGGGCACCTCCCAGACAATGACGAAGAAGGCAACCAGCTGAGTGGCAACGTAGTTCATCATCAGGGTGAACAGGGTCTCATTGGTGTTCCATTTTGCCTTGCAGATGGCGGGGATGGCGCCCCAGATGGCGCCCGCCGCGATGCTGGCAAGAATCATAATCACAATCAGCAGCCAGTTAGGGATTTTGTCCCCCAGCAGAATCATACAGGCAGCGGTGGCAAGGCCGCCGATGAGCACCTGACCTTCACCGCCGATGTTCCAGAACCGCATCTTGAAGGCGGGGGTCACCGCCAGAGACACACACAGCAGAATCGCCAGATTCTGGCCCAGAATCCATGCTTTCCGCTTGGTGCCGAAGGCTCCGGCGAACATGGTTTTGTACACGCCGATGGGGTTCAGCCCGGTCAGCGCGGTGGTGACAACACCGCAGACCACCAGCGCCAGCAGGATGGCCGCGCCCCGGATGGCCCAGGCGCCGTACCAGGGCAGGGCGGAACGCTTGGAAATATGCACGATGGGTGCTTTGCTCTGTTTACGCATTTTTCTTTCCTCCCAACCGTGTCATCATCATGCCCACATCGGGCTTGGACGCGCCCCGGCCCTCCACAATGCCGCTGACCTTACCGCCGCACAGCACCAGAATCCGGTCGCACAGCTCCAGCAGCACGTCCAGATCCTCGCCCACATAGACAACCGCCACGCCGGACTTCTTCTGCTGGTTGATGAGGTCATAGATGGTATAGGAGGCGTTGATGTCCAGACCACGGACGGCGTAGGCCGTCAGCAGGACGCTGGGTGCGGAGGCAATTTCCCGGCCCACCAGCACCTTCTGGACATTGCCGCCGGACAGGCGGCGTACCGGGGTGGTCACGCTGGGGGTCACAACCTCCAGATCTTTGACGACTTTTTCCGCCAACTGGCGGGGCTTCTTTCGGTCGGTAAAGAAGGACTTGCCCTTCCGGAAGGAGCGGAGCATCATATTGTCCGTCAAATCCATGCTGCCAACCAGGCCCATGCCCAGCCGGTCCTCCGGCACAAAGGACAGGCACACACCCATGTCCGCGATGCGCAGGGGGTCCTTGCCCACCAGCTCTTCCCGGGTTCCGTCGTCCTCCACATAGCAGATGCTGCCCTTTTCCACGGGCTGCAATCCTGCGATGGACTCCAGCAGCTCCTTCTGACCGCAGCCGGAGATACCGGCAATGCCTAAGATTTCGCCGCTGTTGATGGTGAAGCTCACATCCTCCAGCTTGAGGGTGCCCTCCATGTCCCGGACGGTGAGATTTTTGACCTCCACCCGGGGCTTGGGGTCCACGGGATCGGGACGCTCGATGTTCAGCGTCACAGGACGGCCCACCATCATGTTGGTCATTTCCTGAGCGTTGGTCATTTTGGTGAGCATATCGCCGACAAACTGGCCGTGGCGCAGAATGGCAACCCGGTCGGACAGCTCCTCCACCTCGTGCATTTTATGGGTGATAATGACGATGGCCTTGCCCGCGTCCCGCATATTCCGCAGGACAGCGAAGAGCTTTTCCGTCTCCTGAGGAGTCAGCACGGCGGTGGGCTCGTCCAGAATCAGGATATCGGCGCCTCTGTACAGCACCTTGACGATCTCCAGAGTCTGCTTCTGGGAGACGGTCATATCGTAGACCTTCTGGTCGGGGGTGATATCGAATCCATACCGTTCACAGATCTTCCGGATCTTCTCCACGGCGGCCTTCATATCGAGCTTTTTGCCTTCCTTCAGGCCCAGCACGATATTTTCGGCGGCAGTGAACACGTCCACCAGTTT
>JALFXH010000077.1 GCA_022786965.1 Clostridiales bacterium
TACCAGTCCCTTGTCGGAAAGTGATTTGACGGGATTCACCGATTTGAACGCGGCTCTGAACAGCGGCCAGTTGACTGAAGTTGAAAACGATTTTTATTCTGTAGAGTATGTTATTGCCGAGAAAACCGAGTATTACTCTTCTGCCACAATAAAGATGGAAAAGACATTGCCTTTGGATGGGAAATCTCTGTATATCTTTATTAAAACTGCTCCTGCGTTCCTTCCACCCCACCCCTTCTTTGGTAGTCCGCTCTATTATCGCAATTATCTCAGGACGAGCGATGATGGCCAAAACTGGACTGCGCCGGGCAGGGCGGAAGATATCCTGTATGAGGGAACCAATCTATGGAAAAAAGTCGGTGCCGTATTCAAGTTTAACGGTGAATCAATTCAGGAAACCACGAGTGGAAGCGTGGGAACCATTCTGACCCAGGAGCTTGGACAACCGGGTATGTTTGTTTCATGGGAGATAACCGTGAACTATGCCGGCGAACTGTCCGGCAGGTACCGGTTGGAAGATACCATACCCGACGGTATGGAGCTTGCTTATCTTCGGGTTCTGTCACGTGGCAGCCAGGCTCAGAATACAACTGTTCCCCTGCTCACTGATCTCGGTGCGGATTACACCGAACATATGACAACGGCCAATTCCGTTACAGCGTACTACTACACCGATGGAAACTCCCTTATATGGGATGTGGACAACCTGGTAGCGGGAAGGGTTGTAAATAACTGTGCGGTTACTTTCCAGATCGTCTGCCGTGTCACAGACCCCGCTGTCCTGCTGGGCGGCGAGGAAAAGCAGTTTAACAATCAGGTTATCCTTTACGGGGAGGACGGCCGCCAGCGGGACATTGATTCTCAGTCTGTTAATGTTTCCACCTCCACGCTGAAAAAGACGGTGGAAACAGGGGCCAGAACACTCCCGTTCACGATTCAGGTAAACAGCCTTGGGGAAGATCTGCTGGCGGGTACGGACTATCTGACAGTGGTGGATACGCTTAGTGAGACCTTACAGCTGGACCCCACATCCATTACGGTAACGAATACCAATACCGGAGCCTCCGTCCCCTATACCGCTTCGGTAGAGGGAAGCACCCTTCGTATCACTATTCCTGACGGCGTCCCCATCACCATAAGCTACAAAGCAAGAGTGCAGGTAAAGCCGGGGGTAAAAGTAGCGATCCGCAATGATGCCCACTGGGAGGGGTATGCCTCCACCTCGTCCGGAACCATAATTTACGATGATTACGCCTATGCTGTCGGTGGAACCGCCGTTGGCTCCCCGACACCGACTGTGGAGATCATCAAGTATGACAGCGGTTCGGTCACCACCCGGCTGCCCGGTGCAGAATTCGAAATGGCAGAGGGGACCATGGACAATGGCACCTTTACGCCAACAGAGGGCAAAACATGGACCGGAACAACGGATGCCAATGGCGTGCTTGCGTTCGGAGCTGATCCGCTTATGGCGTACAACACAGTCTACCGAATTGTCGAAACGAAGGCACCGGATGGCTATGTGCTGGACGCAGCTCCCCATTACTTCCTTGTTGCCAAAGCGAATGCTGACGGCAGTTACCCCGAATACCCGGACGGTGTGGATGTGTGGTACGAAAGTGATACATACGAATTTCGCATGGGCAACGGACGGGGCGAGGCCAGTGTCACAAAGTGCTTTGCCGGACTGGAGGGCGAAGCGTCCCCGGTAAGCGGAACCTACCGCTTTGGCCTCTATGATACGCCCAATCCTGTTGGAGACCCCATGCAGACCGTCTCGATTTCCTTTGCAGATGGTGACAGTGGTTCCAAAACGGCAAAGTTTACCAATTTGGTACTGGGGGAAACCTATTATCTCTTCGAGCTGGATGATGCCGGGAAACCGATCCTGAACGAACGGGTCGGAACTGTGAATGGAAAACAGTTCAAGGTTTCTTATTCGGATAGTGCCATGGTGACAATTGGTACCGCACAGAGCAATGTGACTGTGACCAACAACATTTCCTATCCTGTGCTTCCCGAAACCGGAGGCAGAGGGATCGGAATGTTTACCATCGGAGGACTGACACTGATGCTCGCAGCGGCGATCTTGTTGTATACCCATAGTAAGCGCAGGAAGAGGGGATCCACATTCTCCTGAGCGCAAAAATACATACCACATATACCACCCAGAAATTCAAAAGCAGAAAGGGAGCAAAACAATGAAGCACATCAAAAAACTTGCCAGCCTCCTGCTGGCTCTGGTCGTGGTATTTGCCCTGGCCACCACCGCGTTTGCGGATGAAACTACCACCTATTCCATCACCATCAACAATTCCGCCGAGGGCCACACCTATGAGGCTTATCAGATCTTCACCGGCGATCTGGTTGAGAAAGACGGAACCAAGATCCTGTCCAACATCGTCTGGGGCTCCGGCATCAGCGAAGCGGGCCAGACCGCGCTGGGTGACGTTGCCGCAAAGGCGGAAACGCTGAAAACCGAGGACGATGCCAAAGCGTTTGCCAAGGCGGTCGCTCCCTATCTGACCACCGCTGCCGGTTCCACCAACACCGTCACCGATGGCAAGTATGTCATCTCCGGCCTGGCTGCTGGCTACTATCTCGTAAAGGATCAGGACGGCTCTCTGACCGGTGACAGCGATTCCTACACCGAATACATCATCCAGGTTGTGGGCAATGTAACCGCTACGCCTAAGAGCCTTCTTCGTCCTTGCCAGCATCTTTGCCGACATAGAGGATAGTCCACCAGCGAGGGTCGCCTGTATCACGCTGCATGACCGGACAGCCGGTTCTCTCCGCAACACGTCTGGCCAGCGCAACGGAACCGCTGTTGTAGAAATTCTTGGTTTCGCCATACTTTACGGAAAGCTGTGTGCAGGTGGCCTTGCCTCCATAATCCAGCATTCGCTTCATGATTTCGAGACTGCTTGGGATGAAAACCTCAGCATCATTGAGGAGTGCAATCCACTCCTCTGTGCTGATGGCCGGGGAATAGTCTGTCGGCCACCACTCATCCGCAGCAGGCTCATCATTGCGTTTGCTGTAATACCGGCTGATGTAGAACCCTACGTCGATTGTCAGCGTCCGCATCTCCAGGTCGGAATAACAGGTGCTGTCGACCTGAGCAGCCAGCATATTCCGAAGCTCATCATCCTTCTGGAGTTCGGCGCAGATTTCGTTGTAGAGCGCATAGAAGTTATGGATGTTGTCTGCGTAGGCACCTTTTTTGAAACGATAGTCACTTTCCAATTCGCTGGCGACCACTTTCACCTCGCTCAGCTTGAAAATGTAATACTTGTCGGGATAACGAAGCCACAGGTAGGTGCTGATAGAGTTTTCGTTCTGATAGTGCTGGGCAGCACCATTCCCGTACCGTTCCAATAAAATAGACGATTTCAACTTGAAGCTGTTGATACGCTCATAGACATCTTTGCTCTCATCAAAGAGCTCGATGTACATGGCGCGAACTTCCTCCGGCACAATTTCAGCGAATTTCTGAATCATTCGGGCCGGGAAGTTATTCACGCTCGCCAGCAGGTTGGCAGTGGCAGACAGGGACTTCTTGAGCATTTCGGCAAAGTTTGTAGCGTTTACATCCCAATTGAGCTGGAAGCACTTCACAGCCTGCCACTTATACTTTTCGTTGGGCCACAGCTTCTGCGCAAAGTCACGCTTGTAGCTGACCAGCGCCTCTTTCAATCTGAATTCATCAAACATGCTCCGTCACCTCCATCAATCCGCGCTGCGCAGGCTCTTGTAAATCTCGTCCGCAAAGATACCCAACACCTGACGCTTCATCTCGTCGTTGGACAGCAGCAGGGAGAAAAAGTCCTGATTCTGGGAGAGTCCTTCAATCAGCGCGTCGTCGATATCATCGAAATAAGAGAACTCGAAGTCCTGCTGGGTGTTGTTTTTGGCACTGGTCTTCAGCTTTTCGGACTTCATGAGGATGTCCCGAATCTGAAGCATCGCCTTAACCACGACATCGTTATCATAGGATTTCCCGGTGCGGCTGTTGATTTCATCTATGATTTCCGACAGCCGTTTTTCCTTATCCTCAGTCAGGCCGAAGTGTTCAGCGGTCGGGAGCTTCATCACCGGGCTCGCCACGAGATTGGGCGCGGTGTGTTCCTCAATCTTTTTCTGTACAAAGTTGGAGGCTTTGATTTTGCCGTCCAGATTGAAGCCGCCACCCGGATGCTTGATGTTGATATACGACAGCAGATAAGCGATGAAGTTGTATTTCTTATGCAGGTCGGTATCCTCAAAACTGGAGACCTGGAGCAGGAATTCGTAGAACCGCACAAAGCTACGCATCACGGAAACGCACTCGCGCTGGTCGTTGTATTCGTAGTGCTCCAGCAGCTTTTTGCTCTTCTGAAGGAAGAATGTCAACCGCTGCTTCTGCTTGCCTGTGACCTTCTCGGTGTACAGGATATCGTTTGCCGCTTCAATATCAGCTGGGTCAAGAATCGCATAGGCATCTATCCGGGCCTCCAAATCGTAAACGGCGCTGGGCGTCACGGAATTGGCCAGCAGCGTGGTGGTGTAGTACGGTGCAAAAGCGCTCTTAATATCCTCGTAGGTGTTTACGAAATCCAGCACGAAGGTTTTCTTGTCATAGGGAGCGCAGATGCGATTGAGCCGGGACAGCGTCTGGACGGCATTCACGCCTTTGAGCTTCTTCAGCACATACATGGCGCAGAGCTTGGGCTGGTCGAAACCGGTCTGGTATTTGTTGGCCACCAGCAGCACCTGATAGGCGTCGGTATCAAATTCCTTCGGAAGCCGGTCTTCCGGGAAGCCATTCAAGCCCGCTTCGGTATATTCCGTCTCATCGTCCGGCAGTTTGACCTTGCCGGAGAACGCCACCAGTGCGTGGATGCCCTCGTATCCCTTCTTAGCGACATACTCCTCGAACGCCTTGCAGTATTTCACGGCGCTCTGGCGAGACGGTGTGATGACCATTGCCTTGGCCTGACCGCCGAGCTCGTGCATGACCGTGGTGCGGAAATGCTCTACGATGACCTCAACGCGCTGGGCAATGTTCGTCTCATGGAGCTCCACAAAGCGGGCAATCTGCCGCTTGGCATCATTGGTCTTGCAACGCGGGTCATCTTCGATTTCCTTGTTGATTTGGAAGAAGGTCGCGTATTCGGTGTAGTTCTGGAGAACGTCCAGAATGAAACCTTCCTCAATGGCCTGTTTCATGGAATAGACATGGAAAGCCTCCCGCTGCCCGTGGGGATTCAGGCGACCGAAAAGCTGGATGGTGGTTGGCTTCGGCGTAGCGGTGAAAGCGAACATGGAGACGTTTGCCTGTTTGCCGTTCCGCTTGATTTCACTGGAAATCATATCTTCCACATCGGCCTCGGCCTCCTCGCCGGAGCCCAGCGCCATCGTGACAGCGGCCATATCCTTGCCTGCAGTTGAGGAATGGGCTTCGTCGATGATGACGG
>JALFXH010000127.1 GCA_022786965.1 Clostridiales bacterium
GTGGAGCTGTCGTAAACCACATAGTCATAGACGCTGTGTTCCACCTTTACGGCGTTTCGATCCAGGTTAGCAAGCAACTCCGTGGTGTCGAAGATTTCCTGCACATAATATTCCTGGCCATCCAGCTTCACATAACGGATACCGTCGATAGCCAAGGCGTGGCGGTGGCTGCGGATTAGCTCTACGGCTTGCTCCAGAAATGCCTCCGGATTGTTGAGGAAATCGCCACACCGTCCGCTCTCTACCAGAATCCGATTGACGGTAGCCGGGGTCAACAGCGTTTCATCGCTGATGGCGGTGATGATGTCCGGCAGGGCCTGATAATCGTTGGCAATCTCCATCGTCCGCATTTCCCGTTCCATGTGGCTGATCCCGGACTGCTGGATGTGA
Organism: Clostridiales bacterium; assembly: GCA_022786965.1. GTDB lineage: Bacteria > Bacillota > Clostridia > Oscillospirales > Oscillospiraceae > Faecousia. The sequence continues at coordinate 391 of JALFXH010000127.1, forward strand.
ATATCGGCAGTCTGGGACACCAGACGGGTTTTGGGGATATGGGGCATTTCCTGAAAGGCTTTGACGCAGTTCTTCACCAGCTGCTCTGTGTCAATGCTCACCCGGTAGGCGGTTTTCTGCTTGATCTTGCTCCACAGCTCCAGGAACTCCGGGGAGAGCATGACCTGCTTGTTGAGATGTACCACCACATCGCGGGAGGCATCCCGCACCGGGGGCTTCCGGTCAGCATTGGCGATAATCTGCTCAAAACGCTCTCTGGCAGCTTCATATTTTTTCGGCAGGTCAAGGGTTCCGTTCTTCAAAGCGTTCTTCATGGTATCCTTGACCTTACCGGTGCTGGTGATATACCCCTTCTGCTCAAAATGCTCCAGCAGCTCCGTAGCTTCCTCGTGGGTGACGGTATGTTCCTCTACGGTAGTGATTGTACTGGTGATTCCAATAATTGCCTCTGCTGCCTGTTCAGCGGTCGCACCGTTTTTAATTTGGCGCATGACTTCCGTTACGGGGCTGGGCGGTTCGGTGATTTTCCCTGATTCCAATTCCGCTGTAATTTTTTCTTCCGCTGCCGTCATTTCGGGGTCGGCCATCCATTTGTCAATGGAGCCGTCGTCCATCCAGGTTTTTACCAGCTCGTGGGCCTCTTCTCTGTCAATCGTATGCTCACGGGTAACTTCTTCCTGATAGGTCATCCCAGCAAACAAACTGAGCTGGAGTACACCAAACTTGACGCCAGTTTCGTCCTCGATCTCTTTCTGGAGGGTGGAAGCAAACTCGGAAAAGCTCTCGTTGGCCATGACGTGAAGGACATTGATATTCTTGTCCTCGATGCGTTCACCGTCCTGGTTCACGCACAGGCGCAGGCCACGGCCCACCTTCTGGCGGCAGGTAAAGGTGGACTTCTGCTCGATCAGGGTGCAGACCTGAAACACGTTGGGGTTGTCCCAGCCTTCCCGCAACGCCGAGTGGGAGAAAATAAACCGCAGCGGACACTCAAAGCTGAGAAGCCACTCCTTGTCCCGCATGATGGTGTTGTAGGTGTCATCGTCGGCCTGGGTGTCGCCCTTGGTGTCCTTCAGGCGTCCTTTCTTGTCCTGAGAGAAGTAGCCGTTATGTACCTTGCTCACATCTGTGGTGAATCGCTCTCGGAGGAGCGCATACTTGGGCTTTGCGATCAGCTCCTGATAGCACTCCTCAAACATAGTGGCGTAGATGCCGGGTGTGCCGTCCTCGTGGCGGTACTTGTCCACCTTATCGATGAAGAACAGGGACAGTACCTTGATGCCCTTCTCCAGATACCGCAGCTCTTTGTCAAGGTGGGTTTCGATGGTGCGCCGGATCTGCGCTTTCTTGACGATGTTCTCGTCCACATCTCCAATGGCCTTGCCCAGCTTGACCTCCTGGGTATTGCCAAACTCGATATGTTCAAAATCGGGAGTGCAGTCGATTCCGGTAACAGTGTAGCCTTCGTACAGTTCCCGCCCGCCGGACAGCAGGAATAAATCGTCGCCCGGCTTGACAGTCATGGCCTTGCGGGTCACGGCTCCGGTCTTGCCCTTCACATCCAGTTCCACTCTGGCCTTAAAGCCCTTGTCATTGCTGACGGAAAGCAGCCGCACATAGGCTTGATTGAAGCCACCGGCAACCTGATTGGAGGATACGGCGATCTGCTTTACCAGCCCCATCTGGTAGGCGTCTACCGGAGTCAGGCGGTAAAGCAGATTGATTTTTTCCCGGTGGGTAGCAGAGTACCGCAGTACACACAGGGGATTGAGCGTGGCAATGGCTTCCTTGGCCTTTGGGGTGTTGTCTACACTCTGGGGTTCGTCGATGATGACGATGGGATGGGTATTCTGAATAAAGCCCATGGCCGTCTCGCCACCCAAACGATCTTGGGCCTGGTTGATAATGTTCTCCGCCTTCTTGAAAGCGTCGATGTTAATAATCATCACTTCGATGTTAGAGCTGGTGGCGAACTGGCGTACATCGGACAGCTTGGCGGAGTTGTAGATGAAGTACCGGCAGGGCACGTTGTCGTATTGCAGGCCGAAATGCTCCTGAGTGACCTGAAAGGACTTGTAAACACCCTCCCGGATGGCCACCGACGGCACCACAATGACAAACTTGGTGAATCCGTACTTGTGGTTCAGCTCAAAGATAGTCTTGGTGTAGACGTAGGTCTTGCCGGTACCGGTTTCCATCTCAATGCAGAACTGGCAGCCCTCCGCCGATGGGGTCAGAGGAAGGTTGTTCCGCTTCTGGACGGTGTGCATATTGGCGGTCAGTGTTTCCTGGTCAATGTAAAGGGCGTTGCCCTGACCCAGCTCATTTAGGAAATTGGTCTGGCGGTCATCCATGACGGAGAAGGTACTCTGTGTTTTCTCCTGGCCGGTGAATAAATCCACCACAGCGTTGACCGCATCCGTTTGAAAAGTTTGATTTTTAAATTTTAGCTTCATGCGGCCACCCTTTTCGTATTATAGTAAATAAAATTCGATTGTTATGGGATCAATTCTTTTTGATCGTGCTCATGGACATATGCGGTCTGGCTCCAATATCCAGAAAATACTCCAAACGAACAACAGGTGTGTGTTTGCCCGAAGTTTTTTGCAGATAATGAATAAATGCAATTTCATCTTCCGTGTATGCATCCAATGCCATTCCGTTCGTCCAGAACAGGTGGTCAACGCTGGATAATTGTTTTGCAATATGAATGGGACAATGCAAAACAGCCGAACTGATGTCATTTGCCAACCGCATTTTCCATTCTGGCATAGCCTGAAAATGTAGTTTCTTATCATAGCATTGAAAGAAATCCTTTTTGCATTGCTCCAGTTCTTCAAAATCGCCTGTGGTTGTGTTCAACAGTAGATTTTCAGGAACTCGAAGTGCATTGGAAAATTGCTTAATCCGCTTGCTGGAAAATCCTTGTGTTTTAGCTCTGTATACAACGCCAAAGGTTACATCCAACAGAACGGCAATATCTACCATACTCAACCCATATACAGCCTTGATTGCATCAAAGAAATTGATTGGAACAGGTTTTCCGTCTTTGAAATCATCAAATTTTCGGGAGAATTCTTGGTAGGAAATACAGCAGCGATTATACGCATCACGCAGAAATCGTGGAGCATGGTTTGTCTGATAAGTAAAATATTCAAAACTGGCACTCCAATCATCACAGAGCTTGGAGTCATCTACAATCGTTTCTCCATATTCATAGACATTTCCGTGTCCTGCGCATACTCCGTCAAAGTTAAATTCGCAGGTTTTACATGATTTTTCCATAGTGACTCCTTTCACACCAATTTCAGCTCAATTCCATGATCCCGCAGGATATAATAGGCATTGGCCATAGCGGTATCGTCTGGAAAGCTGTCACGGGAGATGATGATTTTCGCCGGGGCATATTCGGTCATCTGCTCCACATCCTCGGGCTGCACATTCTCAGCCAGACAGACCAGCAGCAGACAATCATCGCCCACGCCATAGACGTTCTTATTGTTGATGGAGAATGGTGTCACGGAGTAGGTCAGCGGCACACCCAGCTTGAGCATGATTTCATAAATCATATCCAGGTCGGTACGCTCCGGCTTTACCCGGTGGATCATGCTGTTCATCCGTTGGTACAGCAGGTCAAGCTGCTCATTCTCAATGGGGGTGGCGTCCCAGGTTTCCAGATTGGAGGTATCCAGTTTGAAAACACGGAAGCCCACGTCCAGGGGCTGCTTGTCCTCCGCCATGGTGACTTGGGCGTGTTCCTCCAGAATCTTCTTCCCGGCTCGTCTGATTCGCTCCTTGCCGATCTCACAGATTGTTGGGTAGCTGTCAAGCCCTGTTTGTTCAGGAAGCTGTACCAAGATAAATTTCCTGGATTTTTGATCTTTAATATTTTGCTGAATGACTGCCTGAGCCGTTGTTGATGAACCTGCAAAGAAGTCTAAAACAATATCATCATCCGAGCTTCCTTGTTCAATCAATGTTTGAATCAAAGAAACAGGCTTAGGATAGCTAAATACTTTGCCATCAAAAAGTTCCTGCAATATGCGTGTTCCCTCGGTTGTAAAACCGACATCAAGCATAGAAGAAAAGCTGGTTTCAGTTTGCCCTACATCAGAAAGAAATTTCTTCTGGCGGGGTCGACCAGTTGGCTTTGACGGCCAAAGAATTCGTCCTTCATTTATCAGCCTTTGCATGGTATCACGGCTACAACTCCAACCACGTGTTGGATTAGGGGGATAAACTATCCCTGTTTCCGGGTTTTGCACATCATAATGAAGGTTTGGACGGTGTTCTTTATCGGCAAGGCCCGTCAAATCTGCGCTAAACCACGGCCCACGTGGATCGTTATCTGGATTTGAGTATTTGCTCTTGTCAATTTCACGGCCTCGGAGAACAGCGTCTGATTTTTTATAGACCAAGACATACTCATGATCAGTTGATGCCTTATCTTGATTTCGACTATCGGCCATTTGCCTTCTATGCCAGATAAGGGTAATCATGTGATTTTCTTCGCCAAACACTTCGTTGCAAAGCCGAGTGAGGTTTGTTACTTCGTTATCATCAATCGAAATAAAAATCACGCCATCATCCCGCAGGAGATTTGCCGCCAAACGGAGACGGGGATACATCATATTGAGCCAGTTGGTGTGAAAGCGACCCATGGTTTCCGGGTTGCTTTTGGTAGTCTGTTGGGTCACTTCCTTGTACCGGGCCATGGGATCAGCGAAATCGTCGGCATAGACAAAATCGTTGCCGGTATTGTAGGGCGGGTCGATGTAGATCATCTTCACCTTGCGGTAATAAGCCGTTTGCAGCAGCTTCAAGACCTCCAGGTTGTCACCCTCGATGTAAAGGTTTTGGGTGGTGTCCCAATCTACGCTTTCCTCTGGACAGGGACGCAGAGTGCCGGTGGAACGCTTCTGGGCCAGCCGCAGGCAGTCCGCCTTGCCCTTCCACTCAAACTTGTACTTCTCAAAATCGTTGTCGATGTACTCGCCGCACAGAGAAAGCAGCTTGTCAATGTCCAGCTTGCCCTCGCTGACGCACTCCGGGAATACCGAGCGCAGCTTTTCCAGATTGGCTTGCTCCAAATTCATAGAAAGTCCGTCCATTCTATCCATTTCCATACCGTCATCTTTCTATCTGTCCCTGGAGTTTGTATAAGTCCTGCCTTGCAAAATAGCACAGGCGTTCTTTGTCGGACACTCTGCCGGACGCTCTTTTTACACTTGAAACCAGTTCGGAGAAAATATTGTTGGTAGCGCCTCCATAATTCCCGCACCTCCGAAGAAAATCCAGCCGGTCAACATACGGCTTTGCGGCATCTTTGGAAGGCGCCTCCAACGCTTGCTTTACAAGTCTTTCAACCTCATCATAAGTATCCTGCGAAATATATAAATTCATAGGTTCGTCATGCCTCCACTCGAAGTATAAATTCCCGTTGCACTTTTGTAGTCAGTTTTTCCCTTTCGGCAAAGGACTTCATTTTTTCTTCCAGCTCCCTATCCAGCCGCATGGCGTCAAAGAACTGGCTTTCCTGCCGCTTCATGTACTCCTGCCGAAGCTGGGTCACTCTTTTCTGCGCAGACAGCCGCTTCAGCCGGTCGCTGGTGACGGCCTCCAGCTCCGCTTGCGCCTGCTGCACCTGACTGTCCAGGGTGTTCAGTTCTCGGCTTAGTGCCGCCTTATCAGCGGACACTTGCTGCTTCATCCGTTCCATTTCTTCGGTCTGGACCGGGGACAAACGCTCCCTTTGCCGGGCCAACAGCGCCTCCTTCGGCACCAGCATATCCAGTGGATGGGGTTGCCAGCTTCCCTTCAGCCAGTGAGGCGTTCTCCGCTCATCCTCTGCGAAGCTGTCCACCGGTTGCTCCAGAATATTGCGGCAGGTTGCATCGTCCAGGGCCTTGCCGCTATCCGTCAAACCGCACAGTACGGCGTGTTCTGTGCGGCTGGAGCCTGAAACCAGGGTGACAGTATAAAGGGCTATCTGGCACGGCTCCTGCACCGTCGGGATGGTCAGCACTCCCTCGTTGGCACACTCCAGCTCGTGGAGAATCCCACGGCCTATGATACTGGACAGGGTAATCTGTCCGGCCTTGGGTTTGAAGTCCTTTGCCATGCCGTACGCTTTCTGGCTGCGATAGGGCCGGTTCCGGCTCCCCGTCCAGTAGTAGAACAGCACCGGCAGTTCCCGGTACTCCGTGGCCGTGATCGTACGGTTGGATTCGTCAATCACAAAACGGCAATCATCGTTCTTTTCATTATAACGAGTAAAAAACCATTTGGTAATCTCCCAGAGGTCGTTGTTCAGCTCCTCTCCGCGGCGGTTCACATACTTGGGGTTGATCTTCACCTTGTCGGCCAGCTCCTTGGTGAAGGTGGTAAACAGAATATCCTCCGCCGCGGAAACAGTCTGGCGGTTATCTTCCTCGTGAGTGTCCAGCGTTTGCCGGTAAGCCTGCTCAATCTGCGCTCTGGGCCGCAACCGCTGGGCAATGACCGGAAAGGCTGCTTTTGCATCATCCGTAAAGCCGCCCAGCACGTCATCGGTAATACCAAAGACACTGTCTGTTACCAGCATCCGTTTATTGACCAGCTCCAGCTTGCGGACATCGGCAAAGTTGTTCTTATCGATGAAGGACACGGACAACACATCATTCTCCTGGCCCAGCCGGTGGCAGCGGTCGATCCGCTGCTCCAGCTTTAAGGTGTTGTACGGCAGGTCATAATGGATGATGAAAGCGGCCTCTTCCAGATTGAAGCCCTTGGCTCCGTTATCGGTGGAAATCAGCACCTCGCCATCCTCTTTGAACTGGCGGATTACGGAATAATCGGCGTTGCCGTTGTAGGCCAAGATGCGGTACTGGCCGGACAGAAGATTCAGGAGCATCTTCTGGGTTCCTACGCTCTCGGTGAAGATAACCGCTTTCTGTTTGGCTCCCGTTTTCTTCATAAGGGGAAATCCCTGTTTGAGAACGGTCAGCAGCTCACCGGCCTTGGCATCCTGGGGAATGCTTTCGGCTACGGTTTGGATCTCTTGCCATTGGCTTAGTTCGTCCGCTGCGTTTTCCAGCCCCTGGAGCCGCTTGACGATACCTTTGATGGTTTGCAAAATTGCCGCCGTAGAGGAACCCAACAGGCCAAGTAACCGCAGAGCCAGGTCATATTGGTTCATTTCAGGAAAGGCTCTCTTTTCCGTCTGGTTGATGTAGGCGTACAGCAGCTCATAGAGCTGCCGCTCCGCCTTGCCGGGGGTGTACTCCACGGTCAGCAGCACACGTTCCGTCACCTTGGCGTAGCGCTTGGCCTGGGAACGGAGGGTACGGAAACAATAGCGGCTGACCTGTTCGCTGAGTTCCGGGTAGTTCTCTGGTCGGCGCAGATACCGGGCCAGAAACTCTTTTTCTCCCGGCAGCAGCGTTTCGTCGATGAACCAGATCAGACCGTATAAGTCCATGATGTTCTTTTCAATGGGAGTGCCGGTCAGCAGCAGCTTGAAAGAATCACCGGCGATCCGCTTGAGGGCCTTGGCCTGCTTGTTGTCCTCCTGGTAGACCGGGGACAGGGCGTTGGCCTCTTCAAATACCGTCAAGTCCCAGTTGACCACCTTTGCAGCCTCCTCGTTGTCGGCGGCAAAGTCGTAGGTGGATACGACAATGGCATCCTGGATAAAGGCGTTGGGATGGTCGGGGGCGCTGTGGGCCTGCCATTCTTTGCGGCTGGTCAGAACCACATAGGGAACGGTATAGAATCGATCCAGCATTTCCGTCCACTGGTGCAGCAGGTCGGCATTGGGAATGACCAGCAGAATCCGGCTGCATCCCTCCAGCCACTTTTGATTGATGACCAGCATGGCCTCGTGGCTCTTGCCCATACCGGCTTCATCGCACAGGACAGCACCTTTCTGATAGGGGGAACGCAGGGCAAAGCTGGCCGCTGCAATTTGGAACGGATAGATTTCAATATCCGATGATGCAAAGACCGGAATAAACTGTTCTGCTTCCGGCAGTTGTTCCAAAAGCCGGGCCTTGTAATAGGCATGAAACGGTGTTTGCGGCATGGCAATTCCCCCCCTTTTTCTTTTATTTACACTCCTTTTTATTATGGCAGATATTGACGAAAAACGCAATGACGATTGATTCCTTTATTTAAGGGGAAAATGTCATTTCCAAAATAAAGACCACAGTTAGTGCCGGACTGATTGTGGTCAAAAAGCATTATAAAAATGTGATATTGTTTATGCCTTAATTCGTTGCTGAATGGTAAAACACCCTTGACAAATCTCTTTCCAGAAAAAGATTCTGGAACGCTACTGCAAAGATCACGGGTATACCGCTATCCGGCACTATGACGAGGACGACGGTTATTCCGGGACAAATTTCAACCGTCCAGGTTTCCAGCGTATGCTTGCCGATATTAAGGCGGGCAAGATCAAGCGCGTCATTGTAAAGGATATGAGCCGATTCGGGCGCGACTATTTGCAAGTGGGTATGTATACGGATGTTCTTTTCCCGGAGTTTGGCGTACACTTTATTGCCGTCAATGACGGCGTTGACAGCACCCGGGGCGAAAATGAGTTTACCGCTATCCGCAATGTTTTCAACGAAATGTACGCCCGCGATACTTCCAAGAAGATCCGCGCCACATGGCAGAGTAAAGGAAAATCCGGCGAACATCTGACTACCATTCCCCCATACGGTTATATCAAAGACCCGGAGGACAAAAAGAAATGGATCGTTGATGAAGAAGCCGCAGCGGTTGTGCAAAAGCTTTTCTCCCTCTGTGTTGACGGTTTGGGACCTACACAAATTGCCAAGTGGCTGAAACAGCATCAGATTTTGAATCCTACTGCTTATGCTCATTCCAAAGGGCTGCCAGCCAGCAACAAGCCTACGGCTGATCCGTACAAGTGGACAAATGAGACCGTATCCCGCATTTTGGAGCGCGTGGACTATCTGGGACACACAGTGAACTTCAAGACAACGAAGCAATCCTACAAAAGCAAAAAGAAGCTCTGGAACGACCCTGCGGATTGGGTAATCTTTGAGAACACCCAGCCCGCGATCATTGAGGAAAGCGTATTTATCATTGTCCAGAATATCCGTAAATCCCGCCGCCGTCCTACCAAGATGGGTGATATGGGTATCTTCTCCGGGCTGCTCTACTGTGCAGAGTGCGGCGGCAAGATGTATCAATGCCGCGCCACCAATTTCACGGAGGAACAGAAATACTTTATCTGCTCCACCTACCGCAAGGGGAAAGACCTATGCACAACACATTCCATCAAGAATGTGGTACTGCATGAAATCGTGCTGAAAAATCTGCGCGAAGCCATACAGTATGTGAGCCAGCACGAAGCCGAGTTTATGCAGGAAGCAGCAGACATCAGTATGCGAGATCGTGACGCGGAATTTGCGCGGAAACGTGATACGCTGGCAAAAGCTGATAAGCGCATTGCAGAGCTTGACCGCATCATTTCCAGACTGTATGAGGACAATGTAATGGGTAAACTGTCCGATGACAGATTTATCAAAATGTCCCACGACTATGAGCTGGAACAGAGTAACCTTAAATCTATGGCAGAGGTTTTGCGCAAGGAGCTGAAACAGCAGGAACAGCAGAAAACCAATGCCAAGGCATTTGTCACAGCGGTGAAGAAGTACACGGATATGCAGGAGCTTGACGCGGCAGTTCTCCGAGAGTTTATTGACCGCATCGAAGTGTCCCACGCAGACAAGAAATCCAAGACAAGGGAGATCACTATAGTCTATAACTTCATCGGTGCATTTGATTTCACACGGGCTATCGAAGAAGCTCGGAATACAACTCAAAAACAGCAAAAGACGGCATAGCCGTCAAGCTAAACCGTCTTTTGCTTCAATGTTTTCTTAAGTCACCGCCCCATTTCATGGCGTGTTTTTTCGCTTGAAAAACTTCTCCGTTCACCCGGGCCAGGGCGCTACCTCGGCAGACACCTCAGGCCTTCAGCTGGTCCAGCCGGTCACCCTGCACAGCGTGGAGGGTAATACGGTGACCCGCTTCTGCGCCCACTGAAGTGCAGGTAGACAAGGTCATCACCGGGCGGGTGCCGTCCGGCTTGGACCCCAGTGCCCGGGCAGAACGCTCCTTCATTGCCTGCACAAATCCGTTAAATTCCTCGCCAGGCAGGTAGCCCACCATGTATACACCCGGGTCGGTGCTCATCACCTGCTCCACCGAGAACAGATCGTAGCGCCAGATGCCCTCTGGAGTGTAGAGAATAAACCAGGCCTGGTCAGCGTTCCGGGCGCAGAAGTCCTCGTCCAGGAAGTTCATCAGCTGGCCGAACATGGAACCGTCCCGCATATTGTGGCCATAGACGATGGCGTGCCAGTCCAGCACGGTTTCGTTGTTTGCTTCCAAAAAGATACTGCCGCCGTTGTTCCAGCTACCGTCCGGCAGGGCTCGCAGATACTGGGTGTTGGTGCTGCCTTGCACGATGGGATGGTCCAGCCCCATCAGCGGCCACTGGATCCAGGCCACCACATCCGGCCAGTCCTGCCGCAGAGCCTCGAAGTCCACATCCAGCAGCTCGGTGTCCTGGGCGGAAGCGGCGGGCGCGGTATACTGCTGCTGCAACTGTTCAAAGGCCCGGGCACTCTGGCGATAGCCCCACCAGGTCCAGACCATCAGCCCCAGCGCCGTCAGCGCCGCCGCGCCCGCCAGCACCTGCACCGCAAACCAGAACCGTCTGCCGGGGCCCTTTGTGTGTTTTTTCATGGATACATTCCCTCCCTGGAATAAGACAGCGTTTTCCGCCGGGGATAAACTGCCAGTATATCCTCCGCCGCGGCGGATGGCAAGGCAAAAGAGGGCGCGTTGTGCACAACGCGCCCTCCGGCTTTTGGTTTTTCGGGGGCTTTATTCCTCGTTGCCCTCCGCGGTACGCCGCTTGCGCGCTGCCGCCAGGATCAACAGCAGGACCGCCAGCACCAGCACCACCGCGCCGCCAATCATCAGCGGCAGGTTCAGGCCTCCGGCAGCCGCCGGCTCAACCTGGGGGATCTCCTCCTCGGGAATGGTCTCGCCGCCGGCCTGGGGGGTCTCCTCCTCGGGGATGGACTCGCCGCCGGCCTGGGGGGTCTCCTCCTCGGGGATGGCCTCGCCGCCGGCACCGCCGCCGGTCACACCGGCGCCGCCCACCAGGGTGACATCGTTGTAGTTCACGATGGTGCCGCCTTCTTCGTAGATGTACTCGGTGTTCACATGCACGTTCTGGGTGTAGCAGAAAGTGAACACCGGCATCTCCTCGCCCTTGACGACGTTCAGCACCAGCGGGTCACCTTCTGCAATGCCGTTGGCTGCGCGGGTGGCCGCCAGGTCCAGGGTGTACTCGTCCACCGGGGCGGGCTCGGCCATGGGGAGCAGGGTGTCATCGGGGGCCTTGCCGAACTGGGTGGGGGCCACTTCGGTCTCAGTGCCGGTGACCAAAAAGCGCACCATGTACTCCACATCGCTGTCATTTGCAAGGTAGAACTCCGGTACCAGGGTGTAGTTGCGGGTCGCGGCTCCACCGTAGGCGTGCAGGGCGTCGGCGGCGTTCTGGCCGGAGGCAATGCCGGCATTCAACACGCCGTAGTCGGGGTTATTGCTGGTAAGGTCGGCCACGCCGCCTTGAGCGGCGGCCACGCTGGGGGCTGCGGGCAGGGCAGCGCCCGCCTCCACCTTCACAGCCACGGTGACGATGTTGCCGCCTTTTTTGGCGGTGTCCACTTCCACAACGCCCTCATAGTCATCCAGGCCATCCACAAAGGCCTGGGAGAACACGCCGTACTCGCCGCCGGAGAAGGTGACGGTGTAGGTCTTTTTTTCGTCATCGGCAAACACGCCGGTGGTGGGGAGGGCGGCCAGAAGGCACAAAGCCAGCAGCACCGCCGCCAGGCGTTTCACAAAAGCGCTGCGCATGCGCCGCTCACTCCTCTCTCTCTTTTTTCTTCTTGGACGTCACGATGAACACCACCAGGGCCAAGGCTGTCACGCCCGCCAGCGGGGCGATGGCCACCGGGTCACCGGTCTGCACGCCGTTCAGCCAGTAGCGGGTCTGGGTGATCACCACGTCGGCGGCCTTGGCAGTCTTCACTTCGGTGCGGTTTTGGATGTCCACGTTCTCGGCCATAAACTTGAAGTTGATGTTGCCGTCCTTGGCCTCATAGGCATTGGTGGTGGCGGTACCGTTGGGGGTGATGCTCAGCTTCAGCACGGCGCTCTCCCCGTTGGCAAGGTTTGCCACCAGCAGGTAGTTTTCCGGCACATCGTCCGCCTGAGTGGTGACACCGCCGTCCGCCGCCCGCAGCATGTCGTTCATGGCCAGCAGCTCTTCGTTGGCAGCGTTGCCGCTGCCGCCGCCCACCTGCACGCCGTCGCTACTGGTGGTGCCGTCGTTGCCAAACAGCGCCGTTGTGCCGTCCGGGCCTTCCACCCACATCTTCACGGTGTAGCCGCTGTTGTAGGTGCCCTCCAGCGTCTTGGTGACCTCGGTACTCATGTAGATGCGGGCCAGGGCGCCGCTTTCGTTGATGAGGGTCATCTCACCGGTGGAGATAACGCCGGGCAGCATCTGGTCCATCACCATGATGGGCGTATCACCCGCGCCGGTGCCGCCGGTAATCTCCAGCGCGGTGCCGGTGTAGGTGACGGTGGTCTCGTCGGCGGCAAAGCCGGTCACAGCCGTTGCACAGGCCAGCGCCAGCACAAGGGCCAGTGCCAAAATTCGTTTTGTCATTTTGTTCACCTGTCTTTCTGCAACAGCTTAGGGTCAGTCGACCGGCCACGCCACCATGTCGATGCTGCCGTCTGCGTTCAGGTTGGCCTGCACGCCCCAGGCAGCCAGGATGGCATTCTGGTTCACGTCGTTGTGGTCGGCGCCGGAGAACTGCACGCCCTCGGCCACCGCTTCCACATGGAGGGTGGCGTCGGCGTAGGTGTTGTTGGTGGTCTCGGCGTTAATGGTGATCTTGCTCAGCAGGGGGCGGGCCTCTGCGCCGCTGCTCAGGGGCGCTTTGTGGTAGAAGATCACCGTGTCGGGGTTCTCCCCTTCGTCAAAAAGGGAAGCCGCGCCCTGGACCCACATGTCATCGCGTGCGCCATAGTCGATGGTCACATTGCCGGCGGGAAGGACATCACCGCCGGATGTTTCCCAATATTTGGTGATGGTCACCCGCACATAGGCGGGAACTGTACCTTTGTTGGAGGCGGTGAAGGGGACAAAATCCTCGTCTGCCGCCGTGAGGGGGGTGCCGGGGGTGGCGAGCTCCCCTTCCGTGCCTTCGGAAAGCCCGATGTCCAGGCTGTAGGAGGCAAGGGGCGTGGCAACGTCGGCAATGTCGTCGGTCACCACCCGGTTCGCAGCCATTGTGCCGCCTGCGGCCACCGCAAACACGAGAGCGGCAGTGACAGCCATTAAAATGTATCTCTTTTTCACTTAAAACTCTCCCTTTTCTTGAACTTGTCTGCAAGTGCCCACAAGAGGAAAGCCAGGGCGAAGATCACGATGCAAACAATGACGCCGCCGGGCGATTGCAAAGCTGCAGCGACTGCGCCCAGGCACGGAACGGAGAAAGCCACGACGCCCAGCACCTGGCTGTAGAGCACGGGGTAGTTGTCTGCCCCGGCGTTGGCATCGCCTTTGGTGGTCAGCCTGCCGCCGGTCACATCGTTGGAAACCACGCGATGGGTCTCGGTCACAACACTGCCTGCGCCCTTGGAGTAGGTCACCACGTCGCCGGGCAAAAGGGCCGCGGGGTCACACTCCTTCACATAGACCGCGCTTCCCACAAGTAAAGCAGGGGTCATGCTGGTGGTCAAAACGGTGTAGACCCGCCAGCCCAGCAGCCGGGGCACCGTGAGGGGGAGGGCACAGGCCAGAAGTCCGATCATCAGCAGTGCCGCGGCGGCGCTGCAAATCCTGCTTTTCATCCGGCCTGTACGCCTCCTTGTCTCATTGGTTCAGAGGGTCATTCCTGGATTTCGGGCAGAGAGTATTCCTCCAGGCTGTCCCAAGTCATGGCCTTGAAGTCGTCCAGGGTCACGTTGTCGGCCTGCACGGCTGCGGCCTCCACCGCGATGTCAAAGCCCAGGTCGGCATAGGCGTTGCCCCAGGTTGCACCGGGCAGTTCCAGCTGGGTGAACAGGGTCTTGGTCACGTCGGCGGGCTCACCATTGGTATCCACCGCGGAAACGGAGGTTTTGTAGTAGAAGATGGCGGTGCCGGGAACGGGCTGCTTATCGGCGTCCAGAATTTGCACCTTATCCCACGCAGGCTCTTCCCCGAGGTCGATCAGGCCCAGAATCTCGTTGGCCACATCATCGGCGACCAGTGCGGAGCCATTGGGCAGGGTGACGTCCACGGCCACCTTGACGGCCACCCAGGCGTCCATGCTGCCCACCTTCAGGGTGACGCCCACGGTCTTGTCGACGACGTCGCCGGGCAGGACGTGCTCATAAACCAGGGTCGAATCAGCGTTAGGGTCGGTGGGTTCGGTGGGCGTGGTGCCGTGCACCACCCGGTGCTCTTTCCCGTCGATGGTGATGGTGTCGCCCATCTTGTTGGTGTCATCCACCACGTCGATGTCCACATGGCCCACGGTGAAGGTGTTGGTCTTGGCATCGGTGCTGTCGGTGAAGTAGGCCAGGGTGCCGGCCACCGTCACCGCCGCCACCATCGCCAGGCTCAGGCCGGCGGCCAAAAGTCTTTTACGTTTCATAGTGTAAGTACCTCGTTTTGCATGCAGGCTTTAAAACCTTTTGTGGCTGGTCTCGCTCAGGCCAGGACGCCGGTGGCGTCGGTCATGATAGCTTCGATCACGTCCCCCGGAACGGTGACGTCATCCAGCGCCTGCACGGCCACGCCCTTGATGTTCAGCGGGCTGTCGGTGATGTTGGAGACGGTTGTGCCCGCCTTTAGCTGGGTGAACAGGGCATCGGTGGATTCACCGCTCTGCAGCGCTTCGTTGTAGATCAGGTAGAGGGTGCCGGTGCCGCCCGCAAAATCATTCTTGGTAACCTTGTGGTCAATTTGCCAAGTGCCGGTGCCGCCGGTGACCACATACCAGTTGGTATCATTAGGAACAACATCCACCGTGATGCCGGCGTTGCTCAGGTTCTGCAGCTCGGTCTTGTCGATGGCGGCCACGATCCAGGAAGCGGGCGCGCCGGTAGCCAGCTCAAACCAGGGGTCTTTGTCCAGCTTGGAGTTAGGGATCACATCGTCGTAGTCGTTGCCGTTGCCCTCACTGGGCTCTCCGGTCACACCATGCACTACGTCAGTATTCATCACGTAGTCGCCCACCTTGTAGCCAGGGACTACAGCAGCATCATTCACGATCTGGTCAACGCCGTGCTCCTTCAGCAGGAAGTCATCGTCACCATAGCCCGCGCCCACGGTGAAGGTGTTTTTCAGGGTCTGGCTCTCACTGGTCAGCAGGGCCAGGGTGCCGCCCACGGCCACCACGCCCACCAGCGCGCAGCAAGTGATAACGGTAGCGATCTTTTGTTTTTTCATACTTTTCGACCTCACATTTGTTCAATTTGTGTTACGGGTCTGTGCCTGCGGTCAAGGCTCCACCGATGCCGATGCATGGATATCGTCCAGCAGTTCTACGGCTTTACCCAGGGTGTCGAGCTCATTGGTGTTGTCCCACTGGGTGGCCACGCCTCCCACCATGATCTGGTGGCTGGGGGTGGTGTTGATGGCCGCCTGGATATCCTCAAACTGCTCATCGGTCACATTCTTGTCCAGCTCGATGTAGTTGAACAAAGGCTCAAGATCAACCTGCTGTTCGCTTTCGGAGGCGTCAACGGCCTCGTTGTAGAGGTAGTAGCCGTCCAGGTTGGCGCCGAGGTTTTCGGTGGTGCCGTCCAGATTGGCGATTTTCTTCCAGGTAGTGCCGTTCGTGCCCACGTTCAGGGAGGTAGGAGAAATGGCAGGTTTGCCGGTTTCCGAATCCGGGGTGTAGGTGATTTCGTTATAGCTGATGGTGAAGTGGTTGGCGTTCAAGGTGTCGAGGCCCACGATCTTCATCACAACGCGGCTCTTCACCGAACCGGCGGTCATGTGGAATGTGGGGTCCTTGATCACCAGGCTGCCGGGCAGCAGGTCAAGGTACTGGTTGCCGACTTCTTCAATGCGCTCGGGTTCACCCTCGGATTCAGGGTCGTATGTAGCCCAATTGATCTCATCCACCCAGAGGCCCTGGTGGGTGGTGCCCTCTTCCGGCACATAGCCCGGGCCGACGCTGAAGGTGTTGGTCAGGGTCTCGGTTTCGTCGCTCAGGAAGGCCAGGGTGCCACCCACAGCCACCACCAGCACCAGTGCAAGGGACATGACCGTTGCAAGGATTTTTTTCTTTTTCATGCTGTACAACTCCTCTTTATTGATTTGCTTGCTCGCTATCAGCTGGCGGCTGCCCGCCGCCTTGATCCGTTGGTTGGGCTTTGCCCCGCCGCTTCTTTTTGCGCGGGGCGCCCTCCTGCTCCTGCTCTTCCGGGGCGAAGATCTCCGGCAGAAAGGTCAGCAGGATGATCACCACCAGGGTGCCGCAAACCGCAAAGATGCCGGTTTTGGTGCGGATGTTCATGCTGATGTAGCCCAGCCAGGGCAGGTGAAAGACCATTTTGCCCTGCACCCGGTCGTAGGTGATCTGGCCGTCCGGCTCCTGGTTGGCGTCCCCCTGGGTGATGAGGTATCCTTCCTCCGGCAGGTTTTCCACCACCCGGTGGGTTACCATGGTGTCGCCCTCCAGCCGGTAGGTGATCACGTCGCCCACCTGCAGCTGGGCGGGGTCGGCCTCTTTTATGTAGATGAGGCTGCCCACCGGGAGGGCGGGCTGCATGCTGCCAGTGAGCACCGCCAGCTCGGTGCAGCCCATCAGCACCGGCACCACCAGGGCCACCGCCAGCGCCAGCAGCACCAGCAGGATGAGGGTGGAAAGAACGCCGCACACTTTTGAAAACACTTTATAAAACACGAATTTGCCGCTCCTGTTGTGATGTGGTTTCGGAGCCGCTGCCCCGGGGACAGGGGTCACAGCCGGCCAAAGGCGGTGGCCATGCCGGCCTGGCTCCAGTCGTCCTCCAGCGCCAGGGCGCTTTCCTGATACACGACCACGTCGAACTGGGTAGTGAGCAGGTCAACGCCCTCGCCCACCACGACGCGCTCAACAAATTGCACACGCTCACTGGAAAGGATGCCCTGATAGTAGTAGAAGCCGTCGCCTCCGTCCACCCAGCCGTTGCTGATTTGGATCAGGACGGTGTCCTTTGGGGCCGCCCCGGGTGTGCCATTTGTGGTGTACAGCACCTTGAGGTCAGGCGGCAGGGCGGCGTTTTCCTGGTCGGTGCTCTCCACGGTCACCCGGGCCCGCAGGTAGCTGGGGTCGGAGCCGGCGTCCAGGGTGATGAACACCCGTTTTTGGTCGCCCTCCTCCTCAATGCCGGTGCCGTTCTGCGCGGTAGAGATGCGGTTTTGCAGAGCCAGCACGCCGGACACCTGCAGCGCCAAGGTCGCCCCCACCAGCACCACTGCCAGCACACAGACAGTGAGGAGCAACCTGGAATGTCTGAATCGTTTCATGGTTTATCGCCTCCTTGCCGTGTCAGGGTGTAGGTTTGCGGTTGGCCGAGGTCCAGCCCCACCCGGACCCGCTGTGGGTGAAGTGGTTCACCGCGGTGTTGCTGCCGCTGGGGTAGGTGGGATTCTTCGGGGTGTTGGTAACATTGAGGGTCAGGCCCGTGTAGGTCAGTTCCCATACGCCGTCGGTACCGCCTGCGCCGGTGATGTCACCGTTCTCGTAGCCGCCGGTGGCCAGCTCAGTGACCCGGTATTTGCCGGTGGGCAACTCCATGGTGAAGGTCTGGTAATTCGCAGCGTCAAAGATCAGGGTCTTGTAGTAGGTGTTGACGACCTGCGTTCCGTCCTCATTCAGCGCCTCCACCTTGATGGTGAAGCGGGCCTCGGTGTCGCCCTGGCTGAGACCGGTCAGGGTCTTGGTGAAGATGAGGGTGCCGGTGACGCTGTGGACATGGATGATGAAGTCGAAGTCCAAATCATCCCGGTCATCGATGTCGTGGGAGCCATTCTTGTGATTGCCCAGGCAGGTCTCCGCATGGTCGGTGTGGTGGATCGTCAGGTCGTACTCGCCTTTGTCCCGGTCAAGCGTCTGGCCGTCCACGGTCACCGTGAGCTTGAAGTAGGAATCCTCGGTGGGCGCGTAGGTGGTGGCAGTACCCGGGTTCGAACCACGAACGAAGGTATGGCCGAGGGTGACGATGGGTTCATTCCCGGGGAGAGAAGCACCCATCTCGTGTTGTTGGGCGTCCACCCACTGCTCCTTCGGATTGGTCGACAGGTGGTTATTTTTGTCATGGTTATCGCCCACAATGGTGGCGGATTCGCCCAAGTCGATCGAGGTGTCCCACACCTCCACCTTGGGAATCAGCACATGGAAGGCGGCCTTGGCGGGCTGGCTGGTGCCCACCACCCACTTTGTGCCATCCGGCGCCAGTTTCGTGGTACCAACGGGAGCGCCAACCGGGGCTTTGTTTGTGCCCTGCTGCTGCCCGTTGGTGATGGGGCTCGCCGTCACGGTGACGTCGTATTCCTTGCAATCCATCAGCTTGAGAACAGCGGACGACTCTAGCGGAGTGGTGCAGGCCGCATCGCTGTACCAGCTGCCGCTCTGTGCGTTTGTGCCGTTGGGGATCTTGTAATAGCAGGTGGTCCCGTCAGCCGCCTCGAACTCATACACCAGGTCGATGAACCGGTTGTTGACGCCGTCCGCCTTGTACTCATCCACCCAGGCCAGAAGGTCCGCAAGGTCGCCGGCCTGGGTGATGTAGACGGTGCGCGTGCCGGTTGTGTACTGGTAGTCCAGCGGCACATTTACCTCAGGCACCTCAAAGTTGCCGTAGCAGGTTTCGCCGGTGCCATCGTAAATGCCGGAGGTGGACGCGTTGGTGGGGATGTTGTTGCCGCCAAAAGTCTCGCCGTCGGTCACGAAGGGGATTTCCACCACCAGCTTTTTACCACCCATCACGCCATCACGCAAACCGACATAGTTGTCGGAGTAGTCAAAGCCGGAAACGGACACTGCGCCGGTGGTTTCGTCAATGTTTACCGTTGCACTGATGGCAGAAGGGGTGTCCCAGATAATCTCCGTGCCGTTTTGGCCGGTGGCCGCCACGGTGGAAACCTTGATATCCGCGTTGGTCACATTGGCGGGCAGTGACACATATTCCGACATCTTATCGAAGAGGACGGTTGTGCTGCCTAGGCTTTCCAGCGTTGCGCCGCCGACCTGCCCGGAGATCTGCTCAAACACCTGGTTCAGGCTGCTGGAATCGCTGGCGGAGAGGAAGTAGCTTGTGAAGGTCCCGTCCGCTTTTGCAAGGTTTTCGTTTATATCCCCGAACTCCTTATAACCGCTGTATCGGTTATAATTGTTGGCTTCCGGGTAGTTGGAGGAGACGCCGTGCATCAGGTAGTTACTGGCGGAATCAGGGTCATCGCGGCGGTATGTGTCCGGCCGATAGGCGATCCCCTGGGACTGCAAATAAGGTTGAAAATCTCCCCCAGCAACGATCTTGCCGTTTGCACCGCTGAAAATGCCAACGGTGTAAACGGTGGCACCCAGGCCTTTGATCGCTTTTGCTTTTCGGATCACGTCAGTGGGTTCGCTGTCTGTCGCGCCGTCGGTAAAAAGCACGACGACCTGCTTGCGCTTGCCGGTTGCGTATGCATTTCCATACTGCACCTGCTGCTTTTGTAAAATGTCATAGGCCATGTTCAGGCCGTCAAGGGTCTGGGTGCCGCCGTGCGCA
The DNA here is from genome assembly GCA_022786965.1 of Clostridiales bacterium. Taxonomy (GTDB): domain Bacteria; phylum Bacillota; class Clostridia; order Oscillospirales; family Oscillospiraceae; genus Faecousia. Next base: position 20,248 of record JALFXH010000127.1, read on the forward strand.
GTGAGTGCACCGATGGCGTTCCGGATGACCTGATAGCCGGCGTCTGTGCCCGCGTCGCGCAAGGCGGCTCCTGCTGCACTGTCGTAACCCTGGCTGCCATAAGCCACGCCATTCAGTTTTCTGCCTGTGGGGTAAAAGCTGGCGTCACTGTTGCTTTCTGCTCCTCCATCCGTGATCGTATCTACGGTGAGGATCTCAGTGTTGGAATAACCACCGCTACTGTAGCCAACAACGGCGATGCGGTGATCGGCGCTGGTGGCCAGAGCATCGTTGCGGACGGACTGGCAGAAACCGCCCACGGCATCCATGAGCGCCTCCAGCGCCTTGGGCGTCCGGTTTTCATAAGTATACAGCGTGCGGGGCGGCTGACCATTCGTGCCGGTGCTCGTGCCCGACTGGCTGCCGAATATCTTCGGGCAATTATACGAGTAGATGTAAAACTGTTGGTACAGTGTAATTTCGAGAGAGCTGAGCGTTGTATTGCCTCTCTCGGAATTCACTATCGTTACCGCGTTCTGACCCGAGCCATACGTTATCGTGTACCAATAAGACCCACCAGACCAAGTCCGTTTGATGTCGATCTCATAGTACTGCCCGTTGTCATCACGGTAGTAAAAAGTCTCGGCCCATGCTTGAACGTACAAATCTTTCAGGGTTGTATCATTGATTTGGACGTAACTCTGGTTTCTCGAGATGGAGTCCACCTCATAATAGATGCCGTCGGTCCCCAGCATATAATACTGTGTGTTCCAATTATTCGCGTTGTAGTATGCGGTCTGGTTGCCCACGGTTTGCGAGGTGTAAGCATCGACTTTCTGGTTTCCGAAACCGTACGCCATCGAGCCGGACTGGTCCAACACCAGCACCACGTCCACCGGGATAGACTGCGTGGTCGTTGTCACGTTGCCGGTGACGTAGGCCTCCAGCGTCAGACTACCCGTCCCGCGTTCGGAATCATAGCCGCTGACATACTTGTTGATTTCAAGGCCGTTTGCCTGCTCTTCATTGGATGTGTTGAAGGCGTTGCTGCGCTGGGAAGGAGCACTAAACGCGGCAGCGCGCATCATGGTGCGCATCATGGTTTGCGGAGCGGTTACAGCGACCAGCGGTGCGGCGCTGGTAAAATCGACGATGCCGTTGTCGATGTTGGTGATCACAGTGTGGCTTTCACCCGCGGACACGCTGTCGATATACTGCCAAAGCTCGTTCAGTTTTTCCTCGGTGAGGCTGTTTCGGACCTGGAAGTAAAGAGAATCGCTGGTCAGGCTGCTCAGATAAGCGTACAGCTCCGCCGCGCTCATAGCGTTGTAGTCCACGGGGGCAGGCTCTTCCTCGGCGTACAGCACCTCCAGCCTGGCCAGCAGGCCGGCCAGAGCTTCCTCGCCCAGGGCCTCCAGAGCGGCGACCTGCTCCTCGGTGAGGGCCTGCACCGCCGCCAGGAAGGCCTCGTCGTCCTCGATGGCCATCAGTTCATCCAGCAGGGCCTGGGCGTCCAGAGGCTGCTCGTCCTGCCCGGCGAGCTGCTCTTCTTCCTCAACGGGTTCGTCGGGCTCTTCGCCTTCTTCTGCGTCGGCGATGGGCGCGGGCTGCTCGCTTTCAGCGGCGGGCTGCTCGCCCTCGGTGGCAGGCTGCTGCTCACCCTCAGCGGCGGGCTGCTGCTCACCCTCAGCGGTGGGCTGCTGCTCACCCTCAGCGGCGGGCTGCTGCTCGCCCTCGGCGGCAGGCTGCTGCTCGCCCTCGGCGGCGGGCTGCTGCTCGCCCTCGGCGGCGGGCTGCTGCTCGCTCTCAGCGGCAGGCTGCTGCTCGCCCTCGGCGGCGGGCTGCTGCTCGCCCTCGGCGGCGGGCTGCTGCTCGCTCTCAGCGGCGGGCGCAGCGCCGGTCTCGGCACCCTGGCTTGCCTCCTGCTGGATGATGACGGCATCGCCCTGCCCAGCCACATTTTCAGTGGCCAGGCTCGGCAAGCTCATCACACTGGCCAGCAGAACCACGGCCAGCAGAACGCTGGTGAATCGGCTGAACAGGTTGTGTTTCATGGTCTTTGCCTCCCTACACGGATTTGGTCATTCTTGAACACTTGAGTCATTTTCGTCTTTGTCGTCGGGCGGATGAAGGGCGTCGGAGCCAGGCAATGTTCCTCTTACGGCGCTGTCCATCAGCTTCACCAGTTCCAGCGCGCTGCGAAAACTGGCCTTTTGATTTTTTTCGGCCCACACCACCGTGCCCTGCCAGGTGGCATTCTGCCGGTGCATCACATGCACCACGAAGGTGGCCATCATGCCCTTTTGTGCGGCAAGGTCATCTTTGCTCATCAAGCGCGTCACCTCTTTCTCCGGAGCCTTGGCACGGGCACTGCGGCCGAAGCTGCGGAGCTGCTCCGCAGCTTCGGGATAACCCAGCTCATCACAGAGGGCATCCATCATCATGATCAGTTCATCTTGATTTTGAAAAGGCAGCGCCTCATTTGTATAATAATGGAACAACTGCCCCCGGCATTCGCCTGCTTCAGCGCTGTCCACGCACACACAGCACAAATTGAGCGCCGCAGCATGGATTCCTACCAGCTGCACGGGCTGCCCGCCTCCTCACTTTATACAATTAAATTATTGCATGTTCTAGTTAAACGAGCGGTTAAGCGTGGCCGTTCTTTTGAGACTTTTGGCCACAAGCCGTCGCTTTTATGAGAATAGTATCCCACAGGCAGGTTAAACCGCGGGTTATGCGCGGGTCAGCAATGTCAACCCCCAATAAATATTTTTAACTCTTCATTATGTTGTAGCGTTTCAAATAGAGGAACATTGCTGTACCCTCCAAAAGTTAATTAATTAACGTCCGCAGCGCCTTGCCAAAAAAACAGGGTGGGAGTATAGTAAATAATATATTGGGATATCAGGCGCAAAAGAACGCCCCGTCGGCCATGAGTTGCCGGCACAGTGAGGAGGAACAGTCAAATGAGCGAGAATTCCCCCGCTTTACAGGTGCGGATGCTGGGAGATTTTTCGATTGCATATCATGGGCAGACACTGCCCATGAAAAAAAGCTTGGCCACCAAGGCCATGACTGTGTTGCAAATGCTTCTCTACCGGGGCGAACAAGGCATGGCCCGTGAGGCACTGATTGACGCGCTGTTTTGTGACGAAAGCAACGTCGACCCGCTGAACAACCTAAAAGTGACGGTCTCCAATCTGCGGCGCATCCTGGCCAAGGCCGGACTGCCCCCGGAAATGACCGTGCGGGCAAAGAACAAACGGTACTACTTCACCGCCCCGGAGCCGGTATGGCTGGACGTAGCCGCTTTTGACCAATGGAACGCCAAAGCCGCCGCGGCCACCGACGAGGAAGAAAAGCTGGCCTACCTTTTACAGGCCAACAAACTGTATGCAGGTGATTTTTTGCCCCATCTTGAAGGTGAGGACTGGGCCACCGTTGTTGCGGCAGATTACCGCCAGCGCTATTTCGAGTGCGTCAAACAGCTGGCGGTGCTGCTCCAGCAGCGGGAACAGTGGGAAGAACTGTTCAATATCGCCACCCGGGCGGCAGCACTGCACCACCTGGAAGAGTGGCAGTGCTTGCGCATTGACTGTTTGATGAAACTGGGGAAATACCAAGAGGCCAAGGAGGTCTACGACCAGACAGTGCGTGAGCTGGAAGCGGAATTTGGGGCTAAGCCCAGCGACGCGCTAACGCAGCGTTTCCACCAGTTGAGCCGGGCCGGGCATGTGAGCTATGAAACAGTGCACGAGCTGACCGGCCAGCTGCAGGAGGGCGAGCCCGCCCGGGGCGCCTACTATTGCAGCTATCCCAGCTTTATCGACGTTTACCGGACCTACAGCCGCATGATGGAGCGGACCGGCCAAAGCGGCTACCTGCTGCTCTACTGGCTCACCGACCCCCACGGCCAGCTGTTGGCGAACTCGCGGAAGGCGACCCTTGCAGCCTCAAAGCTGAAGACCGCTATCAGCGGCAGCCTGCGCCGGGGCGACGTGTTCACCCAGTTCGGGCGAGACCGTTTTTTGGTAATTCTGGCAGGCACCAATCGGGAAAACTGCGAACTGGTGGACAAGCGCATTATGGACAAATACAAACAGGACCCGGTCTGGGGTGTGAGTTTCCGCCACACATTGCAAGCAATGACCAGCAGCGATCCGGACCTCAGTAGCAACTGCATCTGGCAGCCAGTCACCCCCCCCCCCGAGATGTAAAGCCATTTGCCTTGTCAGAGACAACTCCTTCTTCTTCCTGCAACAAGTCACCAAAGCAGCCCTGAACCGAATCCCGTCGCCAAATCCTCCCTATCTCCAGTGGTGCAGGCTTCAAATCGCTTAAAGCTAAGCAAGCCACTGGTCCTGAACTGATTCAGCCGCACCTTCTCGTTTGATGAAAGATTCCCCCGCTGCGCCTGCTCACAGTTTCCCTTCATCAGCTGCCCGCCGTGCGCCTTCCACAAAATGAATACTGAGAACCCTCGGGATGATTCTTAAAGGATCGCCCCGGGGGCTTTTTCTACGTCGAAATGTCGTGCACGGCCGTTCGCCTGACACCCTGAGGATCGGCAGTCAAAGGCTTTCACAGCGCGGCTTAGAATCTTCAGGTATCCGTTCTGGAAGCCTATGATAAGGAGACCGGCTCGGAACTTCTGAAAACTCTGGACCGTTTTCTTCTCTATGTGGATAATCCGGTAACGGCCGCAAACAGCCTGAACATTCACCGAAACACGCTCTTGTATCGCATCAATAAAATCAAGGAGCTGACCGGATTGGACCTGAAAAACGGCAACCAGCGGCTGCGCATTCAGTTCTATCTGAAGCTCGCTGAATACCAGCACGGTGGCTGGTGAGGTCCCGGCGCATTTCCATGAAAACTTCTCTCGGCAATTTCATTGTTCTGAAAAAACAAAGCAAAATTATATTTAGTATTGACAATCGTTTTTATTTCTGTTATGTCAGATACATAGAGTATAAAAGATCCAATTTCGAGTCACGGAAATACCGGTCGAATTGGGTCTTTTGCTTTTTACAACGCAAAAAGCCACCCTGCGACTGTGCTACGTTAGGTATCGCACGCGCAGGGTGGCTTTTTGTATTTCTAAAATCAAACAAAAGGAGAGAAAACAAATGTCGAATTACTTTCACAACGTCCTGTCCGTTTCCGGCCCTCATTACGAGCTGGAGCACTTTGTCACCCGCAACATCCAAATCCGCCGGGATATGAACCATTCCCTTGCCGGCAAGATTCCGCTGTTCGCTCTGAACGCCATGGTCCCGCAGCCTGCGGATGCGCCGTTGGACTGGGCGGATGAATACTGGGGATGCCGCTTTGATACCGACAGTATCGTTACGCTCCCCGACATGGGTTGGAACAGCCACTGTGACTCCATTCGGTTCGCATTCTTGACGGTAAACGCGCCGCCCTACAACTGGTTCGAAACGGTTGCCGAAAGTTTTCCGGGCCTTCATCTGGTCATGTCCTGTGTATGTGCATCTTCGTTCTACGCCGTCGCCTTTGACGCACAGGACGGGCAAGTCTCCTGGCCGGAGTGCGCGGGGAGGATTTCCTCAACAACTACTGCACCGACTCTGCTCCCGAAGAGGCACAGCCGCCCAAGTATCAGCCTCCCGCTGACCCCGACCGCATCCCCATCCCCCGCGGTGTCGTGACCGACTGCGATGTGCACGATTGCCTGCTGACCCCGCTGCCGGAGGAAAACCTGGTTGCGCCGCCGGACCATTTGCTGGACGATGTTCCCTGGTCCGACCTTTCGCTGCCGGGTGAACAGGAGACGGACGATTGCAGCCTGGATGACGAGGAGTTTGCGCTTCCCCCTCTCCGCGCGGATGACTGGGACCGTATCCTTGCGTCTGTGGAGCAGGAGGAGGACATTGAGGAGGTGATTGAAGCCATGGGCGCTCCGGCGCCGGCGCCCGCGCCGGCTGCTTTGGGTCTTGGTTGGCTTTTCTCCGGGAGCACCGACACCGCCGCGTTTACCTGGCGCAGCTTTTGCGGCTGGCCTGTGGGCGTGGTGCAGGACACAGACGACACCCTGCACATCCTGCTCTGCGTGCGCGAACAGCTGGGTCTTCCCCCGCTGGATTCGATGCGCTTGCTCACAGCTCCCCTTCATGAGTCGCCCGCGGTGCGCCCTTCCTGGGACCGCTATGCGCAGGAAAATCTTTTCTGTCTCTCGTAAATCGGAATACTGAGAACCCCCGGGGCGATCCGTAAAGGATCGCTCCGGGGGCTTTTTCTGTGTCAAAATGTCGTGTGCCGCCGTTCGCCTTCCGCACAAAAGATCAGCAGGCAAAGGCTTTCATACACCGCAACTCGGGGTCCTCAGGTTTGCGGACGTAGCATATATCCATTCCGTTCACGGGCTTGATCCGCGTCACTGCCGCGAGAGCCCCGGCCTCCTTGTAATGCTCTAATAAGCAAAGAAAAACGCAAGCTGCATGGTCCCTTCCAACTGCTTTCTCACCTGGCAATAATGCTCTTCCCCAAACTCGCACGCCTCGCCAGCCGCTCTGAGGCGGTTTGCCTGTTCCTGCCTCTCATCCAGCACTGCCTGGATGGCACCAAACACGGACCGCTCTCCCATTTCAAGCGCATAGGAACTCCACGTGTCATCGTTGTACAAGAACAGTACGCGGCACTCCTTTCTCTCTGTTCCCGGGTCACATTCCAATGTCACAAACGCTCCGTGCACCGGGTATTTGTCCGTGCCCAGGAAATCGACCTGCAGATAAAACGAAGCACAGGGCAGGTGTACCAGGTCCATAGAGGGCACCCGGGCCAGAACGACCCGGTTCTTAAGCACATAGTCCACCAAAGCCGGCTCCAGCATATAGACCGTTTTCCGCTTTTTCCACGGAGCTACCGCAAAAAGTTTTTCTCCCAGCGAAAAGGCCCACTCCATTATCTCTTCCGGGTTCTTGCACCCCAGGTCTCCTTCAAACAAAGCGACGCAGACTGCGGCCGCCAGCGGCGCATAGCACCACTCCGGCCAGCTGTCCATATCTTCCTGCCCGTTGGCACAGTGGATGTCCTCCATCATCTCACAGCCGCGCGGCACCCTTGCCTCCACCGTCTTCAACAGTCCAAGGGGCGGATAATCGTCGAACATCAATCGTCCCGACCTCCCTTCGTCGTGACTTTGCCTGTATCGTTTCTCGCAGAAATTCCTTGTGACCACTCACTCGTTGAACGCTTCCACGAACCATCGTCCTTTCTCAAACCAGAGGTACCGCTCCTGCCCCTGAATGACACAGGTATAGCGGTCTCCCACACCGCCCACATCCGCCGCCCGGCGGCAGACGTCCCGCACCTGGTCCACGGCATAGACGCGCCCCTCGTCAAAAACGATCTGCAGCGGGCGCAGCCGTCCCTCAGCGGAAAAATGCACGTCTACTGCTACATACCGCTTTTCCCTGTTCCGCTCCACTGCCCTATCCTCCATTGAAAAATCCCACCGGGTGGATGGTATGGCTGGTGGGATCGATGCCGCCCAGAGCCGGGTCGGTGCGGACAAGCGCCCGCTGCAGGCTGCCGTACCCGTATCGCTCCCGCACCTCATCCACCGCCCGGTCCAGCCGCTCCCGCTTGTCCCGCCGGATCTCGTCCCGCAGCAGCGACAGCTGCATCGGCGCACCGGCCGCCACAAGCCCGCTCGCCCGCACTCCAATGCTCCGCAAAGGCCGGCTCCAGCTGTAGTTCTGCCGGAACAGCTCAAAGGCCGCACGGGCGATCTCCAGACAGTTGTCGGTGGGGCTTTCCGCTTTTTGCTGGCGCGTAAAGCTGTCGAGCTCTGTATCCCGCAGGGATATCTCCACCACCGTGCATTTCAGGGCCAGCTCCCGCAGACGGGCCGCCACGCTCTCCGATAAAATCAGCAGCATCAGCCAGGCGTCCTCGTCGCATACCAGGTCCCGGGGCGTGGTGGCGGAGTTCCCCACGCTCTTCACCGCCGCCTGCCAGCCTAGCTTTGCCACCGGCGTCTGGTCGGTGCCGCGAGCAAAGGAGGACAGCACATACCCTATTTTACCGAACCACTCCCCCAGCCGCCAGGGCTCCAGCGCCGCCAGCTGGCCGATGGTGCGCACGCCGTACCAATTCAGCTTTCGTCTCGTCGCCGGCCCCACATATAAAAGGTCCTCTACCGGCAGCGGGTAAACGATTTGGCGGTAGTTGTCCGCCTCGATGCGGGTGATGGCGTCCGGCTTTTTGTAATCGCTGCCCAGCTTGGCGGTGATTTTATTGTTCGCCACCCCAATGGACACCGTAATGCCCAGTTCCCGCTTCACCTTGTCGCTGATCTGCCGGGCAATGGCAGCTCCCGAGCCGAACAGCCCGCAGCTGCCGGTCATGTCCAGCCAGTTTTCATCCAGTCCGAAGGGTTCGATCTGGTCGGTGTATTCCTCCAGGATCTCCCGCACGAAGCCGCTGTACCGCACATACTCACGATAATGTGGCGGGACAATGATGAGGTCCCGGCAGCACTGCTGTGCCTGCCAGATGGCCATGCCGGTCTTGACCACCATCCGCTTGGCAGGATAACTCGCCGTGAGCACGATGCCGTGGCGAGCCTCCGGGTCGCCGCAGACGGCGATGGCCTTTCCTCGCAGGCGCGGCTGTTCCTGCATCTCCACCGAGGCATAAAAACAATTGCAGTCACAGTGCAGAATCTGCCGCGCTCTCATTTCTCTCACCTCCGTCAGCCTAATTATAGTTCTACAAAATAATTATTTCAATTGTTAATTTCAATAATTTTGTAGAATTTTATTGCATTGATGCTTTATAAAGGATATAATAGAGGTGAGGTGATGGCAGGATGCTATGGAATGAGCGGCTGGCAATGATGCGCAAGGAACTGGGCAAAAGCCAGGAGCAGGTGGTGCGGGAGATGGCACTGTACCTGCCCCAGGGCGAAACGGTGAGCGTGGGCGCGCTGTCCTCCTGGGAGGTGGGCCGCACTCAGCCCAAGATTCACCATGCGCTGGCCCTTGCAAAGGTGCTGAACGATATGGACGTAAGCTGTCTGTTCGCCACCGGCTCACTGTGCGGCGGGCTGAACGACGCCGGCCTGTTCATGCTGGCCGAGTACCGCCGGCTGCTGCTGGAGTCGCCTCGCTTCCGGGTCCAGCCACCGCCGTCTCAGCGGCGCACCATTCCCATTTACCTGCAGGCGGCGTCCGCCGGCACCGGCCAGTTTCTGGACGACGAAGCAGCCGAGGAGATGGAAGCGGACGAATCGGTGCCGGCCAGCGCCGAGTTTGGCGTGCGGCTGGCGGGCGATTCCATGACGCCCCGCTTTGCGGACGGGCAGATCGTGTGGGCCCGCCGGCGGGACACCGCGGAAAGCGGCGAGATCATCCTGTGTTATTACGACGGCCAGAGCTACTGCAAGAAGCTCCGCATTCGGGACGGCCAGCCGGAGCTGGTGTCCCTGAACCCCCGCTACCAGCCCATTCCGGTGCAGCCCGAGGCGGAGTTCCGGATTTTCGGCGTAGTAGTAGGCTGAAAAGCAAAAGGAGGATGAGAGGCCATGTGCGGACGGCATCAGTTCAGCGCCCGGCAGAGTGCCGACCTACTGCGCATCGCACAGGATGTGCAGCGCCGTAGCGGCGAGGGCGCGCAGCTGCCCATGCCCGACGGGGACGTTCGCCCCGCCCAGCGGGCGCCGGTGCTGGTGTGCCGCGGCGGCAAGGTAGTGAGCGAATTGCAGACCTGGGGCCTGCCTGGCCCAAACAGCCGGCTCATCATCAACGCCCGGGCGGAGACGGTCACCCAGAAGAGTCTGTTCCGGCGCAGCATTGCCGCCCGTCGCTGTGTGGTTCCCGCCACAGCCTTTTATGAGCGGGACGCCGCCCGCCGGGCGTACACCTTCTCCCTGCCCGACAGCCCGCTCTGGATGGCCGGCATCTACGACAATGTAGATGGAGAGGACCGGTTCGTCATCCTGACCACCGCGCCCAACGCCTCGGTCAGCCCTATCCATGATCGGATGCCCCTGACGCTGGCGCGCAGCGACATCCGCCCCTGGCTCACTGACCCGGCAGCGGCATTAGCGCTATTGGCCGCTACTCCCCCGCTGCTGGAGCGGAAGGCGCAGGATGGTCAGATGGGCATGGAGGAGTTTTTGAACAGCAGGTGACCCGTCTTCCGCTCAAATAGATATACAAACGCCCCCGGATGCAAGTTACTGCAGCCGGGGCGTTTGCTGTTTATCAAATACCCGCAATTGATTCATTCGCTCCCTTGCATACCTTTAAGTCACATCTTATAATGCTAGTAGGCATATATCGTACCCCCTCTTCCGCTATGCTTTGAATGAAACCATCATAGGAGTGACCACTGTTATGGCTAGGACTTTAACTGAGGCAAAAGTACTCAAGAAACTGGGAATTCCTGACTTTCGCCACATGACTAAAGACAAAATCATTCAGTTTGCCTCTTGCCTTCCGCAAATGGATCCAGAAGTAGCCAAAAAGGCACTTGAGCAATTCCCTGAATTTGCAAAATCCGTAACTGAAATCGTTTCATATTATAAAGACATTGTGTACAAAGGTCTTGGAGACAATCTCTCAAGCGTAAATTCTTTTTATGCGATGTGCGATGCTATCGTCTCAGCAGCAAACTGATGCTGGCCACCAGTAAGGCAGCGGAGGCCATTGCCACACTCAAGGCGATGGGGCGCACAGAACTGATCAAAACCACAGAAACGCTGGACCGGGAGGCTCTGAAGAAGCAGCCGCAGAACGTACTGGAACAGGTTGGCGCGTACATCAAGGTGACCGACGA